>NZ_OMPO01000001.1:1200000-1500000 GCF_900292035.1 Blastococcus sp. Marseille-P5729 | reverse complement strand
CCCCGGACGACGGTACGACGATTCGTGACCACCGGCGCGAGATCTGGATCGTTCTGGGGCTGTCGCTCGGGCAGTCGGCGATCTACTCGATCATCAGCATCATCGCCAAGCTGACCGACTCGACACCGCTCGCGCAGCAGACCACCACGCTCAATCGCGCCCAGTCCGAACGACCGCTGCTGGATTTGACCTACCAGCTCAGCGGCATCTTCTTCGCGCTCATCCCGGTCGCGCTGGCGCTCTATCTGCTTTCGCGAGATCGGTTCGCCGGCGGCAGCGCGCCACGCTCTGTGGGACCCGACCACTGTTCTCAGGACGCCGACGGACGCCGGTCCGTGTGGCAGCGGCTCGGCCTGGACCTCTCGCGGCGTACGGCGTGGACCGACCTCGGCTGGGGCGCGGTCCTGGCGGCGGTCATCGGCCTCCCGGGGCTGGGCTTCTACTTCCTGGCTCAGCACCTCGGGTTCAACACGACGGTCGCGCCCAGCGGGCTGAACGAGCACTGGTGGGCCGTGCCGGTGCTGATCATGGCCGCGCTGGAGAACTCGATCGTCGAGGAGGTCATCGTTGTCGGGTTCCTGATGACGAGGCTGCGACAGCTCAGCTGGACGCTGCCGGCGGTGATCGCGGCGTCCGCGGTGCTCCGCGGCGCATACCACCTGTATCAGGGCTTCGGCGGGTTCATCGGCAACGTGGTGATGGGAATCGTGTTCGCGTGGTTCTTCCACAAGGAGGGCCGCGTCCTGCCGCTCGTGATCGCACACTGGCTGCTCGACATCGTCGCCTTCGTCGGCTACCAGCTTTTCTTCTGAGGCCGCCACGAGGCCCAGCGCGGCCGCTTTGCAGGGCGCGATCGGCGGCCTGTACCCTTGAACGTTGCAGGCGTCCCTCGGATGTCGGCACGGAGGATTCGCCTAGTCCGGTCTATGGCGCCGCACTGCTAATGCGGTTGGGGCTACTCGCCCCTCGCGGGTTCAAATCCCGCATCCTCCGCGAAGCGGAGTCCGGGATTTGAGGAGGACGTTCGACGCGACGTAGGAGCGACGAACGGACGGGGTCCCGCATCCTCCGCGGGGGCGGTGTGCCAAAACACATCGCCGCGGCCTCGCGCGATATGCCATACTGGACAACGCACTTCGCGGGAAGCCGCACGAGGGCTCATAGCTCAGCTGGATAGAGCGTCGGTCTACGGAACCGAAGGTCAGGGGTTCGAATCCCTTTGAGCCCGCACTTTGTAGCCGCGCATCATGTGAAGAACGGGCGAGTCCGCGAGGGCTCGCCCGTTCTCGTTCCTGCTGGCCTCGCGAACGGCCACCTCATTCGCCGGGGGCGGCCAAGGCGACCAGCGCCGGTCAGTTGAAGACCACCGCGAACCCGAAAACTCCCATGAAGCTCGCGAGAACCTGGAAGCCGAGCAGGACGGCGGTGGGGACGTCGTTCGTCAGGTTGCCCAGCCGCCGGAGAAAGAGATGGACTGCCCGGCGAAGAAGCCCACCTCGTCGGAGGCGAGGAACACGGCGAACTGCGCGTCCTCCTCGGGAGTGCCGAGACGCCCCGCGGGAACCTCGCGCCGCAGCCGCTCTTGGAAGGCTGGGTTCGCCTGGACCTCAGGTCCGTAGTACATCGGGTTCTCGATGAAGTTCTGCGCGATCATGTTGATCTGCACGTTGGACGGCGCAGCCTCGATCCCGGCGGCGCGGACAAACCCGGCTTGCGCGCTGCGCGCCGCGGCGTAGGTGGCGACCCGCTTCTGGCTCCGTAGCGCCTGCGCGCTGCCCATCACGACGATCTTGCCGCGGCGGCGCTCGAGCATCCCTGGCAGCACGCCGCGGAACAGGCCGGGCAGCGGATCGACGATGTGCGCGAAGGCGTACCGGAACTCGTCGTCGCCGATCTCGTGTGCCTTGGTGCTGGGCGCCGGGACGCCGAGGTTGGCGATCAGGACGTCGACCTCACCTGCGGCGGTGGCGACCTCCTCGCCGGCGAGGCCGCTGTCGAGCACGCGCTCGTCGACGACGACGTCGGCGCCGTACGACTTGAACGCCTCGACCAGAACGGGGCCCATGAACTCGCTGGCTTGGGTGATCAAGACCCGCTTGCCGCCGAGGCTCTCACCGATGTGCCGCATGCCGCTGCTCCTTCCACTCGTGGGGGCTCCACCCTGCCCTGCGAAAGGAGGGAACGGCGGAGGGATCATGCGCCAGACTACCGATCGGCAACCGGGCACCTCGGTGACCGCGTGAGAAGGTGCCGAGGTCTTCACTCCGCGCTCGTCGGGAGCTCCCGCTCCGGTCGCTCGTGCTGAGCCGGGCGCCTGAAAGGATGGCTGCCGTGAGGATTGCTGATGCCCGGGTGCTACACGTCGACTGCGATACCGGAGTGGACGACGCGATGGCCCTCCTGTACCTGCTGCTCGACGAGCGTGCCGAGATTGCGTCTATATCGACAGTTTTCGGTAATACGACGGCGCCGGCTGCTGCGGCCAACTGCCTACGAGTTCTCGACCTTGTGGATGCAGACGCGATACCGGTCGCCGTTGGGGCCTCGCGGAGTCTGCGCGGAGACATCCCCGAGCTTGCGCCACACGTGCACGGTGAGGATGGTCTAGGCGGCGTCGGGCTTCCTGCCTCCGAGCGACCGCTGGATTCGCGCAGTGCGGCCGAGCTGATCGTGCACGCCGCTCGCGCAAGGCCCGGCGAGCTGCACATCCTCGCTACCGGGCCGTTGACGAATCTGGCGCTCGCCCTCGGCATCGAACCAGACCTGCCAGCCCTCGTCGCCGGGGTGACCGTGATGGGCGGCGCGGCCGACGCGCCAGGCAACCAGACAGCAGCAGCCGAGGCCAACATCCTGCACGACCCAGAGGCAGCCCACGCGGTGCTGAGCGCCGACTGGCCGATCACGCTCGTGCCGCTCGATGTGACGATGCGCGAGGTGGTCACGGAGCGACACCGCGCTGCGCTAGCCGCCAGCGACCAACCGGCAGCCCGCTTCGTCGCGGCGATCACCGACTTCTACTTCGAGTTCTTCCACGCCGACTCGTACACCGAGCGCAGCTCCCCGTGCCATGACGCGTTGGCTGCGGCGATCGCCGTCGGCGACGTCCTGCCGATGCTCGCACCCGTCATCAGGGTCGAGATCGACTGCACCGACGGGCCCAGCAGGGGAGCAACGATCTGCGACACCCGAGGCCGCTACCGCGGGTTTCCGCGCCAGGACGATGCACGCTGCCGCGTTGTGCTCGAGACCGCCGGAACCTTCCCCGACCGGCTCGTAGAACGGTTGACTCGTCGGCGGGACGCTACGCAGACATGACGGGAGGGCGCGCCCTCGCAGGAGGCCGCGCCCTCCGCGGAGACCGTGGCCCGGCTACCGCGCGTCGTCGGTGCGCGCCGACGGATCGACCGCGCCATCCCGGCCGGCCGTCGAAAGCGCGTCGTGCCGGGCGTCCCGAGTGCCGGGTGTGCGGTCGAGCGGATCGCCGTCCTCTCGACCGTCGACGTTCAGCTCGCCCTCGTAGCCGACCTTGTCCTGACCGAAGAGGATGTTGTAGACGAGTGCGCCGATCACTCCGCCGATGGCGGGGGCGACCAGGAACAGCCACAACTGGCTCAGCGCGTCTCCGCCGGCGAACAACGCCGGGCCGAGCGAGCGGGCCGGGTTCACCGAGGTGCCGGTGATCGGGATGCCCACGAGGTGGCAGATGATCAGCGTGGTACCGATCGCCAGGCCGGCGAGCGCCGCGGTGCCGATCCGGTCGGTCGCGGCGAGGACGACGAACACCAGCAGGAAGGTCAGCACGATCTCGGCGCCGAAGGACGACGCGAGGCTGTACCCGTCGGGGCTGCCGGTGCCGTAGCCGTTCGCGCCGAGGCCGTCGATGGAGCGGGTGTACGTCGGGTTGCCGTGCGCGATGCCGAACACGATCGCCGCGCCCGCGATGCCGCCCAGGAACTGCGCGACGACGTACGCGATGGCGTCCTTCAGTGCGATCTTGCCCGTGGCCAGCAGGCCCAGGGTGACTGCCGGGTTGACGTGGCAGCCGGAGATCGGTCCGATCGCGTAGACCAGGAAGACCAGCGTCAGGCCGAAGGCCAGGGCGATGCCGAGGTAACCGACCTGGTCGCCTGCGATCACCGCGGTTCCCACGCCGCCGATCACCAGGACCATGGTGCCGATGAACTCGGCGAGGTAGCTCTTGAGGGCGCCCATGCGGGCTCCTTTCAACGTGAGGCCGAACGTTCTAGATGCCGCCGGAGAAGGTGTCGCACTGGCCGAGCTCGCCGGAGTCGATGCCCTTCTTGAACCAGTTGTAGCGCTGCTGGGAGGTGCCGTGCGTGAACGACTCGGGGTTGACCTGGCCTTGCGTCTGCTCCTGGATGTGGTCATCACCGATCGACGATGCGGCGTTCAAGCCGGACTGGATGTCCTCGTCGGTGATCGAGTTGATGATCTTCACGCCCGACTCGTCGGTGGTGCCGGTGGCGTGGTGGGTCCACACGCCCGCCAGGCAGTCGGCCATCAGCTCGACGCGCACGGCGCCGGAGTTGGGGCCGGACTGGTCCATCTGCTGACCCTGCTGGAGGACGCCGAGGATGTTCTGCAGGTGGTGCCCGTACTCGTGCGCGACAACGTACGCCTGGACGAAGGTGGTGTTCTCGGCGCCGAGCTGCTGCAGCTGGGTGTCGAAGAATGACATGTCGATGTAGATCTTCTCGTCGTTCGGGCAGTAGAACGGCCCGACCGCGGAAGTCGCCTGGCCGCAGCCGGTGACCGTCCCCTCGCTGAACAGCTGGGTCACGGCGGTGCGGTACTGGATCTGCTGCGGCGTGGCCTCGGGCAGGTACTGCTTCCAGAAGGCGTTCACGCTGTTGATGATCAGGGCGAGGCGACAGTCGTCGCGGTCGAGCGCGTTCGGGTCGGAGTTGCACGACTCGATGTCGACGCCCGTGTCGCCGGCGCTGAAGTTGTTGACCGGGACGCCGCTGCCGTTGTCCTGCGGGAAGCTCGCGCCGCCTCCGCCACCACCGCTTCCGCTCATGAAGAACTGCATGATCAAGAAGATGATCAGGCCGACGACGCCGAGGCATCCCATGCTGCCGCCCGCGCCACCGGGGAGCGGGATCGGCATCCGTCCACCGCCACCGCCTGGGAAGCCGAAGCCACCACCGCCACCGCCGCCGCGACCGCGTGCGTCATCGATCTGAGACGTGTCGATGCGCGCGTCTCTGTTGAATTCCATGCTGCCTCACTTGCAGGACGGCGGGCGTTGGGCTGTGCCAGCGGGTGGGTCGATGCTGGACTCAGGTTAGTGCAGTCAGCCTGCCGCTTTCATGGGAAAGAACAAATCCGCCGGCCGCGCCCAGATCCAGCAGTCGCTGGCGGATGTCGGGCGATGCCAGGGATAGCTCGCACCGCGTGCCCGGGCCCGTCTCGGTGCGTCGCTGTTCCCACTCGGTGCGGTTGGCGTGCCCCCGTTCGAGCAGCGTCCGCACGTCGCCGTCCCGCACCCCGAGGGTCGCCTGCTCGAGCTGGTCCAGGAGGCTCTCCAGGGCCTCGGTGAGCATTCGCCGGTTGCCCACGAGCATCGCCTCGACCAGCTCCGGGCGGGTGAGGGCCACCCGGGTCGCGTCGCGGTAGGAGCCGGCGGCGAGCGAACCGAGCAGGCTCCGCGGCTCGACGTTGGAGGCCAGCAGCTCGGCGAGCACGTGCGGGAGATGACTGATCCAGGCCGCCGCGTGATCGTGCCACTCGCTGTCGGCCGGGACGACGCGCCCGCCGGCCTGCAGAGCGAGGTCGCACACCTGAGCCCACCGCTGCAGGTCGGTGTCCTGATCCAGCGTGATCACCCAGGTCGCCCCGGTCAGCAGGTCGGGGTCGGCTGCGTCGAAGCCGGACTCTGCCGTACCGGCCATCGGGTGCGCGCCGACGAACCGGTGCGCGAGCCCAGCCTCCCTGGCTGCCGCGACTAGCGGGCCCTTGACCGACACGACGTCGGTGACGGTGACACCCTCCCCGGTGTGCTCAGCGATCTTCGGCAGCGACGCAAGAGCGGGCTCCATTGGGGTGGCGATCACCAGGGTCGCACCCTCGGGGAGAGCTGTGAGCATCTCGGGAAGGTCGGCGTACGCCCTGATCCCGTGCTGCTCGGCGGCGCTGCGGGTCTCGGGCGATCGGGCGTGCGCCCATACCTGCTGATCCTCCCGGCGCAGCCGCAGCGCCAGCGACCCGCCAATGAGTCCGAGACCGATGATCGCGACGGGGCCTTGGGTGCGCATGCCGACAGCCTACGGCCCGGCTTGGCGCCCGTATGGTGGGCGGATGAGCACGCCGTACGACGCCGCGATGCGGGTCGCCTTGGGAGAGGCGCGAGCGGCCACCCAGCACGGTGACATCCCGATCGGGGCGGTCGTGACGACCCCTGATGGCCGGATCGTCGGCCGGGGCGGCAATGCCCGCGAGCGGGATCACGACCCGACGGCGCACGCGGAGATCCTGGCGCTGCGCGCTGCGGCGCGTCGGGCGGGTGAGTGGCGCCTCGACGGGCACACCCTCGTGGTGACGATCGAGCCGTGCACGATGTGCGCCGGCGCGGCGGTGCTGGCCCGGGTCGAGCGGATCGTCTTTGGGGCCCTCGAGCCCAAGACCGGCGCGGTGGTGTCGCTGTGGGACGTCGTCCGCGACCCGAGACTGAACCACCGTCCGGAAGTGCTCGGGCCGTGGGACCTGCCTGAGTCATTGGGTGCCGAGTGCGCCGGGGTGATGCGGGAGTTCTTTGATCTGCGCCGCGACTGACGGCCCGATACCGCCTCGCCTCACGTTGCGCGGATGCCGTACCCTGGTCAACGGTGGCGTGTCCGAGCGGCCGAAGGAGCACGACTCGAAATCGTGTGAGGCAACCCCTCCGTGGGTTCAAATCCCACCGCCACCGCCAAAAGTGCCGCCGACCCCGAGCTTGCGAATGGGTCGGCGGCACATTTCTATTCGTGATGCGGGTCGCCCACCACCACCACGGGCCGGGCGTCGTGGTGCGTGACGAGGTTGACCTCGGCGAACCGGCCCGCCAGCCACACGACCTTGGTTCTGCGGGCTAACCCCTGTCGCCGGGCGCTCCGGGGTGGGTAGCCTGGAGGTTGTTTACAAGATCCTTACAGAGGCGTGCCGTGAGAACGATCGCAACGACCGTGCGCAGCATGGGCTTCGAGGTATCGATCCTGATCTGGATCGGCCTCGCGCTTCTGGTTGCCGGTTTGTTTTTCGCCTCCGCCGGACGACGCCCCCCCCCCCGCCGGCGCAGGGACCGCGACGAGGCGGCTCGTATGGGCGCGCGGGGGGCTGCCCGCCATCACCGCCACGACGGGTCATAGCGGGGTTGGGATACGTTCGAGGGGTAGTACTCGACCGACCGCCAACCTAGGAGACAAGCATGGGACTCGTCCGCGCTCTGGCCCGCCCGTTGCTGGCTGCACCGTTCATCTACGACGGCATCAACCAGCTCTCCAACAGCGAGAAGGCGGCGAGCACCGCACGCCCGATCGTCGCCAAGATCTCCGAATCGACCGGCCTGCCGAATGATCCGCAGCTGCTGGTCACCGCCAACGGCGCCGCGATGCTCGCAGCCGGTGCCGGGCTCGCCACCGGCGTGCTGCGCAAGCCGTCGGCCGCCGTCCTGGCCGCCACACTCGTGCCCACGACGATTGCCGGACACTCGTTCTGGGAGCACACCGATCCGGACGAGCGCGCCAAGCACTTGAGCCAGTTCGTGAAGAACGCGGGCCTTCTGGCGGGCCTGGTGATGACGCTGGTCGACACCGAGGGCAAGCCCGGGCTGCTCTACCGCGCGAAACTGGCCGGAGACAGCGTGGGACGCACTGCCAGCCTCACCCGGCGGGAGGCCCGGCACGCAGCCAAGACCGCCCGGCGCGAGGCTCAGCATGCCGCGAAGACCGCCCGCCGGGAGGCGAAGATCGCGATGCTCGCCGCGAAGGACGCGGTCACCTAGTAGTTCCTCAGGCGAGGGGCTTGGCCGGGGGCAGGTCGACGTCCTCAGCAAGTTCGACGAGCGTGACCTCCTGGTCGGCCGGCATGATGACGTAGCGTCCGGTCGAGGTCAGGAAGCGCACGTGCGCGCTCGGCGTGGCCTGGTTCCCGATCTGCGGGACCTCGGTGGGCTCGGCGACCGACTCGATGCGGATCGCTCGGTTGGTGCCGTCGTTGCGGGTCATCATCCACGAGCCCGGTGTGACCTCAGTGGACATGACCTGGCGGGGGTTGACCGCGTCGATCTCGTGCTTCAGCCGCCCCCACACCGCCTTGGCGAGCACGTGACCGATGAGTGCGCCGAGGATCGCGCCGATCGCAATGCCGAGCAGGATCTGCCAGAACGCGAAGTTTTTGCTTACCAGCAGCATGATCGGCGCGGTGATCATCGCGCCCAGCAGCCAACCGATCTGCCGTCCGAAGCCGCCGGCGTCCATCTGGTGGATCTGGCTGGTTCTCCAGGTCGGGCGCACGCGCACATATCCATCGCGACCAACAGCCGAGCTGTCGATGAGCCGCGCCTGGTTCTTCGATGCCTTCGACATGCCTGCTCGCTTTCTGGTCGGCCCGACCATGGATTATACCGCCTGCACACATACCCCATGGGGTATAGCCGCCTGGCTGGAGGTGATCAGAGGCCCGGCAGGACGCTGTTGCTCGTCGGTTCCGGGGACCCGTCTGTGCCTCGTCCATCGGTGGTGTCCGAGCCGGACGACGTGCACCCGGCCAGCGCGAGCCCGACGATGGCCGTTGCTGCGAATAGGCGGGGACAGCGGGAGAGACTCGGCATCCCTGACATTCTCCCCGATTCGCAGGTATGCCGCCGGTTCAGCCGACCCGCACCGATACGACAGCGCCGTTCGGGACGACGCCCCACTCGACCTCACGGTGCGTGCGACCGTGCAGCACCGCCCGCGCCACGCGCAGGGTGTCGCCGTGGGTGACGACGACGAGATGCTGCGGTGCGATGCGCAGCTGGCGTCCGAACCAGTGCGTGAGCCGGGCGTGGACGTCGGCGATCGACTCGCCACCACCCCAGCGCACCTCGCTGATGTGCTGTCCGTCCGGCACCGGGAGTGCCGACAACTCGCTCGTCAGGCGGCCCTGCATGTCCCCGAGGTGCTGCTCCCGAAGCGCCACGTCCTCGACGGCGGTGACCCCCAGCCGATCGGCGATGATGGCCGCACTTTGCCGGGCGCGTTCCAGGTCGCTGGTAACCAAGCAGACCGGCTCATCGCCGACGAGCGCAGCGAGCTGCCGGGCGGCGCGTGCGGCGTCCGCCCGGCCGCGGTCGGTCAGCGGCGGGTGGGCCGTCTGGCCCTGGAGGCGACGCTCGACATTCCACGTCGACTGGCCATGGCGCACCAGATGCACGATCACCTCTTGCACGTCGCCCACCGTAGCCTGCCGCGTAGACTCGACCGCCGTGGCAGGACTGTTGATCGCAGGGACGAGCTCGGACGCCGGCAAGTCGCTGATCACCGCGGCGCTGTGTCGCGCGTTCGCTCGCCGTGGGGTGTCGGTGGCGCCGTTCAAGGCGCAGAACATGTCGAACAACTCGATGGTCTGCCGCGACGGCTCGGAGATTGGCCGCGCCCAGTACCTGCAGGCGCAGGCGGCGGGGGTGGAGCCCTCCAGCATCCACAACCCGGTGCTGCTCAAGCCCGGCTCGGACCGGCGCGCGTTCATCGTCCTGCGGGGTAAGCCCGCAGGGGAGCTGATGGCGGGTGAGTACGCGACCGGACGCGGGCACCTGGCCGAGGCTGCCTTCGCGGCGTACGACGAGCTCGCCGGCACGCACGATGTCGTGATCGCCGAGGGCGCCGGGTCCCCGGCTGAGATCAACCTGCGGCGCGGCGACTATGTGAATCTGGGGCTGGCCCGCCGCTTCGGCCTGCCGGTCGTACTCGTGGGTGATATCGACCGCGGGGGCGTGCTCGCCGCGCTGTACGGCACCTGGGCGCTGCTCGACGACGACGACCGGGCGATGCTTCGCGCCTACGTCATCAACAAGTTCCGCGGCGACGAGTCCGTGCTTGACCCTGGGCTGCAGGAGATCACCCGCCGTACCGGGATGCCTTGTGCCGGAGTCATTCCCTGGCTCGACGGCGTCTGGATCGACTCGGAGGATGCGTTGTCCGTAGGGAGATGGGGTGCTGAGGCAGCCTCGGGAGCGCTGAACGTGGTGGTCGTGCGGTTTCCCCGCACCTCGAACGCCACCGACGTCGATGCGCTCGCCGCAGAACCCGGGGTGCAGGTCAGCGTCAGCACCGATCCCGAGGAGTGCGAGAGCGCCGATCTGCTGGTGCTGCCCGGCTCACGAGCGACTGTCAGCGATCTGGGCTGGCTGCGGACGCGCGGGCTCGATGCCGTCGTCCGCCGCCGTGCCGCGCGCCATCGGCCGGTGCTCGGGATCTGCGGCGGGTACCAGATGCTGGTCGAGTCGATCGACGATGCGCATGAGAGCAGAGCCGGGCGCGTCCCCGGCATCGGCGTGCTGCCTGGAACGGTCCGCTTCGAGGAGCAGAAGGTGCTGGGCCGGCCCAGCGGAACGTGGGCTGGGCAGCCGGTCGACGGCTACGAGATCCATCACGGCATCGTCGAGGACGACGGCTCCTTCCCCGGTGGAGCGGTAGTCGGGGCGACGTACGGCACGATCTGGCACGGCATCTTCGAGTCCGACGCCTTCCGGCGGGCCTGGCTGTCGGAGGTGGCGGCAGCGAGCGGCTCCAGCTGGAGCCCTGCGGCCGGGGCGGAAGGATTCGCCGCGCGTCGCGAGCGGATGCTGGACGAGCTGGCCGACCAGGTGACCGGGCACGTCGATCTCGACCTACTTCTGCAACTGGCAAAGGAAGCATGATGGCCCGTCGCGTGCATATCATCGGCGTCGGCCTCGGGTCACCGTCCCACCTGACGGGCGAGGCGATCGCGGCGATGAACGAGGTCGACGTGTTCCTCGTCCCCGACAAAGGGGAGCGCAAGAGCGAGCTGCTCGAGCTGCGCCGGTCGCTGTGCGAGCAGGTGATCGAGCACGATAGGTGGGAGCTGCGCACGATCTCCGATCCGGAGCGTGGCCCGGACGCCGAACGCGATGACGATCAGTATCGGGCCGGCGTCGCCGCCTGGCACAGTGCCCGCGTCGCCCGGCTCGTCGACGAGTTCCGCGGTATGCCCGACGGTGCGACGGTCGGCTTCCTGGTGTGGGGCGATCCTGCCTTCTACGACAGCACCATCCGCATGGTCGACCAGATCGCGGGACAGATGGACCTCGATGTGCGGGTGATCGCCGGTATATCGGCGATCCAGGTGCTAGCCGCCGAGCACGGGATCCCGTTGAACGCTGTGGGCGGGCCGGTGCACATCACGACCGGGCGCCGCCTGGTCGAGGACTGGTCCCCCGATCAGGGCACCGTGGTGGTCATGCTCGACGGTCACCTGGCCTGCCGCGGGCTCGTGCAGCGCGCGCCCGACCTGCAGATCTACTGGGGTGCGTGCGTGGGGATGCCGCAGCAGCAGCTGCGCTCGGGCCGGCTGGCCGACGTGATCGCCGAGATCGAGCAGGCCCGCGCTGCGGTGCGCGAAGAGCTCGGCTGGGTCATGGACGTCTACGCGTTGGTGTCGCCGCGTCCTTGATCACCAGGGGACAGCCCGCCACGAGGAGGACGACCTGGTCGCACACCGCGGCCAGCCGCTGGTTCGCCGTACCGATCCAGTCGGCGAAGATCCGGCCGCTTCGGTGCTCGCTGACCAGCGACAGGCCGACCTCCTCCGTGACCACGACCAGATCGTGCTCGACGGCAGCGACCGCACCGACCAGGGCATCGAGCCGGCCGGCGAGCAGCCGCTGCCAGTCGGTTCCGGCGTCCTCCCACAGGTCGAGCTCGTCGAGCTGGCGGGTGAGCCAGCTTCCGACCGAGTCGAGCAGAACGACGCCCGGCGCCTCGCGCAGGGAACGCGGCACATCCAGCGTCTCAACGGTCGTCCACGCAGACGGACGACGCGCCTGGTGGGCATCGACCCGGGCCCCCCACTCCAGGTCGCTCGCGGAGGGGACGGCGCCGGTTGCCAGATAGGTCGCCTGCTCGGCGTCCGCGATCAGTCCCTCGGCGTACTGCGACTTCCCCGAACGAATCCCGCCGGTCACCAAGGTCTTCATGCCGCTGCGCCGATCGCGAGCACGACGAGCACCGCGGTGAGTGCGAGCTCGATGGCGCCGCCGATCACGTCACCAGTGATGCCGCCGATCTTGCGTAGGACCATGCCCAGGAAGATACCCAGGACGACGATCACCCCGCCAACGGCGGCCAGACCCCACCACCACGCCAGACCGCTCACCGCGGCCGCGCCGGCAAGCGCCGCCGAGACGATCAGGGCGACGCCGATCACCGCAGGCGCCGGCACGCTACGCGCGACGACGGCGCCCATCCCGGAGGCGCGCGCCGTCGGGATGCGCCTGCTGCACAGCATCGTCGCGGCGGTCCGGGAGGAGCAGATCGCCGTGGCCGCGAGCAATCCCGCCCAGGGCAGCACGGTCAGCGCGGCGAGCGAGCTCGCTTGGGCGAGAAGTGTGAGCACCAGCCCGGCCACACCCATCGGGCCGACGTCGCCGCTGCGCATGATCTCCAACGCCCGGTCCTTGGTCCAGCCACCACCGAGCCCGTCGATAGTGTCGGCGAGCCCGTCCAGATGCATCGCCCGCGTGAGCACGGCGATCGTAGCCAGGCACAGCGCGGCGCTCACCAGCGCCGGCGCGCCGGCCATCAACGCGAGCCACAGCAGGATCCCCGCCACAGCGGCGATCGGGACGACGGCAAGCGGTGCGGCGATCATCGCAACCCGACCGGCGCCGCGTGGCAGCGGGTGGATGTCGCCGACCGGGAGGATCGTGAGGGTCCCGACCGCGAGCCGCAGCCCCGGGCCGAGTGATCCCGCGCCCGTGGACGTCCTGCCGGGCTCGCGGGCGGGGTCGGGGACGGGGTCGGGGACGCTCATCTCACCCCAGCGCGTCTGCGAGTAACGCCATCTCGCGCATCAGCAGCACGCTCGAGCGCACGAGCGGAAGGGCCGCGATCGCGCCGGACCCCTCCCCGAGCCGCATCCCGAGATCGAGCAACGGAGTGATCTGCAAGGCGGCGAGTGAACGGCTGAGCGATGGCTCGGGACTGCGGTGCCCGGCCAGGCACCAAGCGCGCACACCCGGTGCGAGCGCCTCGGCGTAGAGCGCCTCAGTCGTTGCGATGTTGCCGTCGAGCAGCAGCGGTACGCCGGCGCGCGCTGCCGCGATCATGATCCCGACGCCGACCGCGATGTCCGGTGAGCCGATCCTGCGCAGCCTCTCCTGTGCGCTCTGGTCATCGGCGACGCGGTCGATGATCCGCTGCACGACCTCGATCTTGCCGGCGTACGCCGCGTCGTCCAGTCCGGCACCGCGCCCGGTGACCTGAGCTGCCGGAAGGCCGAGCTGGGCCCCGACCAGTGCGGCGCTCGGCGTGGTGTTGCCGATGCCGAGATCCCCGACGATGAGCAGCTGGGCTCCGGCAGCGACCTCCTCGGTGGTGATACGGGCTCCAGTCTCGAGAGCGGCCGCGAGCTCGTCATCGGTCATTGCGTCGGCGGTGTCGATAGGGCGGCACGAGCGTGCGAGCTTGTGAGCGTCGATCCCGTCGGCGAAGGTGCCGGCCTCGACGTCCACGCTGATATCGAGAACGCGCAGCGACACGTCGTGCTGCCGGGCCAGCACCGAGACGCCCGCGCGCCCCGCCGCGATCTCGTTCACCATCGCGATCGTGACGGCTGAGGGATAGGCCGCGACGCCCGACGCGGTGACGGCATGATCCCCGGCAAGCACGACTGCGCGGACGTTCGTGAGGGGATCTGGCGGGCACTTTCCCTGGGTAGCGGCGATGAACGCTCCCACCTCCTCGATCCGCCCCAGCGACCCCAACGGCTTCGCCAACGCGTCAAACCGCGCCTGTGCTTCCTCCCTTGCATTCGTCGAGGGGGAGGGGATCTCAGGACTGATCATCTGGGCTCCTGGTAGGTCGTGCGATGATCTGGCGAATGTGAGGTGATCCGGGCGATCGTGAGGTCACTGGGTGGGTAGCTGCGGGAGGGCCCGTAGTGAGGGTGGATGGGGCCGAAGGGCGTGTGCGGGTCCATTCCTACTCCTCGAGGTCGCCCTCGACCGACAGATACACCTCGTGCATGTCCGTCATCAGCTGCGGATCGGGGGTTTCCCACAGGCCGCGGTCGGCGGCTTCGGAGAGCTTCTCGACGATCCCCCGCAGCGCCCATGGGTTGGCCTTGCGCATGAAGTCCTGATTGACCTTGTCGAGCACATACTCCTGCGCGAGCTTCTCATACATCCAGTCCGGAATGACGCCAGCGGTTGCGTCGAATCCGAACAGGTAGTCGACGGTCGCCGCGAGCTCGAAGGCGCCCTTGTAGCCGTGCTTCT
Source organism: Blastococcus sp. Marseille-P5729 (assembly GCF_900292035.1). NCBI lineage: Bacteria > Bacillati > Actinomycetota > Actinomycetes > Geodermatophilales > Geodermatophilaceae > Blastococcus > Blastococcus sp. Marseille-P5729. The sequence continues at coordinate 1,485,503 of NZ_OMPO01000001.1, read as the reverse complement.
GCATGGCCGCGATCCAGCGTGGGTTGACGACGCGGGCCCGGAAGATCCGGTTGGTTTCCTCGGTCAGCGTGCGGGTCCTGACCGCGTCCGGGGTGGTCGAGTCGCCGACGTACGCCTTGGGCTCGGCGCCGGTGAGCGCGCGCACCGTCGAGATCATCCCGCCGTGGTACTGGAAGTAGTCATCGGAGTCGAGGATGTCGGATTCGCGGTTGTCGACGTTCTTGGTCGCCACCTGGATGCGGGCGTAGTTGCGCTGCATGTCCTCGCGGGCCGGCCTCCCGTCCAGATCGCGGCCGTAGGCATAGCCGCCCCACTGCGTGTAGACCTCCGCCAGGTCGGCGTCATCGCGCCAGCTGCCCGACTCGACCACCTGCAGGACGCCTGCGCCATAGGTGCCGGGCTTGGATCCGAAGATGCGCGTCCGCGAGCGGCGCTCGTCGCCGTGCTCGGCGAGGTCGGCGCGGGCGTTGGCGCGCACGTAGTTCATCTCGTCGGGCTCGTCGAGCTCACTGACCAGCTTGACGGCATCGTCCAGCAGCGCGATGACGTGCGGGAAGGCGTCTCGGAAGAAGCCTGAGATCCTTACCGTGACGTCGATCCGCGGGCGGCCCAGCTCGTCGAGCGGAATCGGCTCGAGCCCGACGACCCGTCGGGACTGCTCGTCCCAGACCGGTACGACACCCATGAGGGCGAGCACCTCGCCGATGTCGTCACCCGAGGTGCGCATCGCCGAGGTGCCCCACGCCGACAGACCGACCGAGCGCGGCAGCTCGCCGGTCTCCTCCTGGTATCGCTCCAGCAGCGACTCGGCCATCGCCAACCCGGTCTGATAGGCCAGCCTGGAGGGGATCGCCTTGGGGTCGACGGAGTAGAAGTTGCGTCCGGTGGGCAGCACGTTGACCAGGCCGCGCAGCGGCGACCCGGAGGGGCCGGCGGGGATGTATCCGCCGCCCAGCGCGTGCAGCACCATGTCGATCTCCCGATCGGTGCGCCGCAGCCGAGGCACGATCTCGGTGCAGGCGAACTCGAGCGCGGCAGCGGCATCGTCGTTGGCCTCGCCGAGCACCGAGCGGACGACGTCCGCTACTCTGCTCATGTCCCAGGCATTCTCGGCCATCGCGACGACGAGCGCGCGAGCCGTTTCCTCGGCAGCGTCGGTGTCGGCCTTCGACGAGGAGTTCTCCTCCAGGCCGAGCGCCGAGCGCAGCCCGCGGACGTGGCCGGTGGTGCCGCCGAACATCTGGTTGGCGCGCAGCATCGCCAGTACCAGGTTGAGCATGCCGTCGCTCTCGGGCGCCTGGCCCAGCACGTGCAGCCCGTCGCGGATCTGCACGTCCTTGATCTCGCAGAGCCACCCGTCGACGTGCATCACGAACTCGTCGAACGCCTCGTCGTCCGGTCGCTGCTCGAGCCCGAGGTCGTGATCCATCTTGGCGGCCTGGATGAGCGTCCAGATCTCACCGCGCAGGGCGGGTGCCTTCGCCGGGTCCATCGCACTGACGTTGCCGTACTCGTCGAGCAGCTGCTCGAGTCGCGCGATGTCGCCGTACGACTCGGCGCGGGCCATCGGTGGCACGAGGTGGTCGATGATGGTCGCATGAGCGCGGCGCTTGGCCTGGGTGCCTTCCCCGGGGTCGTTGACCAGGAAGGGGTAGATCAGCGGCAAACTGCCCAGCGCCGCGTCGGGTCCGCAGCCCGCCGACAGCGCGAGATTCTTGCCGGGCAGCCATTCGAGGTTGCCGTGCTTGCCGACGTGGACGACCGCGTGCGCACCGAACTCCCGCTCGATCCACTGGTAGGTAGCCACATAGTGGTGGGTCGGGGCGAGGTCCGGGTCGTGATAGATCGCAATCGGGTTCTCGCCGAACCCTCGCGGCGGCTGGACGAGCAGGACGACGTTGCCCGACACGAGCGCGGCCGAGACGATCTCGCCGTCCGGGTTGGTGCTGCGGTCGACGAACAGCTCGCCGGGTGCCTCGCCCCACGCGTCGGTCATCGCCTCGCGCAGATCCGCTGGCAGGGCGGCGAACCACTGCTGGTAGCTCGCTGCGGGGATCCGCACCTGGTGCTCGGAGACCTGCTGCTGGGTGAGCCATTCGGGATCCTGGCCGCCGGCCTCGATCAGCGCGTGGATCAGCGCGTTGCCGGCGGTGGTGTCGGGCTCCTCGCCGTCGATCCGGGGCAGCGGATCGACGCCGGGCAGTGTGCACGGCGCGCCGAGGTCGTAGCCGGCCTCACGCATCGCACGCAGCAACCGAATCGTGGACACGGGAGTATCGAGACCGACGGCGTTGCCGATGCGGGAGTGCTTGGTGGGGTACGCCGACAGCACCACGGCGATCTTGCGCTCGGCCGGCGGGATGTGCCGGAGCCGCGCGTGGTTGACCGCGATTTGCGCGACGCGCGCGCAGCGCTCGGCATCGGGTACGTAATGCGGCAGGCCGTCGGAGTCGGTCTCCTTGAAGGAGAAGGCGACGGTGATCAGCCGCCCGTCGAACTCCGGGACCGCCACCTGGGTGGCGACGTCCAGCGGGGACATACCGTCGTCCGACTCGCTCCACGACTCGCGACTCCAGGTCAGGCACAACCCTTGCAGGATGGGGATGTCGAGGTTGGCGAGCGCTTCGACGTCCCACGACTCGTCGTCCCCGCCGGCGGACGCCGTCGCGGGCCGGGTGCCGCCGGCCGCGAGGACCGTAGTGACCAGCGCGTCGAGGGTGCCGAGGTACTCCAGCAGCTCGTCGGGGGCATCGCGCAGCGAGGTCGCGTGGATCGGGACGCCAATGCCGCCGGCCGCGTCGATCGCGTCGGCGAGGGCGTGCACGTAGGCGGTGTTCTCGGCGGCGTACTGCGCGCGGTAGAACAGCACGCCGACCCGCGGCCGATCGGCGTCCGGGGGCGCGGGCCGGTCGAGCACGCCCCAGGTGGGCAGCTCGGCCGGCGGCTCGAACCCGTCGCCGGTCATCAGGAGGGTGTCGGACAGGAAGCGGTGCAGGTTCTCGAGGTTCGCCGCGCCACCGTACGCGAGATAGCGGTGGGCCTCCGAGACCGCGCCTTGCGGTGCGGTCGACAGCGTCATCAGCTCGGCGCTCGGGGCCTGCTCGCCGCCCAGCACGACCACCGGCACCGCGAGATCGGGCAGCCCGGGCAGGAGGGTAGCGAGGTCCTGCGGGCCGCCGAGGACGCGCGCGATGACGATGTCGCAGTCATCGAGCGCGGGGGCAGCGGTGCGGGCGGGGTTGGCCCACAGGTAATCGGCGCCGCTCGCGCGAGCGCTCAGCAGATCGGTGTCAGAGGTCGACAGGAGGGCGATACGGGCCATCGACTAGCAGCTCCTCGCCGGGGTGTCCGCGCCCCGGGTGCGTAGGGTCGCCACCGGCCTGCCCGGTGGTCTCGGCCGCGGTGGCGTTCCTGACTTGCCCTCGGGTGCAGCTGATGCACGAGCGCTCACAGTGGCGGGACCGCCCCGGATTCGCACCGGGTTCCGCACGCGCGACCGCTCGACAGCCTATCCGGACCGCCGCGGGCGCCAGGATTCGGCTGGGCCTACACTCGCGGCGTGTCCCTGAGCTCAACCACGCGTCCGGCCGACGATCGCTGCCCCGGCGTCCTGCGTCCATACGTCAGCGGCGACGGCACACTGGTGCGGCTGCGGGCCCCGGGGGGACATATCCCGACGGCGACGCTCAGCGCCCTCGCCCGGTATGCCGCGACGAACGCAGCGCCGGTCATCCAGCTCACCAGCCGCGGGAACCTCCAGCTGCGGGGTCTTCCCGATCCGCTGCCGGCCGACCTAGAGCCGTTCGTTATCGAGCTCGGCCTGCTGCCGTCGTCCACCCACGAGGTGATGCGCAACATCATCGCCTCACCGTTCGAGGCCACCCCGGTCGCTGCGATTGTCGCGGCGTACGACGAGGTGCTGCGCGCCGACCCGACGCTGGCCCGGCTGCCCGGTCGCTGGCTGGTCGCGATCGACGACGGATCCGGGGACGTGATGAGTACGCCGTGGGATGTCTCCTACCAGGCAAGCGCCCCCGAGCACGGAATCGTCCGGGCGGCGAGCTCCGGCCTCGGTCGCCAGGTGACGCGGGCCGACGCCGCCGCCGCGCGGATCGAGGCCAGCCGCCGGTTCGTCGCGCATCGCGAGCCGAGCGGGCACCAGCCGGTGATCTGGAATGCTCGTGAGCTCTCCGGCCGGGCGGACCTGCTCGGCGAGGGTGCCGGGCCCGTCGGCGAGCCGCGGGTCAGCGCCCCTCCGTCCCCGGGTGCGTACGGCGACGACCTCCTGGCCGGGGTCCCGCTCGGCATGCTGGAGCAGCATCAGGCCGAGCTGCTCACCGAGCTGGCGGAGGAGGTCGTGCTGACGCCATGGCGGTCCGTGCTCGTGCCTGGTGCTGCGGCCCAGGCCTCGCGGGTGGCCGGTGCGGGACTGGTCGTCGATGCCGCCAGCGGGTTCACTCGGGTGACTGCCTGCGTGGGCGCGCCGCACTGTGCTCGCACCGGCTCGCCGACATTGCAGATCGCTCGCGGTCTCGCGCGCGATGAGGACGTGCCGGCGGTGCACGTCAGCGGCTGTGATCGTCGGTGTGGACACCCGGCACAGGCGATCGACGTCATCAACCCCGCCGATCTCGTACAAGCTCGCGCGTTGATCGCAGACCTGGAGCCCGCCCAATGAACCAGATCCACAGGCCCGCCCGCGCATACGAGTACGAGACCGACGGGCAGGAGATCTACCGCCAGTCCTTCGGGATGATCCGCGACGAGGCTCGCGCGCGGTTGTCGGCGTTGCCGGACGACGTCACCGATGTCGCAGTCCGGATCGTCCACGCCGCAGGCGATGTAGCCGTCGCCGACCAGATCGCCGCGCACCCGGACGTCGTCCGCGCCGCGCGCTCGGCGCTGCGATCGGGCGCCCCGATCCTCGCGGACAGCAACATGGTCGCGCACGGCGTGACCCGTCGCCGGCTGCCCGCCGACAACGAGGTGATCTGTCTGCTGCGCGACGACCGGGTTCCTGCATTGGCGCGAGAATGGCAAACCACCCGATCTGCGGCGGCCGTCTCGCTGTGGGCCGACCGGCTGGAGGGTGCGGTCGTCGCGGTCGGCAACGCCCCGACCGCGCTGTTCCATCTGCTGGAGATGCTGGAGGATCCCTCCCTCGGGACCCCTCGCCCGGCCGCGATCGTGGGCATGCCCGTCGGCTTCGTCGGCTCGGCCGAGTCGAAGACTGCGTTAGCCGAGCACGAGTTGCCCGAGGGCGGCCAGGTCCCATGGATCGTGGTGCACGGCCGTCGTGGCGGATCGGCGATGGCGGCTGCCGCGCTCAACGCGCTCGCGCACGAGTCCGAGCTCGCATGAGCACGGGACGACTGTGGGGAGTTGGCCTTGGACCGGGTGATCCGGGCCTGATCACCGTCAAGGCGGCCGGGTTGATCGGGAACGCCGATGTGATCGCGTATCACGCCGGAGCGGGCGGCAAGCAGTCGATTGCGCGCGCGATCGCGGCCGATCTGATTCCAGCGGGCGTGATCGAGGAAGAGCTGCGATATCCGGTCACGACGGGGAACTACGATCACCCCGGCGGTTATCACGGGCTGCTGAACGACTTCTATGCCGAGTGCGAGCGGCGGCTCGCCGCGCACCTCGAGCAAGACCGCGACGTCGTCGTCATCGCGGAGGGCGATCCACTGTTCTACGGGTCGTTCATGTATCTGTACGACCGGCTTTCACCGCGCTTCGCCACCGAGGTGGTGCCGGGGGTGACGGCGATGGCGGGCGCCACCGCGGCGATCCCCGAGCCGCTGTGCCGTCACGAGGACGTGCTCACCGTGCTCCCCGGCACCCTTCCCGTCCCAGAGCTGGCGCGCCGTCTGGCCGACACCGACGCCGCAGTGATCATGAAGCTGGGCCGCACCTTCAGTGGAGTCCGGGAGGCGCTGCGACAGGCCGGCGTACTTGACCGGGCGGTGTATGTCGAGCGGGCCACCCGAGACTCCCAGCAGATCATGCCGGCGCGGGAGGTCGACCCCACCACTGTGCCGTACATGTCGATCATCGTCGTCCCCGGACTCGATCGGCGCGCGGACGCTGCCGGCCGCGCGACCCGAGACGAAACGCAGATCGCCGCCACTGCGGAAAAGCAGACGGGAACAGTCCACGTCGTCGGGCTCGGCCCTGGGCCGGACAAGTGGCTCTCGCCCGAGGCCGGTGAGATCCTGGCCCGCGTGGACGACGTCATCGGCTATGCGCCGTACGTCGATCGGGTGCCCCAGCGCGAGGGTCTCACCCGGCATGCCAGTGGCAACACCGTCGAGGTCGACCGCGGCCGGCACGCCCTCCAGCTGGCGAAGAGCGGCCGCGAGGTGGCGGTCGTCTCCGGCGGCGACGCAGGAGTGTTCGGCATGGCCGCCGCCGTCTTCGAGGCTGCGGAGGACCCGGCCTACGCGGATGTCGACATCAACGTGGCACCGGGGATCTCGGCCGCGCTGGCCGCCTCGGCCCTCGCCGGAGCGCCGCTCGGTGCCGATCTGGTGCTGATGTCGATGAGCGACCGGCTCAAGCCGTGGCAGGTCATCGAGAAGCGGCTCCGCGCAGCGGGCGAGGGCGACTTTGTGGTCGCGATCTACAACCCGCGCTCCCGTTCGCGTCCCGATCAGCTCGAGCAGGCCCGTCAGGTGCTGCTGGAGGTAAAGGCCCCCGGCACCATCGTGATCGTCGCGCGGGACGTCGGCCGGGCAGAGGAGTCACTGCAGGTCACCACGCTCGACGAGCTCGACACCGAGACGGTCGACATGAAGTGCCTGGTGATCGTCGGCGCGTCGTCCACCCGCGTCACGCCGTCCGGCCGGGTCTGGACCCCGCGCTTCGTGTCGGACTGACGCAGCGCCACGGAATGCCCCGGTCGCTCCTTGCCCGACTGGTTCGGCGGCGGCGCCGGAACCGCTGCATCCCTTCCGCGCCGTCGGTCAGGTCGCCTTAGCCCGGATCGCCAAGGACATCATCGCCTCTTGCTGATCCGTCGCGGATCAGATCAGCGATGTCGGCGGGCGAGCGGGGCCGGTTCGCCGCATCGAAGGCAATCCCGGCCCGGCGGAGCAGGTCGACCTGCCACGGAAGCTGTAGCCGAGCGGCATCGAGCAGCGCGTCGTCGGTGAGCACGTCGGCGACTGGTCCCTGCTGCACGACGCCCGCGTGCACGACCGCGACCTCATCCGCCCAGCGCCAGGCGAGATCCACATCGTGGGTGGCCAGCACGACGGTGGTGCCGGCATCCTCGAGCCGGCGCAGAACGCCGTACAGCTGGTGGACGGTCGTAGGGTCGAGGCCGGCGCTCGGTTCGTCGAGCAGCAGCACGGACGGGCGCATCGCGATGGCACCGGCGATCGCTACTCGTTTTCGCTGCCCGTACGAGAGCTGATGCACGGCGCGGTCGGCGAGATCGGCGATGCCGAGCAGGTCGAGGGCCTCGCGGACCCTCGCGAGCACGGCCGCGTCGGGCAGCCCGAGGTTGATCGGCCCGAACGACACGTCTGCTCGGACGTCGGCGGAGAAGAGCTGATCGTCAGGATCCTGCAGCACGAGCTGCACGTGCTGCCGGTGGGTGTTCATCGCACTTTGCTTATAGCGCAAGGGAGTACCACGCGAGATGACGGTGCCGGATGCGGGCTCATGTGCTCCCGAGAGGCAGCGAAGCAGAGTGGTCTTGCCGGAGCCGTTGGCGCCCATGACGGCCAGCCGCACTCCCCTCATGACCTGCACCGAGGCGTCGTGTAACACGTCGGGAGCCCCGCGGTAGCCAGCGCGCACCGATTCAGCCGCCAGGAGCATCGCGTCGTCGGCCGGCGTCATCGCATGAACCTCGCCAGAACCGAGACGGTCACGAGCGCGGCGAGGAGTATGACTGCTGCGACCACGAACCACACCGAGACCGGCCGGGCAGCCGACAGCGTCCGCAGCGAGCCGGTGTAGCCGCGTCCGGCGAGGCCCTCCTCCAGCCGTCGTGCTCGGCCCCATGCCTGCATGAGTACGGCGCCACCGAGGGCGCCGACCGACCGCCGGGCCGCGCGGCCCGAGGAGTAACCGAGGCGGGCTCGTTGCGCCTCCATGATGGTCGATGCCGCCCCGAGCAAGGCGAACAGTAGCCGGTAGATGAGGCTCGCGATGTCGATCAGCACCTCCGGCACTCGCAGCCGTCGTAGGCCGGTGAGGATGTCCGACATCGGTGTCGTCGACGCGAGCAGGAGGAGTGCTGAGAACGCCGCCATACTCCGCGTGGTCACCTGGGCCGCGAGAAGCAGGCTCTGCGTGGTTGCCGAGAACGGACCCCACGACCACACCGCGTCGGGCGGCGGTGTGCCGATGTGCACGGCGATCACCGCCGACCCGATGATCACGAACGAGGCGGGCGCGAGCAGCGCCAGCAGGTAGCCGCGGGCCGGCACCCGGGCGAGGGCGATCGCGATCGTCATCGCCGTGCCGAGAATCAGCAGCGAGACCCACGGCGCCGGCGACGTGACTGCGACCAGCAGCAGACCGATCGACAGCAGCGCCTTCTCCGCTGTCGATCGGCCTCTCCAGTGGCTGCTCCACGCCGCGTCATCGAGGGCGAGTCGCGCCATTCGCTAGCGGGCGTCTGTCGAGTGCGGCGCGCTCGGGCCGACGACGGAGCCGTGAGCGTCCGTGCGGGGCCGGTTACGCTGCCACAGTGCGCCGAGCGCGAACCCGAGGACGCCGGCGCCGATCGCCGCCTGAAGCGCGAACAGGCCCGACTCGATCTCGCCGGACTCGGCCTCGAACAGTGGTGAGAACCAGGGCTCGTAGTCGGGGTTGGCCTCCTCCACCATCTCGGTGGCGGCGGCGTCCGTGCCGCCGAAGACCTCGTCGCCGTCCGCGACCTCCTTCTGGTTTCCCAGCATGAAGGCGATCCCGAAGAGAACCGCAACCGCGATGACGATAAGCGTGTTGATCATCCACCTACGCATGAGCCGGCTCCTTGTCCTTCGCCTCGGGCAGCGCCACCTTGAGCTCAGAGAGCTCCTTGGGTGCCCACGACCGCAGGGCATTGAACAGCAGGACGCCGATCAAGCCTTCGATGATCGCCAAGGGGATCTGGGTGACGGCGAAGACGCCCATGAACTCGACCCAGGCGGCGCCGAAGCCGCCGTGGCCGCTGGGGAACGCCAGCGCGAGCTGTGTCGCTGTCATCACGTAGGTCGCGAGATTTGCCATCGCGACACCGCAGAAGACTGCGACGGAGAACGGCGCCTTGCCGAGCAGCCGATAGATGCCGTAGCCGACCCAGGGGCCGACGACTCCCATCGAGAAGACATTGGCGCCGAGGGTGGTCAGCCCACCGTGCGCGAGCAGCAATGCCTGGAAAAGCAGGACGACAGTGCTCAGTGAGGCCATCACGGGAGGTCTGAAGATGATCGCGCCGACTCCCGTGCCGGTCGGGTGCGACGAGCTGCCCGTGACCGACGGCAGCTTGATCGCCGACATAACAAAGGTGAACGCTCCGGCCGCGCCCAGCAGCAGCTTGGCGTTCGGATGTTCCTTGGCGGTGCGAGCGAGGGCACGAGTGCCGTGGACGACGAACGGTGCGGCGGCTATTGTCCAGCAAGCCGCGTGGACAGGGGGCAGAAAACCCTCGGCGATATGCATATCGCGGACCTCTCTCGGGAGTGCGCGTCCCGAACGGGGGGCAGACGCGGGCGAGTTCCTGACTCACGTGCGGCGCGTAGCGCAGCATGCTCACAGTGGCGCGACCGTCCCGGATTCTCACCGGGTTCCTCGCTAGCGCGTCTGATGACGATGAGGAGGGTACCGCGCGGCGTCCGGAATGCCCTAACGCGCATCCGCCCGCACAGAGGGACCCCGGATGCGGTAGCCGTTACCTCGCAGCCGGCACGATCGCGGTATGTCGCAGCACATCGGTGACAGTGCGCGGGTGTCCTGGCACAGAACTGTCACAGAGGTCCCGAGAGCAGACTATTGGCCTAATAGCGGGGTAGGACCCACCGCATCCGGCGGGAACGAGGTAGCACCTGCCGCATCCGCGACAGCCCCGCCGCACCGGGACTGGTAGAGGTGCGAGTCGACGAAGCCCTCGGCGTCCAGGGCCCAGCCGATGATGATCACGGCCGCCTGCCGCAGGCCGTGTGCTTCGACCTGGCCGGCGATGTCGGCGAGCGTGCCGCGCAGGACCACCTCCTCGGGCTGGCTGACCTGCGAGCCGACCACGACCGGGCAGTCCGCTCCGTAGTACGGCGCCAGTTCCTCCGCGAGGCGCCGTGTGTGCCGGATCGCCAGGTGCAGCACGAGTGTGGCGCGGGTCTGGGCGAAGGCGGCGAGTGTCTCGGACGGCGGCATCCTGGTCGAGTCCCGCTGCGCGCGGGTCAGGACAACCGACTGGGCCACCTCCGGAACGGTCAGCTCGCGGCCGATGAGCGCGGCGGTCGCGGCGTACGCCGGGACGCCGGGAGTGATGTCCCAGGGCACGCCCTCGCGGTCCAGGCGCCGCGCCTGCTCGGCGATCGCCGAGTACACCGACGGGTCGCCCGAGCACAGCCGGGCGACGTCCTTGCCCTCGCCGGTCGCGCGCGTCATGTGCTCGATGATCTCGTCGAGGTTGAGCCGCTGGGTGTCGATCAGCTCGGCGCCCGGTGGGCAGTGCGATAGCACCTCGTCGTCCAGGTAGGTGCCGGCGTACAGACACACCGGGCTCGACTGCAGCAGTCGGACTGCGCGCACGGTCAGCAGGTCGTGGGCGCCCGGTCCGGCGCCGATGAAGTGAACGGTCATGGCGGGCTGCTCTCCTCGTACGGCCGGACGGCGGCCCATTCGACGACGGGACGTGCGGGTTTCCAGGACAGATAGCGACCCAGCGGCTCGGCGTGCTCGATGCTGATCCGCCGCAGCTCGCCGCCGTGGCGCCGCCTCGCCTCGACCACCAACTGCTCGGTCTCCAGAGTGACGGTGTGGACGACGATCCGCCCGCCCGGACGCAGCGCCGACCACGCGCGCTCGATGACTTTTGCGTCGGCGCCGCCGCCGATGAAGACGGCGTCCGGCACCGGCAGCGCATCAGCCGATCCACCGGCCACATTTACGGCGTCGGCGATCGTCGCGCGGACCACGCGCACGCCGGTGACCCCCGCGGTCGCTGCGTTGCGGACGATACGGTCGGCGCGCTCCTCGTCGCGCTCGACGGCGATGGCGCGGCAGCGCGGGTCGTGCAGGGCCCACTCGATCGCGATCGATCCGGCTCCGGCCCCGAGGTCCCACAGCAGCTGGCCGGGCGCCGGCCGCAGGGCCGCGATCGCGCACGCGCGGACCTCGCTTTTGCTGAGCTGGCCGTCGTTCTCGTACGCCGCGTCGGGGCGACCCGGGGAGGTGCCGACCGTCGGTCCGTGCGCGGGCAGTTCGAGTGCGATGATGTTCAGCCGCGGAAGACCGGACGCCGTCTGCGCCTCGGCGGGTGTCAGCGCGGTCCGGGACTCGGCGACCGAGCCGAGATCGCCCAGTACGGTGAGCGTCGCCTCGGCCCAGCCGGCGTCCACCAGCTCGCGGGCGACCGCGCCGGGGGTGGTCTCATCGGCCGACAGCAGGAGGATCCGGCGTCCGGGCGTGAGCCGCGAGCGGACGGCGTACGCCGGGGCCGAGACCAGCGACAGCGCATCGCACTCGCCGGCCGACCAGCCCATCCGGGCCCGGGCCAGCGCCACGGACCCGACGGCGGGGTGGATCCGGACCGTGTCTGCGTCGAGGCGGCCGATCAGTGTCTTCCCGATCCCCGAGTCGAGGGGGTCGCCGGTGGCGAGGACGACGACCGGCAGTGGTCCGGTGCGCAGCTCGGCAAGCAGGTCATCGAGACCAGAAAGCAGTGGCCGCGGCCATTCCAATCGCCGCTGGACGGGGCCGGACGCAGGCGGCAGCGTGGCGAGGAGGCGGGGCGAGCCGACCACGACGGCGGCGTCCAGCACGAGCCGGCGCAGGTCGTCCGGCAGCGACGACACTCCGCTGGCCGGCACGCCCACGACCTCGATCACGGCGGCAAGTGTAGACGGGTCGTGCCCGGCCTGCGCCGGGATGGCATGATTGGGTGCGATTCTCAGCGAGAAATTGCGGTATATCCCGCAGCGGTCCCGCCACTGTGAAGCCACCTCGATGTGGACGAGCCAGGACATCGCGAGTATCCCGCCGGCCAGCTCAGGCCGCCGGCTCGCGATCGGCAAGCGAGGCACTTGCCAGGAGGAAGCAGATGTCGCAGTTCCCGTTCTCAGCGATCCTCGCCGCCGATGACATGGCGCTCGCGCTGGTCCTCACCTCGATCTCGCCGGATGTCGGCGGCGTCCTCGTGCGAGGTGAGAAGGGGACCGCCAAGTCGACGATGGTGCGGGCGCTGGCCGAGATCATGCCTCCGCAGCGAGTGGTCGAGGGCTGCCGGTTCGGTTGCGACCCTGACCGCCCCGACGTCACCTGCCCGGATCGTGACAAGCACGAGCCAGGCGCGACGACCCGCCCGGCGCGGCTGGTCGAGCTGCCGGTCGGCGCGACCGAGGATCGGGTGATCGGCTCGCTGGACCTGCGCAAGGCGCTCGGTGAGGGGCGTGCCGAGTTCAAGCCTGGCCTGCTCGCCGACGCCAATCGAGGGATCCTCTACGTCGACGAGGTCAACCTGCTGCACGACCACCTGGTCGACCTGCTGCTAGATGCCGCAGCGATGGGCCGCAACACCGTCGAACGCGACGGCATCTCCTTCTCGCACGACGCCCGCATCGTGCTCGTCGGCACGATGAACCCCGAGGAGGGCGAGCTGCGCCCGCAGTTGCTGGACCGCTTCGGGCTTACTGTTGAGATTGCGGCCAGCCGCGAGCCCGCTACCCGCCTCGAGGTGGTCCGCCGCCGACTCGCCTTCGACGCTGACCCCGGCGCCTTCAACGCGCGGTTCGCCGAGGCGCAAGCCGGGTTGCGCGAGCGGATCGCCGCCGCCCGCCAGCGGCTTGGCGGCGTGCGGCTGCCCGACCGCGAGCTCGAGCGGATCTCCCGCGTCTGCGCCGGTTTCGACGTCGACGGGATGCGCGCCGATATCGTCACCGCACGTGCGGCCAGGGCGCACGCCGCCTGGCACGGTCGTGCTGCGGTGACCCGTGACGACGTACGGGCCGCCGCCCGGCTCGCGCTGCCCCACCGAAGGCGCCGCAATCCCTTCGATGCCCCCGAGCTCGACGAGGACCTGCTCGACCAGCTCCTCGGCGACGACGAGCCGGATGATCCCGGTTCCGGCGACGCAGGCCAGGACGACAGGGGTTCCGAGGACGCACGCCAGGACACCGGGGGTTCCGAGGACGGGGGTCCGGACGACGGTCCCGCCGGGGAATCGCCTGCCGCCGAGTCGCCCTCCGCACCGCAACCGCACGAGCCGTCGCAGCAGCCGCAATCCGAGCGTGACGCGGCCGATCAGCCAGATGTTGCGCCCGCTCCGCAAGGGGTGGCCTCAGCCGCCGCGCCGTACGTCGCCCGCAGCTTCGCGGTCCGTGGCCTTGGCGCCGGGCAGGCCGGACGACGCAGCCGCGCGATCACCGACCACGGCCGCACCATCGGTGCGACGACCGAGCAGGTCCGCCGGCTGCACCTGCCCGCGACGGTCACCGCTGCAGCGCACTCGCGGGCGAAGGCGCCGTACGATGGCCGGCTTCGTCTACAGGCCAGTGATCTGCGCGGCGTCATCACCCAAGGCCGCGAGGCGAACCTGGTGCTGCTGGCCGTCGACGCGTCCGGTTCGATGGGGGCCCGGCAGCGGATGAACGAGGTCAAGACCGCCGTCCTGTCGTTGTTGATGGATGCCTACCGCAAACGTGACCGAGTGGGGCTGGTTACCTTTCGTGGCAGCGATGCAGAGCTTTCGCTGCCGCCGACGACGTCCGTCGAGGCCGCTGAACGCTGCCTGCGCGAGCTGCCGCACGGTGGGCGTACGCCACTGGCCGAAGGGCTGCTGCGCGCCGCACAGGTGCTGCGTGTCGAGCGGATCCGCGACCCTCGGCGCCGGGCGCTGCTCGTGCTGCTGACCGACGGCCGGGCGACGAGCGGCAAGCAGGCCCTCGGGCGCGCGCAGCGCATCGCCGACGCATGGCCGGGAATCGGGGTGGAGACCGTCGTGATCGACTGCGAGACCGGCCGCTTCCGCATGGGGCTGGCCCGCGACCTCGCCGTCCGGATGGGGGCGGCGTATGTGCCGCTGCCCGAGGTCGCGGCCGATGCGCTGGTCGACCTCGTGGACGGCGCGCGCACCGATCCGCAGAGAAGGAGGGCCGCCTGATGGCTCAGGGACAACCGCCGGTCGAGGCCGCGGACGGCCTGACCACCCGGCAGCGCCGCAACCAACCGCTGGTGATCGTGCACACCGGCCTAGGGAAGGGAAAGTCGACTGCTGCCTTCGGGCTCGCGCTGCGGGCCTGGAACCAGGGCTGGTCGACCGGAGTGTTCCAGTTCGTGAAGTCCGCGAAGTGGCGGATCGGCGAGCAGAGCGCGCTCGAGACGCTCAACGAGGTGCACCGCGACACGGGTAAGGGCGGACCGATCGAGTGGCACAAGATGGGCTCGGGCTGGTCATGGTCGCGCAAGGCCGGCACCGATGAGGACCATTCTCGTGACGCACGGGAAGGCTGGGCGGAGATCAAGCGGCGACTCGCCGCCGAGACACACACGCTGTACGTCCTCGACGAGTTCACCTATGTCATGAAGTGGGGCTGGGTAGATATCGAGGACGTCATCGAGACCCTCCAGGACCGGCCCGGCTACCAGCATGTCGTCATCACCGGACGCGACGCCGATCCGCGGCTGATCGAGAACGCGGACGTCGCCACCGAGATGACGAAGCTCGCGCATCCCTTCGACCGCGGGCAAAAGGGCCAGAAGGGCATCGAGTGGTGATCCGTTGCTGAGCATCCCCCGCGTCGTGATTGCCGCTGCCGCATCCGGGCAGGGCAAGACGACCGTCGCAGTGGGGCTGATGGCCGCGCTCACCCGGGCCGGTCACCAGGTCGCACCCGCGAAGGTCGGTCCGGACTACATCGATCCCGGATACCACGCACTCGCGACTGGGCGCCCGGGACGCAATCTCGACCCCTGGTTGTGCCGCGAATCGCTGATCCTCCCGCTGCTCGCCCATGGGCACGCGACCCCCGAACCCGCTGCACTGTCGATGATCGAAGGGGTCATGGGCCTCTACGACGGACGGCTCGGCACCGACGGGTTCGCCTCCACAGCGCACATCGCGGCGCTGACGGCCAGCCCGGTGATCGTCGTGGTCGACATCTCCGCCGCCGCTCGCACGGTCGCCGCCACCGTGCATGGCCTCGCCGTCTTCGATCCGGCGGTGCAGGTTGCCGGCGTGATCCTGAACAAGGCCGGCTCGCAGCGGCACTCCGACGAGGTGCGGCGGTCGGTAGAGCGCGCGGGCTATCCGGTGCTCGGCGTATTGCCGCGCGACGCGGGGGTGAGCGCACCGTCGAGGCATCTCGGGCTCGTCCCGGCTGCGGAGCGGGAGGACGTCACGCGGGCGCTCGACCTGCTTGCCGAGCAGACCGCGGAGTACATCGATCTGGACGCCGTACGTCGGATTGCCTCGAGCGCCGATGATCTAGCCGTCGAGGCGTGGATGCCGCCCGTTCGGGACCGGTCCGCGCGGCCGATCGTCGCGGTTGCCGGTGGACGGGCATTCACCTTCCGTTACGCCGAGACCGACGAGCTACTGCGCGCGCAAGGTCTGGAACCGGTGGTCTTCGACCCGTCTCGGGATGCTGCCCTCCCGGCGGGAGCGGCCGGCCTGTACCTCGGAGGCGGGTTCCCGGAGATGCATGCCTCCGACCTCGCCGGCAACGCGCCGTTGAAGAAGGAGATCCGCAGCGCCGTCCTCTCCGGCATGCCGACGGTGGCTGAGTGCGCGGGAATGCTCTATTTGTGCGAGTCCGTCGAAGGGCACGACTTCGTCGGCGTGATCCCAGCGAGAGCGGCGATGCATCCGCGATTGACCCTGCAATACCACCGCGCCGAGCTAGGCGTCGACAGCGTTCTCGGCCCGGCCGGCACCGAGGTGCGCGGGCACGAGTTCCACCGGACCCGCACCTCGCCGTCCGCAGGTGACACGCCAGCGTGGCGGTTTGATGCGGACGGCGGCCGGCAGGCCGAGGGGTTTGCACTCGACCCGGCCGGCACCGGCCGGGCGACCATCCACGCGTCCTATCTGCACACGCACTGGGCCGGGAACCCCTCGTTGGTCGAGTCATTCAGCGACTCGGTGGCCGCTTTCGCCGCTGCGTCGGGTGCCCTCGGACCCGTGGCAGCCTCGACCGTCCGTGCGCATGATTCGGTCAGTGGCTCAGGGGATTGGCGTCCTGCGGCGTCTCCACGCGCGCTGGTCGACGACCGTGGGGACCGCGGGCGGCTCGAGGATCGTGGGGCTGCGGTTGGGCTAGGTTCGTTGGATCACCATGGTGATGCCGAGCTGGGCGACGGGCTGATTGATCTGGCGGTCAACGTGCGGGCCGATGCTCCGGAGCCGTGGCTGCTGCAACGGATCGCCGAGAGCCTCGACCGCATCGCGCCGTACCCGACGACGGCCCCGGCGCGCCGCGCGATCGCCCGTAGGCATGGCCTTCCCGACGACATGGTGCTGCCCACGAATGGCGCCGCCGAGGCGTTCACTCTGATCGCCCGCGCGTTCCCGGCACGCCGTCCGGTCGTCGTCCACCCCCAGTTCACCGAGCCCGAGGCGGCGCTGCGGCGAGCGGGCGTGACGCCCGAGCAGGTGATCCTGCACGAGCGTGACGGGTTCGTGCTGCACGCGGCGGCGATTCCCGAGGACGCCGACCTGGTCGTGATCGGCAACCCGACGAACCCGACCGGCGTACTTCATCCGCGCGGGGCACTCCGCAGCCTGCAGCGCCCGGGACGGATCCTCGTGGTCGACGAGGCGTTCATGGACGCCGTGCCAGGAGAGCCCGAGACGATCATCGGTCCCGACCTGGACGGCGTGGTGGTGATCCGCTCGCTGACCAAGACCTGGTCGATAGCCGGATTGCGCGCCGGGTACGTCATCGCGCCGCGAGATCTCATCACCCTGCTGGAGGCACAGCAGCCGCACTGGTCGGTCTCGACTCCGGCAGCGTGCGCGATGGAGGCGACGGCGACGCCGGTGGCCGTGGCCAAGGCGGCGGCCGAGGCCGCCGAGATCCAGCAGTGGCGTGGCGCACTCGTCACCGGTCTGCAGCGGTTGGGGCTGCGCCCGGTGAGCGGGCGCGCGCCGTTCGTTCTCGTCAAGGCCGGCATCGGTGTCCGCGAGAAGCTGCGCGACCGGGGGTTCGCCGTCCGCACCGGCGCGAGCTTCCCAGGCCTTGGACCTGAGTGGGTCCGCATCGCTGTCCGCGACCCGCAGACCACCGCGGCGCTGCTTGAGGCGCTGGTTGGCGTCGTCAGCGAGGAGGCACCCGCGTGAGCACGGCTCTTTCCGTCGGTGGCCGCTCCGTGCTGCTGCACTCGCCGGGAGCCGGCGTCGCCGAGCGCATCCATGCACTGCTCACCGACGGCGCGCGAGTCACCGTCCTCGAGACCGATCCCGACGCGACGCTGCGCGATCTCGCCTCACGCGGGCTGGTCGAGCTCGTCACGCAGGCCGACCCGATGCTGTACGACGTGGTGGTGCGAGACCAAAGTCGCACCGCCGAACCTGTCGTCGTGGCGGCGGATCCGGTCGACGGCAGCGTGACGCTGGTCGGGGGCGGTCCTGGCGATGAGGGATTGCTCACGATCGCCGGTCTACAAGCGATCCGCAACGCCGACGTGATCGTGTGCGACCGGCTGGCACCGCTCGGTGCGCTCCGCGAAGCACGTCCGGACGCCGAGGTAGTGCACGTCGGCAAGATCCCCCGCGGGGAGTTCACCCCGCAGGCGGCGATTAACGAGATGCTCGTCGAGCGCGCGAAGGCCGGCAAGCGGGTCGTCCGGTTCAAAGGAGGCGACAGCTTCGTCTTCGGTCGCGGCGGCGAGGAGTGGAACGCCTGTGTCGCAGCAGGTGTACCGGTCCGGTCGATCCCCGGCATCAGCTCGTCGATCGCCGCTGCCGAGCTGGTCGGGATTCCGGTCACTCACCGCGCCGTGACCCAGGGCTTCATCGTGGTCTCCGGCCACGTCGCTCCGGGCGACGAACGCAACGACGTCGATTGGGCAGCGCTGGCGTCGTCCCGGCTGACGATTGTCGTCCTGATGGGTGTGGCCGCGCTACCGCAGATCGCGGAGCGTCTGATCGCCGAAGGGCTCTGCGCGCAGACTCCCGCGGCGTGTATCGCCGATGCGAGCATGCCGAGCCAGCGCAGCGTCTGCGGAACCCTCGCCGATATCGGCCAGAAGGCGAGCGCAGCGGGAATCAGCGCGCCCGCGGTGACGATCATCGGCAAGGTCGTCACGGCACTGGCCCGGTGAGAGCACTACGACGGGCGGCCGAGGTCGATCCGGTCAGTCTCGGTCTCGTGCTCGGTTTCATCGCCGACCGTCTGCTCGGCGATCCGCGTCGCTTCCATCCGGTGGCGGGCTTCGGTCAGATTGCGGCTGCGCTGCAGCAGCCGATGTACGGCGACTCGCGGTCGCGCGGGATCGGGTACGAGGCGGTCCTCGTCGGCGCGAGTATCAGCCTCGGGGGACTGCTCACTCGATCGGCCCGTCGTTCGCACTGCCGCGCGGAAGCATTGACCGTGCTCGCGGCAGTGTCGACCTGGGCGGTGCTCGGTGGTCGTAGTCTCCAGCGTGAGGCCGGCGCGGTGCACGACCTCGTGACGCGAGGCGATCTTGAGGCGGCCCGGCATCGGGTGCGCTCGCTGGTGGGCCGCGACCCGAGCGCGCTCAATGCCGACGGGCTCGGCCGGGCCTGTGTGGAGTCGGTCGCCGAGAACACCTCCGATGCTGTGGTTGGTCCGTTGTTCTGGGGCGCGATTGCCGGTGTACCAGGGCTTTTGGGTTACCGCGCGGTCAACACGCTCGATGCGATGGTCGGCCATCGAACGCCGAGGTGGGAGCGTTTCGGCTGGGCCGCGGCCCGCTTCGACGACCTCGCCAACATCCTGCCCGCCCGCCTGGCTGCCGCGCTCACTGCAGCATTGTCGGGCCGGCCCGGTGAAGTACTGCGCATCGTACGGCGCGACGCCTCCGCGCACCCGAGTCCGAACGCCGGCCCGATCGAGACGGCGTTCGCGGCCGGCCTGGGCGTGCAGCTGGGCGGCAGCAATGTCTATGCCGGGCGGGCCGAGGACCGCGGCACGCTCGGAGACGGGCGGGCGGTGACGATCGGGGACGTGCCCCGCGCGGTCCGGCTCAGCAGCCGGCTCTCGTGGGCGGCTCTCGGCGCCGTGGTGGGCGTCCGGATCGCTAGTGGAGCAGCGTCGCGAGCACGTCGTCGAGGGTGCTGACCTCACGTGCTCCCGTCGGCGTGTCGGGTCGCCGTACGACGACCACGGGGATACTGAGTCGATCGGCTGCGGTGAGCTTCGCGGCGGTATACGAGCCGCCGGAGTCCTTGGTGAGCAGCACATTCACACCGTGCCGGCTCATCAGCGAGAGCTCGGCGTCCACCTCGTATGGCCCACGGTCCAGCACCACCGTCCACGCCGACGGAGCCTGCTCGCCGAGCGGCTCTACAACCCGGACCAGCGCCCGACGGTCCCACCACCCGTCGAGGTAGTGGGTCAGCGTCTGACGGCCCGTAGTGATGAATGGCCGAGAGCCCAGCCGATCGGCGGCTATCTGGGCCTCGGCGTACGACGAGACCCACGTCCAGCCGCCGGCCAGCGCATGCGAGCGCCAGCCAGGCCGCGCATAACGAACGAACGGGACGCCGGCTCGATCGGCCGCGGCCACCCCGTGCGCACTCATCGTCGTCGCGTAGGGGTGGGTTGCATCGACGACGTGCGTAATGCTGTCGGTGCTGATGAGCTCGGCCAGGCCGTCGATGCCGCCGAAGCCACCGATGCGCACCTCGCCGGCCGGAAGACGAGGCGTGGACACTCGGCCGGCGAGCGAGGAGACGACCGCGACTGCGCGATCGGTCAGGGCCTGCGCCAGCGCGCGTGCCTCGGCGGTGCCGCCGAGGATCAACACGCGCATGCTGACTCCGAATCGTCTCCGGCTCCGGTGCGGGCCCTTCGGGCCGGTGGCGGAGGATACGAGATTCGAACTCGTGAGGGCGTGAACCCAACCCGCTTTCCAAGCGAGCGCCATAGGCCTCTAGGCGAATCCTCCAGGGTGCGACTAATAAGGATACCGGCCGGCCTAATCGGATGGCGACCGGTATTGCACGTCTCACCCTCACCCACCGAAAACTAGTGAGCAGGGCTAACGATTGCGGCAGATCTGCGGCACAATCGGGCCCATGGTCACACTCGATGCAGCCATCGCCGGTCTGGGTATGACCGAGATGGGCAAGGTCTACGGACGGACGGCGACGCAGCTCGCGGTCGAGGCGGTCGGCAGTGCGGCCTCGGACGCCGGGTTGCAGGTCGGCGACATCGACGGGCTGCTGATCAACTTCGGGATCGGCCGGCAGGTCGGCATACCGCTGGCTGCTGATCTCGGGCTGCGCGATCTGTCGATGCTCTCGGAGATCCAGTCGTTCGGATCGTCGGCGGGCGTCATGGTGATGCAGGCTGCGGCCGCGATCGCCACCGGACAGGCCAGCACTGTGGCGTGTGTGTTCGCCGACGTCCCGCTCACCGAAGGTAAGCGCACCGGCGCGACGTACGCCGACCCCAAGCTACGGCTGCGGCCGGGATTCCTCGGGGTCGCGCCTGCTGGCGGCTTCCTCGGCCCCAACATCGGATACGCGCTCGCGGCTCGTCGCCACATGGACAAGTACGGCACAACCAGCGAGCAGCTCGGGCACGTCGCCGTGAGCACCCGGAAGTGGGCCGAGCTCAATCCGCTGGCTCAGATGCGTGATCCGATGACGATCGAGGACCATCAGAGCTCGCGGTACATCGTCGAACCGCTGCATCTGCTCGACTGCTGTCTGGTCTCCAACGGGGCGGTCGCTTGCATCGTGACCAGTGGGGAGCGGGCTCGCGATCTCGTGCAGCCGCCGGTCTATCTGCATGGCGGCGGCCAGTGCCATCCGGGATACCTCGATGCCCGCGACTCCGAGTTCGGCCTCGTCACCGGTGCCAAGCTCTCGGGGGAGCGGGCGATGGCTATGGCCGGAGTGCGGCCCGAGCAGATCGGCGTCCGCGAGATCTACGACTGCTACACCTACACCACGTTGGTGACGCTCGAGGACTACGGATTCTGCGCCAAGGGCGAGGGCGGTGCGCTTGCCGAGAGCGGCGCGCTCGCGCCGGGGGGGGCGCTGCCCACCAACACCGGCGGCGGGCAGCTGTCCGGTTACTACATGTGGGGCATGACGCCGCTCAGCGAGGCGATCATCCAGGGCCGGGGGCAGGGCGGTGACCGGCAGGTCGCGGACAACGACTACATCCTCGTCAGCGGAAACGGCGGCATCCTCGCCCATCACTCGACGCTGATCCTCAGTCCGCACTCGAAGGAGTCGTGATGTCGGCGGACAACATGTACGCGATCGAGCGGGACGACGCCTCCGCGGAGTGGTTCGATGCTGCCGCCGACGGGCGGCTGCTGATCCGTCAATGCGACCAGGGGCACCTCGGCCCGCCGCAAGCCACGACCTGCCCTCTGTGCGGATCCACTGATATGCAGTGGGTCGAGGCCTCTGGGCGCGGCGTGATCGCGTCCTATGCCGTCGTCCATCGCCGCGATGCTGAGCCGCTTCCACTCGCCATCGTCGAGCTCGACGAGGGACCGTGGTTGCGCGCACAGGTGCAGAACGCGAACGCGAACCAGCTCCGAGTCGGCGCCGCGGTCGAGATCCGCTTCGCCCGTCCAGACGGCGGGGAACCCATCCCATACGCCGTACCCGCCTGAACCTCGTTTCGACCGCGTCCGCACATCGAGAGCACCGCTCTTGATGGGCGGGCTTCATCGTGCTTGGATGAGTCAAACGAGAGCACTGCTCGCGAGGAGTGAGATGGCTGACGCAAGGATGGTTCCGGAGACGCCGCTCGAGTGGACGCTTGGCGTATGGGCGTTCCTGGTCGAGCTGACTATTGTTGTCGGCGCTGGGCTGGTCGCGTTCCGCCTCGCGCGCAGATTCGGCAGCGCGGGGGCGTGGCTCGCGGCGGTGGCGGCGGTTGCAGCGGTAGGTGTCCTCTGGGCGATTTGGATGGCGCCCACCGCCGACCACCGACTCCCACTTTGGCCGCGCGTGGCGGTCGCCTGTGTCCTGGTGCTGGTCGTGGCGGTGGGTCTCTGGCGCACCGGTAGCCCACTGACCGGTGGTGCGTTCGCCGTCGTCGGCGTCCTGGGAATGATGATCGCCCAGCCGGGACTCGACGGCTGAGCGACAGGAACGAGTTCGGCCCAACGCGCAGCTCCCCATCCCCCGAGACCGAGGGATGGGGAGCTGCAGGTCTACCGTGCGGTTACAACGGCTGGTCAGCCGCCGTTCGCTTGCGACGACCGGCCGTCAGCGTGCCGGCGCCGGCCGCGATCAGCAGGCCACCGAGCAGCAGCATGGGCGAGGCATTCGTGCCGGTGTTCGCCAGCGACGGCTTCGACGGCACCGGGGCGACTGGCTTTACCGGAGGAACTCCTGGGGTGCGGCGGGGCGGGGTATTCACCGCGACGGTCTGGGCGGCATCGTCGATGTCCTCATGGGTCGCGATGATCGTTCCGTTCGCGTCGAGCAGCCGCTCGAACACCACGAGACTCTTGCCCGCATGTCCCGCTGGCAGGGTGAAGAGCACCTCCACCGTGCCCGACGAGGCCGTCGGGGTGAAGGTTGCCGTCCCGGTGATCCCGGTGGGCGCCCCGGTGCTCTTGTCGACTAGCTCGCCGTTGACTGTGTAGGTCTGCCCGGGCAAGAGATTCGTGTAGGCAACCACGTCGACGATGGCTCCACCGGCGTGATCCATCGTCTTGTCGCCGTCCTTCTGGTCGGCTGCCGAGGTGCCGATACTCGGCACGTAGACCGTCTGATCCTCGTCCTCGGGATCCTTGTGCTCGGCGACGATGGTGCCGTCGACGTCGAGCAGCTCCTCGTAGACCACGAGGGTCTGGCCGTCAAAGCCTGCCGGCACGGTGAAGAGCACCTCGGCGGTGCCGTTCGCAGCAGTCGGGGTGAGCTTCGCGGTGGCCGTGATGCCGGTGAGCTTGCCGGTGGTCTTGTTGAACAGCTCGCCGTTGATGGTGTACTCCTGGCCCGGGGTCAGGTTGGTGTACTCGAGGACGTCGACGATGGTGCCGCCGGACGCCGGGACGAGCTTGTCGCCGTCGGCCTGATCACTGGCGCTGGTGCCGAGTGTCGGAGGGAGCGGCGGAACGGTGACGGTCTGCTCTTGGTCGTTGGGATCCGAGTGGTCGACGATGATGGTGGTGCCGTCGAGGATGGTCTCGTAGACCACGAGTGTGCTGTTGGCGTAGCCGGCGGGGATGGTGAAGGTCAGCGCGACGGTGCCGTTGGCGGCGGTCGGCGTGAACTCCCGGGTGGCGGTGATGCCGGTGAGCTTGCCGGTGGTCTTGTTGAAGATCTTGCCGCTGAGGGTGTAGGTCTTTCCGGGGGTCAAACCGGTGAACTTCGCGACGTCGACGATCGTGCCGCCTGCGGGGTCGATGACCTTGTCGCCGTCAGCCTGATCACTGGCGGTGGTACCGAGCGTCGGCGGAACCGCTGCGGGCGCCCAGGTCACCACTGCGGTGTCGCTCGCGGACGCGGGCGACACCTCGATCAGCGACTGACCCCGATCGCCGTTGATCCGCTCCGTGGAGACCAGCAGGGTGCCGGTGCTCGCTGGATCGGCGCCCTGCACGGCAGCGTCCACGGTGATCTCGCCGGCGGCAGCATCGTCGGCGACGGTGAAATACAGTTGCGTCCCCGACTGCACGGCGTCGAGGTTCACGTCCATCGGCGCACCGGAGGCATCGGTGAGTTGCGAGCCGGCGCCGAGCCCCGAGATCGAGACCTGTGCATACCCGACCCCCCCGGTGGTGATCGTCACCGGGCCGAGGACGTCTCCGCTGTTGCCGGAGGTGTTCGCCGGTGCAACGTCGACCGTCGGCGCGGCGCCCTTGCCCGCAGCGAGCCAGGTGGCATTGTCCAGCAGGTAGCTGGTGACCGAGGCTATGTCGGCGGCGCTCGCGCCCGACTGCCAGCCGTACTGCTCCGGCCACGGGCCGTTGTACTTGCCGGGATCGGTGAGTTCCCAGATCGCCTCCTGGGTGGCGCGTGCCGCCTCGAAGGGCGACAGCGAGTCGGTGATGGTGCCGCCCGCGGCCCGGACCGTCGCCTCTAGCGTCGCGACGTTGAGCGCCGGGTAGCCGTGCTGCAGGATCCAGTTGATCTCGCCCGCGTGCTGCGTGAACCTATTGTCTGGGTTCTCGCCCGGGAACTGTGACCATGACGCCTGATCGAACGTCGAATATCCGTCGGAGACCCAGTCGTACTCGATGCAGTATGCGGCGCTGCCGTTGGACATCGTGAAGACACCGGCATCGTGATCGCCGGTGGGGTAGACCGGGAAGTCGTGCGTGGTCAGGGTGGGCTGGGCGGAGCGCGTGAGCGACGCGGCTTCCGCGGGCGCGGAGGTGGTTGGCAAGGTGACGGCCAGCGCGGCCAGCGCCGATGCTGCGGCCGTGATGCCCCTACGTAGGGACCTGATGGACATGCTTCTCCTAGCGTGCCGATGGGGTCGATCGTCGATATATGTGCAGAGCGCGTGAGCCGGGGGCCGGGACTCGCCAGAATCATCGGCGCGGGCTTGGCGTCCGTCAAGACAGCGATGAGGCGCGGCGGCAGGGCTGGGTGAACACCGGGCATCGGTCAGGTTGCGGCCCGGCGTCGCCGGCGCGTGGCCACGCGCCGGTCTCCTGAGTGGGCCCCGGCAGACCCCTATCATTCACGGCGAGTCCATTTAGGTCGCTTGACATGAACAGCCGGGGGTGCTCCCTTTCGTGATCCGCCGTCGTGGTGATCTTGCCCACAGGGTCGTCCCATTGGTCCCGATCATCACTGGGATCCCTGCGTCGATCGGCGGCCACCAGTGTCGGCGGCCCTAGATGATCAGCAGGGCGGCGATTCCGGTCAGAACCACCAAGGCGCTGACCGCGAAGACCGGGCCCACGGGGGGTTCTGCGTGCTCGTCGAGGATCGCTCGGACGGCGCGATCGGCTGCGCGTCGTCGTCCGAGGACGATCAGTGCACCGCCCCCGGTCGCGATCAGGACGGGAACCAGTGCCCACACCCGATGGGACGGCAACCACCGCAGGAACAGCAGCGCGCAGATAGTGAGTGCGAGCACGGTACGTCCCCAGGCCAGCACTGTGCGCTCCGGCTGGAGGCCGGCGTCCGCGTGCGCGGGCGCGGTCCGAGCCTGCCGCAGATGCGGAGGTACCTGGACGCGTGGTCGTCTCACGAGCCGCGCGCCAGGAAGACGAGGCCGATGACGACGGCCACGACGGTCGTCCCCAGCGCCAGCCAGATCGCGGGGAAGCTCAGCGGAAGCGGCCTGCGACGCCGCATGGCGCGTTCGATCTGTAGCCATCGCCACGTGGAGGTGGCGCTCAGCAGCATCGCCAGAATGATGAGCAGGACGGCGAGCGCCTGTCGCCAGGTGCTGGGAAAGATGTCCCGAGCAAATGCCTCGATGCCGACGCCACCCGCGAGCAGCGCCAACGAGGTGCGGATCCACGCCAGGAAGGTGCGCTCGTTGGCCAGGCTGAACCTGGGATCGGGCTCGGTCCCGCCTCCCAGCAGCCGTGACGCGAGACGCCCCCGCCGGTGGTGGTCGGCGGGGGCGTCCTCAGTCATGGTTGAGATTGTATTTGGCTAGGAGAAGGCGTTCTGCCCGGTGAGCAGCTGGCCGATGACGAGGGTGTGGACCTCCTCGGTGCCCTCGTAGGTGAGCACCGACTCGAGGTTCGCCGAGTGCCGCATGATCGGGTACTCGTGGCTGATTCCGTTGCCGCCGAGGATGGTGCGCGAGGTGCGCGCGGCATCGATCGCGACCCGGACGTTGTTCAGCTTGCCGAAGGACACCTGCTCGGGCGCCAGGCCGCGGTCGGAGTCCTTCAGTCGGCCAAGGTGCATGGCGAGCAGCTCGCCCTTGGCAAGGTCCATCGCCATGTTCGTGAGCTTCTGCTGGGTGAGCTGGAAGCCACCGATCGGCCGGCCGAACTGCACGCGGGACTTGGAGTAGTCCAACGCGGTCTCGAAGCACGAGCGCCCCGCGCCGAGCGCACCGAACAGGATTCCGAAACGGGCCTCGGACAGGCACGAAAGTGGACCCTTCAGACCCGTGACCTCGGGCAGGACGGCGTCTTCGGGCAAGCGCATGTTGTCGAACACCAGCTCGCCGGTCTTGCTCATCCGCAGCGATCCCTTGTGCTTGATCTCGTTCGCGGTGAATCCCTTGGTGTCGGTCGGGACGACGAACCCGCGGACGCCTTCCTCGGTGCTCGCCCAGACCACCGCGACGTCGGCGATCGGCCCGTTGGTGATCCACATCTTGGCGCCGTTGATGACCCAGTCGCTACCGTCCTTGACGGCGCGGGTGGACATGTTCCCCGGGTCGGAGCCGTGGTCGGGCTCGGTCAGGCCGAAGCAGCCGATCGCCCGGCCGGCGGCCATCTCGGGAAGCCAGCGCTGCTTCTGCTCCTCGGAGCCGTACGCCCAGATCGGGAACATCGCCAGCGAGCCCTGCACGGACACGAAGGAGCGGAGCCCGGAGTCTCCCGCCTCCAGCTCGAGACAGGCCAGGCCGTAGTTGGTGGCGCTCATGCCCGCGCAGTCGTAGCCCTCGAGGTGCATGCCCAACAGGCCCATCTCGCCGAGCTCGGGGATGATGTCCTCAGGGAAGACGCCGTCCTCGAACCACTGCCCGGCGTGGGGCGTGATCTTCTCCTCTACCCACTTTCGGACCGTGCTGCGGATCGCCTTCTCCTCGTCGTCCAGCATGTGGTTGATGCCCAGCAGGTCGGTGGGGGCGGGGGCTGCAGCGCGGGGCTTGAGGCTCACAGTTCACTCCAGGGATCAGGATCGGGAAGCGGTACCCTTCATCCTCGCAAACTCCGGCTGCCGCGGGAACGGTTCAGCGGAGGGAATTGCTCACAGTAATTTCCGCTGCTAACTAACTGTTCATCAGCCGAAGAGACGATGCGATGGGGACGACGCGCGGCTAGCGTGATCGTCGTGAGCACCACGGCCCCGCCCCGCACTGCCCTGCCCCCCACGCGGCTCTACCGCATCGTCTCGATCGCCGAGGCGATCACCTGGACGCTGCTGATCGCTGCCATGATCGCGAAGTACGTCTTCGACGTAGACGCGCTGATGTTCCCGGCCGGCCTCGCGCACGGCTTCGCGTTCGTGTCGTACGGCGCGACGGCCCTGCTGGTCGGGCTGAACCAGCGCTGGCGACCGGGGCAGGTGATGGGTGCGGTGGCCCTGGCGATCGTCCCCTTCGCGACCATTCCGCTCGACCGTTCCCTGGAACGCCGCGGCATGCTCGAGGGCGGCTGGCGCACCGAGGCGAGCGACGATCCGCGCGATGACACCGCGCTTGACCGGCTGCTGCGCTGGAGCCTGCGCAACCCGCTGCTGCTCGCCGGGATCATCCTGGTCGCGGTCGTCGCCGTCGTCCTGGTGCTGCTGCAGCTCGGCCCGCCCACCGAGTGGGGCAGGTAACCACCGCAGGTTCAAGCGGGTAGCATGGTCAGCCGACCCCTCGTGTGGCGTCACCCTGTGAACCTCCCCAGGGCCGGAAGGCAGCAAGGATAAGCGGGCTCTGGCGGGTGCGCGGGGGGTCCCTCATATCTGGCTGCTCGCGCAAGAGCAGTCGCTTAGTGATATGCCAGAGGGAACAATGTCACACAACCCCGGTTAGAGTGACATTGTGGACCTCAGCATGTTTCGCAAGTCGGCCCCGGGGGTGCTCGTGCCGATCTCCGGCAACGACCCGGTGCTCGGTCGTTGGGAGCACCAGGCTTTCGTCCCCACTCCGCTACCAACAGTTGAACCTCCACTATCGGGCAAGACCTACCGAATGGTGGCCGACGCGCGGGCCGCCCTCGCGGCACTGGACAGCGCCGCTCGCCAGCTGCCCAATCCGACTCTGCTGCGCCTGCCTACCTTGCGGCGGGAAGCTCAGAGCACGTCGGCTCTCGAGGGCACCTACGCCCCCCTCGCGGCAGTCCTGGTGGCCGACGACGAAGATCCGCCTACGGCCGAACTGCTTGAGATCCTGAACTACGTTCGCGCTGCCAATCACGGGTTCGCATGGGTCGGGGAAGGCCGCCCGGTTACCGCGTCCTTCCTGAGCGAGTTGCAGGGTCTGCTTATGCGCGGCACTCCATTGGAGAGCGTTTCGGGACGATTGCGCGACTCTCAGGTAGTGATAGGGCGGCGTGCACATGCCGACCCACGGGATTTCCCTGTCCACCAGGCGCGATTCGTGCCCTCGCCGGAGGGTGTCGAGTTGGGCGCGGGTGTGGACGCGCTCGTTACCTGGCTTCGTGAGGATCACCGAGGAGCGATCGATCCGGTCGTAGCGGCGGCAATGTCGCATTACCAGTTCGAGACTCTCCACCCGTTCCGGGATGGCAACGGCCGCGTAGGCCGACTGCTCATCGTGCTTCATCTCGTTGGCAGTCGAGTACTAAGCGAGCCGACATTGACCGTCTCGCCATGGTTCGAGGCCCGGCGGGGGGAGTACTACGACCGACTTCTGGCGGTGAGCACGTCAGGCGACTGGGATGCCTTCGTGGCGTTCTTCTCAGAAGGGCTGCGCCAAGCTGCCGATAGCACCCATGAGGAGATGCGGGCCCTCGTCGAGGTTCAAGGCGAGTTGAAGGCCGTGGTGCGGGCGTCTACTCTCCGCGCCGATAGCGCCCACGCGCTTATCGATCTGGCTGTCGCAAACCCCAGTTTCACCGTGCGGAAGGTCGAAGCCGACCTCGGCATCTCATACGGCCGCGCCAACAAGCTTGTTGGCCAACTGTGTGAACTGGGGGTCCTTGACGTGGTCGACCCGGAAGCCTACAAGCGGAGGTTCTTCGCACCTCGCGTGCTCGATGTGCTTACCGCCAGGCCGCAGGTATGAGCACTACCCGGTCTGCGAAGCCCACGCACAGGGCCATAGCGGCACGAATACAGCGGCGTCGCGCGGAAATCCTCGCCCTCGTCGATGCGATCTTCCCGGCCGACTTCGAGGGCATCGTCACGACGCTGCGCCAGGTCAACGCGCACGCCGTCCCGAGCGGAGCAGCCTGAGTCCTTTCCACCGGTCGGCTGCTCGATCAACGGCCTGTCGCCGCGTGCGACTAGGCTCGATCCCGGCGTACGACGGACCGATCAACTGGGGTGAGGCATGGCGCTCGCGCTGTACCGCAAGTACCGCCCGGCGACCTTCGCCGAGGTGGTAGGGCAGGAGCACGTCACCGGCCCACTGATGACCGCGGTTGACTCGGGGCGCATCAACCACGCCTATCTGTTCTCCGGCCCGCGCGGCTGTGGCAAGACGTCGTCCGCGCGTATCCTGGCGCGCTCGCTCAACTGTGAGCAGGGCCCGACCTCCACTCCCTGCGGCCAGTGCCAGTCGTGCATCGACCTGGCGCCCGACGGCCCGGGGAACATCGACGTCATCGAGATCGACGCGGCATCGCACGGCGGTGTGGACGACGCCCGTGACCTGCGCGAGCGAGCCTTCCAGCTGCCGGTGCAGAACCGCTACAAGATCTACATCATCGACGAGGCCCACATGGTCTCCAACCAGGGCTTCAATGCGCTGCTGAAGGTGGTGGAGGAGCCGCCCGAGTCGGTCATCTTCATCTTCGCGACCACCGAGCCCGACAAGGTGCTGCCGACGATCCGATCGCGCACCCACCACTATCCCTTCCGGCTGGTGCCGCCGGCGACGATGCGCGACCTGCTCGAGCGCAATTGCCGCAGCGAGGGCGTCACGGTCGGGCAGGCGGTGCTGCCGCTCGTCGTCCGCGCGGGCGGCGGGTCGGTGCGTGACTCGCAGTCGCTGCTCGACCAGCTCATTGCCGGCGCCGGCCCTGACGGCATTACCTACGAGGACGCGCTCGCGCTGCTCGGGGTCACCGATGCGGCCCTGCTCGACGACATGGTCGAGGCGATCGGCGTCGCGGACGGCGCGACGGTCTTCGGGACAGTTGATCGGCTGGTCGATGCCGGGCATGATCCCCGCCGGTTCGCCGCCGACCTGCTCGACCGGTTGCGTGACCTGATCCTGATGGCCGCCGTACCGGACGCCGGGAAGAAGGGCCTGATCGATGCGCCGGAGGACCATCTGGAGAAGTTCGCTGGCCAGGCCAATCGGCTGGGTCTGACGACGCTGTCGCGGCTGGCCGATATCGTGCACGTGGGGCTGACCGAGATGCGCGGGACGACCGCGCCCCGGCTCGGTCTGGAACTCATCTGCGCCAGGATGCTGCTGCCCGCGGTGAGCACGGATGCCGCTGCGCTCACCCAGCGCATGGAGCGCCTCGAGCGTCGCATGGAGATCGGCGGCGTCCCCACCGACGCAGCGGGAGCCTCACACCCGCGCACCGATCGGCGCGTCGCGCCGGCCGATGGCATGACTCCGCGACAGCGAGCCGAGGCGCGGTACGCCGCCCAGCGCGGCGCCCCGCCCCCCAGCCAACAGCGTCCCACCCCGGGCGAGAATGCCGAGCCCGCGGCCGACGCCACGCCGGCGCAGCCGCAGGTCAGTTCTGCCGCGCAGCCCACGCCCGCCAGCCCAGAGGCGCCACCGAAGCCCTCGCCGTCCGAGGCGCCGGTCGCGAAACGGGTGCTGTCCGAGGAAACCTCGCCGTCTGCGCCCACAGAAGCGTCTCCGGCGCCGGTCGAGGACGGAGGGTGGCCCGAGGTGCGCGCCCCCGGCAGTGGACGTGGCGCCGCGCCATCGACACCCGTCGTACCCGAGCCACCGAAGCGGTCCACGCAGCCGGCGGACGGCCCCACTCCTGCAGCGCCGTCGCCGGCACAGGTTCGGCAGCCGCCCGCGCCCAAGCCGCCGGCGGCTGCCGAGCCGGTGGAACCGCAACCTGCCGAGGCGCCTGCGCCCGCGTCGGCGTCCAATTCTTCATCGAGTGATTTCGATATTGCGGAGATTCGCCGGCAGTGGCGAGGCGTGGTCGACCACATCAAGCGAACGAGCCGCGCCGGTGCTGCTCTGGTGGAGACCGCGACTCCGGTGGCGGTGCGCGCCGACACGCTCGTGCTCACCGCGCCGCCCGCGCTCGTCCGCCGGCTGTCGGATCAACAGCGCCCGCTCGCGGCAGCGTTGCAGCAGGTCCTAGGCGTGAGCTGGGCGATCGAGGTCACCGATCAGGCGTCGGCCCAGCAGGCCGGGCAAGCAGCTCCCGCGGCGTCCGGCGCCGCCCAAGCCGAGGACGACGAGGAGGACGGCGACCCGTACGACGAGTCGGTCGAGGACCCTCGCGCCTCGCTCGACCCGGGTGAGGCCGCGATGAACCTGCTGCGTGACGAGCTCGGTGCCGAGGAGATCAACGAGTCCTAGCCGGGTGTCGCAACCGTCAACCGGCCGGACGGCGGCCGGCGAAGGCGCGGCCTAGGGTGACCTCGTCGGCGTACTCGAGGTCGCCGCCGACCGGGAGGCCGCTGGCCAGCCGCGTTACCCGCACACCCATTGGGGCCAGCATCCGCACCAGGTAGGTCGCGGTCGCTTCGCCCTCCAGGTTGGGGTCGGTGGCGATGATGATCTCCTCGATGCCGGTATTGCCCAGGCGGGACATCAGCTCGGTCATCCGCAGCTGGTCCGGCCCCACGCCATTGACCGGATCGATCGCCCCGCCGAGCACGTGATAGCGGCCGCGGAACTCGCGGGTGCGCTCGATCGCGGCGACGTCCTTGGACTCCTCGACGATGCACAGGACGTCATCCGCGCGCTTGGGATCACGGCAGATCCGGCACACGTCCTCCTCGCTGACGTTGCCGCAGGTGATGCAGAAGCGCACCTCGTCCTTGACCCTGCGCAGGGCGTCCATCAGGTCGCCAATCTGCTCGCTGTCAACGGTCAGCAGGTGAAAGGCGATGCGCTGAGCGCTCTTGGGACCGACGCCGGGCAGCCGTCCGAGCTCATCGATGAGCTGTTGGACGGCGCCCTCGAAGGCCACTTACAGACCGGGCAGGCCGAGCCCGCCCATTCCTCCGGTCACGCCGCCCATCTTCTCCTGGGTCAGCGCAGTCGACTTGGTCGACGCGTCGCGAACCGCCGCGACGATGAGGTCCTGCAGGGACTCGACGTCGTCCGGGTCGACCACCTTGGGATCGATGGTTACCGAACTGACGTCGCCGGCGCCGGTCATCTCGACCTTCACCAGGCCGCCGCCGGCCGACCCTTCGACCTTCGCGTTCGCGAGCTCTTCCTGTGCCTTGGCCAGGTCTTCCTGCATCTTCTGTGCCTGCTGCAGGATCGCACCCATATCGGGCATGCCACCGGGCTGCATCTGGTCTCCTCGGGACGACGTCATGTGCTCACCAGGGTAGTCGGACCGGGGCCGCCCACGCCTGGGGTAGGTCGACGCACGGACCCACCCCCGAATCGTCCGGCCGGGTCAGCACCACGCTGGCCCCCTGCGCGGTGAGCTGATCGCAAACGATAACCGCGACGGCGATGGCACGGCGGTCTCCAGTGCGTCATCACCGCCAACCGGGGAGTGAAGGCCTAAGCGCAGAGCCATCGCGTCGGGCGGGCAGGGGGCCGCCTACAGCGCGGCGCCGAACGGCAGACCGACGTAGTTCTCTGCGAGCGTGCGCATCGCCGCCTCGCTGCTGGTGTAGTAGCGCAGCTGCGATAGCTGCATCTGCAGCCCGAACTCGTCACCCTCGGGGTGCTCCGGTGGGAAGCGATGCAGCATGGAGGTCATCCACCAGCTGAAGTGCTCGGCGCGCCACACCCGGCGTACGGCGATGTCGGAGTACTGGTCGAGCCCCGACTCGTCATTCGACTGCAGCGCCTTGGTCAGTCCCTCGGCGAGGACGACGACGTCCGCCACGGCCAGGTTCATCCCCTTCGCGCCGGTCGGCGGCACGGTGTGGGCGGCGTCGCCGGCCAGCATGAGGCGCTCGTAGCGCATCGGCGTGACCACCCATGACCGCATCGGCGTGACCACCCGCTCGGTGATCTCGCCGCGGTTGATCGTGAACGGCTCATCCTGCAAGGCGAACCGTCGGTCGTACTCATCCCAGATCTCGTCGTCGGACATCGCATTCGGGTCGGTCCCCGGCGCGACCTGCAGGTAGTTGCGGACCACGCTGTCGCTGCGCAGGCTGTGCAGCGCGAACCCGCGGGGCGAGTGCGCGTAGATCAGCTCGTCGGAGGAGGGCTTGGCGTTGGCCAGGATCCCGAACCACGCGAAGGGGTAGATGCGCTCGAACTCGGTGAGGTGGCCGGCGGGGATGTGGCCGCGGCTGACGCCGTGGTAGCCGTCGCAGCCGGCGATGTAGTCGGCCACGATCTCCTGCCGGGCGCCGTTCTCGTCGGTGTAGGTCACGCGGGGGCTGGTGCTGGTCAGGTCGTGCAGCTGTACGTCGCTGACGCCGAAGTGGATGGGTAGGTCGTCTGCGACGCGCTGGGCGATGAGGTCCTTCACGACCTCCTGCTGACCGTAGACCATGACCTTGCGGCCGGTGAGGGCCTCGAAGTCGATGCGGTGGTTGGTGCCGTCGAAGCGCAGCTGGGTGCCGGCGTGCACGATCCCCTCGCGGTCCATCCGCTGGCCGACACCGATCTCGCGCAGGACGTCCACCGAGCCCTGCTCCAGGATTCCCGCGCGGACCCGCGCCTCGACGTACGGCCGGTCTCGCGCCTCGACCACGATGCTCTCGATTCCCTGTAGCTAGAGCAGACGGGCCAGATAGAGGCCGGCGGGGCCGGCTCCGATGATGGCGACTTGGGTGCGAGCGGAGTCAGTCATCCGATCAGCCTGCCGGTCGGGCCTATCCCGGCGTACCGAGCCCTTCCGCTCACCGGAAAGCGCGGCGCTCACTGCTCACCGACCCCACGCAGAGCGTCAGATCGACCGCCAGCCGGATCGCCTGCTCCTGCGGCTCCTCGGGGTACTTCCTTGGCCCGTCATATCTCTCATCCTTCTGGGGAATGAGAGCGCCATCAGACCCCGCTCGCGACATCCACAGGAGTTACACAAGCAGCGCACATGAAATCCATGAGGAGCGCGGCCAATGTGGCATGCATCGAGACCACACCATCGATCCGCAGGAGGACCTCAGTGAATCGCATTCCCGAACCCGAACAGACTCCGGAAGGGCCCGCCTATGAGGGCCGGCTTCTCAGCCGCCCCTCCGAGGAGGTCGTCGACCAAGGCGCGGGCTTCGACATCAAGACGCTGGTGACACGCCGTCGCGTACTCAGCTTGGTCGGCGTTGGCGTCGGTGCGGCCGCGCTGGCTGCTTGCGGCTCTGACAGCACTGAGTCGAGCACGAGCGATCCGACCACCGGCTCTGCTGCGACGTCGACAGCTTCCGACGGCGAGATCCCACAGGAGACCAACGGCCCCTATCCGGCCGACGGCACAAACGACGTCAACATCCTCGAGGAGTCGGGCATCGTTCGCAGCGACATCACCTCCAGCCTCGATGGCGGCACCACAGTCGACGGTGTGCCCCTGACGTTGACATTCATGGTCACCGACATGGCGAACGGGAACGTCCCCTTCGAGGACGCCGCGGTCTACGTCTGGCATTGCGATGCGGCAGGTCTGTACTCCATGTACTCCGAAGGAGTGGAGGATGAGACCTACCTGCGCGGCATCCAGGTCGCCGACTCCAACGGCGAGCTGACCTTCCAGACGATCGTCCCGGGGTGCTACGCCGGTCGCTGGACCCACATCCACTTCGAGGTCTACCCCGACGTGGAGTCCGCAACCAACGTCAGCAACGCGATCGCGACCTCCCAGCTCGCCTTTCCAGCCGACATGCTGAGCGAGGTCTATGCCCTTGACGCCTACGCGGGCTCGACAGAAAACCTCGCTGGCGTCGGCACCAGCATCGAGGACGATGCCATTTTCGCCGATGGTGGCGACTCGCTGCAGACTCTCACCGTGAGCGGTGACGCCGGGTCGGGGTACACCGGCACCCTCGCAGTTGCCATCGACACCACGACCGAGGTCTCCAGCGGCGACATGGGCGGAGGCCCACAGGGAGGGCAGCCCCCCGGTGACGGCGGCGCACCCCCGTCGGGCGACCCGCCGAGAGGCGGCCCCGGTGACTCCGGCGCCAGCCCCTCCTGATCCCACCTGTCCAGCCGCACCATCGATCACTTCACCCATCCACCATCACCACGGAGTTCCCCAATGTTGCAGAACCTCACGGGCTGGCATGCCCTGATCATCCTCGCGATCCTCCTGCTGATCTTCGGATCCGCCAAGCTCCCGGCTCTTGCCAAGGGCGTCGGTCAGTCCGTGCGCATCCTCAGGGACGAGGTCCACACCGCCGACGACACCGGTACCGCCGCGCAGCGGCCTCAGCCTGCGAGTCAGTCCTCGACCGGGCAGGACGCTGTCAGCACCGGCGGCGACACCCGAGTCCCCACCGCGCTCGTGCCGGTCGCAGAGCGAAGGGTGCCATGAACACGGTCACCGTCGCGCGGGGCACGATGCCCCTCGCCGACCATCTGCGGGAGGCGCGTCGACGCGGCATCCGCGCGGCGGTGGCACTGGCAGTCGGCGTCCTCGCCGGCTTCGTGCTCTCCGACCAGGTCCTCAACCTCCTGCGTGCCCCGATCGAGGAACTCGCCGCTTCCCGCAACGCGAGCCTCAACTACGACACCGTCACCGGGGCGTTCGACCTCAAGCTCAAAATCGCACTGTTCTGCGGAGTCATCGTGTCCAGCCCGGTCTGGCTGCTGGAGGTGTTCGCGTTTGTCACCCCGGGCCTGACCCGCCGCGAAAAGAAGTACACCCTCGGGTTCCTCGCGACCGCGGCGCCCCTGTTCGCAACCGGCTGCGCCTTTGGATTTCTACTCTTCCCGCGGATGGTGCACATGCTCACCGGGTTCGCCTCGACAGAGGACAGCACGATCCTCACCGCGTCCTACTACGTGGACTTCGTCCTGAAGATCGTGCTCGCCATCGGGATCGCGTTCGTGCTACCGGTCTTCGTGGTGGTCCTGAACTTCCTCGGGCTGCTGTCGGCCCAGGCCCTGAGCAGGAGCTGGCGCGTCATCGTTGTCATCATCACCCTCTTCAGCGCGCTGGTAACGCCAGCCGCCGACGTGTTGTCGATGTTCTTCGTCGCCACACCCATGTCCGCACTGTTCGGTGTCGCCATGGCCATCACCCACCTGCACGACCGACGGGTAGCACGACGTGCCCTCACCGCCGACCTTCCACACCCCGCCCTGACCGAGTGATCAAGGAGTCGCCACCATGTTCGGTTTGACCTTCGAGAAGCTTCTCCTGGTCACGCTCGTCGCAGGGATCGTGATCGGTCCCCAGCGACTCCCGCTCTACGCCCACTGGCTCGCCGAGACCGTACGCGGCCTGCGCGGCCTGCTGGAAAAGACACGCGCCACAGCCGAGGCGGAGATCGGCGTCTCGCTGCAAAGATCGGACTGGGCAGCGCTCGACCTGCGCCAGTACGACCCGCGCCGCATCGTGCGCGACGTACTCGAAGAGGCCCCTCCTGGGACCGCCGCGGTGCCCGCGCCCCGAACCCAGGGTGCCGAACCGCTGCCACCCGCCGACGGCGCTCACGCCGACACCAACGCCGAGGCGGCCCTGAACGATGAGGCGGCCCTAAACGATGAGGCCAGCCGCGTCCGTCCCGGTCAGCGCTACCTCGTCACCGGTTCCGCGGCACACCCACGCCGGATCCGCATCGATTCCCTGCCGGTCGACGATCCGCGCCGGATCGCTGCCTACCGCGAGACCCGAGATGACCAGGACCACGCCGAGCAGCCTGGCACGACCCCACCAGCGGCGACGACTCCGACGCGGTGATGCTCACGCCCGTCACCGGCAACGCCACCGCGGGATACACCGGCGCTCTTACCGTCAAGGGTCGGTCGGTCGATGGCTCACACACAGGGCGTAGCGAGAGGCAGTTACACAGCAGGCTCACAGGTAGCGTTGTCAGTATGGCCCGCATGGAACAGGCTCACCCGCTCACCCGACCCGATGGCTCCCCGCTGAGGCTGTTGGTCGTCGACGACGAGGTCAACATTGCCGAACTGATCGCGATGGCGCTGCGCTACGAGGGCTGGCACGTGTCCACCGCCCACACCGGCTCCCGCGCGGTGGCTGCCGCGAAGGAGCATCGCCCGGATGCCGTTGTGCTCGACATCATGCTGCCGGACTTCGACGGCATGGAGGTGCTGCGTCGGATCCGCTCGCTCGACCCTGACGTGCCGGTGTTGTTCCTTACCGCTCGCGATGCTGTCGAGGACAGAATCGCCGGTCTCACCGCAGGCGGTGACGACTATGTCACCAAGCCGTTCTCTCTCGAGGAGGTGGTGGCTCGGCTGCGGGCGCTGATGCGTCGCGCCGGCGCGCGCCAGGAAGCGTCGTCCTCGGTGCTCACCGTCGGCGACCTCACCCTGGACGAGGACAGTCGCGAGGTGTTTCGGGCCGGGGAGGAGGTCCCGTTGACGGCGACGGAGTTCGAGC
Source organism: Blastococcus sp. Marseille-P5729 (assembly GCF_900292035.1). NCBI lineage: Bacteria > Bacillati > Actinomycetota > Actinomycetes > Geodermatophilales > Geodermatophilaceae > Blastococcus > Blastococcus sp. Marseille-P5729. The sequence continues at coordinate 1,447,727 of NZ_OMPO01000001.1, read as the reverse complement.
TGCTGCGATTCCTGATGCGCAACCCGCGGCGGGTGCTGTCTAAGGCGCAAATCCTCGACCGGGTGTGGAACTACGACTTCGGTGGCCAAGCCAACGTCGTCGAACTGTATATCTCTTATCTCCGCAAGAAGATCGACGCGGGCCGGCAACCCATGATCCATACGATGCGCGGTGCGGGCTACGTCTTGAAGCCGGCACCCTGATGGGCGTCCTCCGCGGGCCGGTCACCCTCACAGCACGAGTGGTCGCGGTCGCGGTGCTGCTGGTGGCCTTCGCGGCTGCGGCCATCGGTACGGCGACCACCGTGGCGATGCGCGAGAACCTCGAGCAGAGGCTCAACGCCGACGTCCGCGACGCCATGCGCTCCACCCTCGGGCCGGGCGGGCTTCGACCGTCCGGAGCACCAGACGGGTTCGGACCGGGCCAACGGTTCGGCACGTTACGCGCCGTGCTCCCCGACGAAGGTCAGCCCAACGGCCTGGTGCTCACCGAGGGCTCGGATACCAACTGGACCTCGACCGAGCTTCAGGAGCGCCAGCTCGACGCCCTCGCGGAGCTCTCCGCGTCCGACGACGTCCAGACTGTCGACCTGCCCGGGCTCGGCTCCTACCGGGTCCTGGTCACCGACCTGGACGAAGGCCAGGTCGTCGTCGGCCTGCCGCGCGTCGACGTCGACGAGACGATCGAGCACCTCATTCGTCTCGAGGTGCTCGCCACACTACTCGGCGTTTTGGCAGCCGCCGCTGTCGGTACCTACGTCATACGCCGCCAGCTCGCCCCGCTGCGCGAGGTAGCGCAGACCGCCCACCGCGTCGCCGAGCTGCCCCTCGCCAGCGGTGACATCGCCCTCGACGACCGCGTCCCCGAGCGGCTCACCGACGACCGCACCGAGGTCGGCCAGGTCGGCAGCGCGTTGAACACACTCCTCGACCACGTCGAGTCCTCCCTCACAGCCAGGCACCGCAGCGAGCAACGGGTGCGGCAGTTTGTCGCCGACGCCTCCCACGAGCTGCGCACGCCGCTGGCCATCATCGCCGGCTACTCGGAACTGGCTCGTCGCCACCCCGACGACGAGACCGCGCTACGTACCGCGCTGACGAAGGTCGACGAGGAGTCCCGGCGAATGACGTCGCTGGTCGAAGACTTGCTCCTGCTGGCTCGCCTCGATGACGGGCGGCCGCTCACCATCGGGGCCGTCGACCTCAGCAGCGTGCTCATCGAAGCCGTCACGGACGCGCAAGTTGTTGCACCGGACCATCGGTGGCGACTAGAGCTGCCCGAGCAGGCCCTGGAGGTGCGCGGCGACGAGCAGCGTCTGCACCAAGTCATCACCAACCTGCTGACCAACGCGCGCAAGCACACACCTCCCGGCACGACCGTCACCGTCAGAGGCGACTCCTCCGGGTTCAGCGTCCACGACGACGGGCCCGGATTCACCCCTGAGCTGGCGCAGCAGGCCTTCGAGAGGTTCACTCGCGGTGATCAGGCCCGGCACCGCGAGGGAGGCGTCGGCCTAGGTCTCGCCCTGGTGGCCGCGATCGTCGGTGCCTTCGGCGGGAGCGTCTCCTTGGAGAGTCGACCAGGCGACACCACCATCAGAGTGCTCCTGCCGCCTAGCTAAAGGCCCCGACGAACACTTGCCAGGATCGTCCCGCCCCATCCTTACAACAGCGCCCCCGCGACCCCAACAGCGTGCGACGTCTCTACGTGCACGGGTCGCTTGCGCTGAGCGAGGGCAACGGCGGAGCCGGCTTCGAAGCGGTGATTCTCGGGGCGGTCAGGAGGTGAGGGCGGTGTCGATGTCGGTCGCGCAGGTCGCCAGCCGCGCGGCGACAGCAGCGGGGGTCCGCACGATCCGCCGTACCGTGACGCCGACCGCCAGCCGCATCCCGTACGGCGTCGCGCTCAATACCTGCGCGACGGAGAACGAACCCAGCGAGACCTCCTCCTTGGTGAAGGCGAATCCGCGCTCGCGGATCGCCCGCACCTCCCGTAGCAGTGCGCCGGGCGCGGTGATCGTGCGGGGCGTGAAGCGGGTGAGCGGCTGGGAGAGCACGCGCCGTACGTCGTCGTCCGGCATCGACGCCAGCAGCGCCTTGCCGACGCCGGTGGCATGTAGCGGCAGTCGCGATCCCGGATAGGAGACGAGAGGGACCGACCGCCTCCCGACGGTCCGCTCCAGATACACGACGGCGTCGCCGTCCAGCGCGGCCAGCTGCACGTTCTCACCGGTCTGCGCCGACAGCTCGCTCATGAACGGCAGCGCCAGGCGACGCACCCGCGCGTACGCCGGGGCCTGGACGCCGATCCCGAACGCCTCCAGGCCCACCCGGTAACCGCGCTCGTCTCGCTCGAGCAGGCCCAGCGTGACGAGCTCGCCCGCCAGCCGGTGCGCGGTGGTCAGGGGGAGCCCGGCACGCTCGCTGAGCTCGGACAACGTGAGCTGCAGATGGTCGTCGTCGAAGGCGCGAAGCAGCGCGGCCGCGCGAGACAGCACGCTACGCCCCGGTTCGCCTGCGTTCCCAGCCATTCACGTCCTCATTCCGCTCAGTGGAATCTACTCGCCCGGCGCGCCCGAGCGGGGCCGATACCGTCGACCGATACCCAACAGGAGAACTCGTGCGTCTGCCCCACTACCCGGAGGTGGCCGGTCAGCCATCACTCGACTGCCCCGACTACCGCAGTACGACGCTGCGTCACCCCACGCAGCCGTTGATCCTGATGCCGCAGCGCCTCACCGAGGTCACCGGCCCCCTGTTCGGCAATGACCGGGTCAGGGACGGCGAGAACGACCTGACCCGGCAGCATGCCGGCGAGGCAATCGGTCAGCGCATCATCGTCGCCGGACGGGTGCTGGACACGAACCGCCGACCGGTACCGAGCACGCTCGTCGAGATCTGGCAGGCGAACGCCGGCGGTCGGTACCGGCATACGGGCGACAACTGGCCGGCACCGCTCGACCCCAACTTCGACGGCCTCGGCCGCACGGTGACCGACGACCAGGGCCGCTACTCGTTCACGACGATCAAACCCGGTGCCTACCCGTGGAAGAACCACGACAACGCCTGGCGGCCGTCGCACATCCACTTCTCGCTGTTCGGGCGCGCCTTCACCCAACGGCTGGTCACCCAGATGTACTTCCCGGACGATCCCCTCTTCTTCCAGGACCCGATCTTCAACGCCGTCCGCGACGAGAAGGTCCGCAACCGGATGATCTCGAGGTACGACCACTCCATCACCCAGCCGGAATGGGCGATGGGCTTCAGCTTCGACATCGTCCTGCGCGGGCCCGACAAGACCCTCTTCGAGGAGGAGGACGACGATGAGTGAGTTCAGCTACGAGATCGACCGCAGTTACCCGACCGACTTCGGCATCACCCCTTCGCAGACCGTCGGCCCCTACCTGCACATCGGCCTGACGTGGGACGACGGCGCCGCCGTCGTCCCCGAAGGGACGTCGGGCGCGATCACAATCCGCGGCACCGTGTACGACGGCAACCACGAGCCCATCGGCGATGCGATGATCGAGACCTGGCAGGCCGACGCGACCGGCGCGTTCGCGCACCCCGACGTCCCGGCGCCGGCCGTGCGGCTGCAACCGGACGGATTCCGGGGCTTCGGACGCAGCGATACCCGCAAGGACGGCCAGTTCGAGATTCGCACCATCAAACCGGGTCGGGTGGACGACGAGCAGGCCCCGCACATCGACGTGTCGGTGTTCGCCCGCGGCATGATCAACCGGTGCGTCACCCGGATCTACTTCGCGGACGAGGAGTCCGCGAACGCCGTCGACCCACTACTGTCACAGGTGCCGGAGGATCGTCGCCGCACTCTCATCGCCGAGCAAGAAGGTGACCACCTTCGCTTCGACATCCACCTCCAGGGCGACGAGGAGACGGTCTTCTTTGAGCTATAACGACGAGCAGGTGCAGGCCGGTTGGGACGTCCGGCCGTACGGCGGCGTCCTCGACTACCTGCCCGGCGATCCGGAGGTCGACGGCGCGCTGAACGACGCCTCGTTCTTCACGCATATAGCCACTTTCGAGGCCTCCGTGGCCCGCGCGCAGGGGAACCACGACGTGATCCCGGCGGCGTCGGCGGACGTCATCGCCGACGCGGTGGCCCGGCTGAAGCCAGACCTGGCGCGCATCGGGCTGCTCGCGGAGGCCTCCGCGACTCCGGTGGTCGAGATAGTCGCCCAGATCAGGGCAGCCGTAGGAGAACCGCACGCGCGTTATGTGCACCGCGGTCTCACCAGTCAGGACTGCATCGACACGGCCTTCTCAGGGATGCAGGCGCGTGCGCTGGAGATCGTCGGTCCGCGACTCGCGCTCGTCATCGGGCGGCTCTCTCGGGTGGCCGAGGCGCACGTCGGAACGCCGATGGTGGCCCGCACTCTTGGTCAGGCCGCCTCCCCAATTACCTATGGCTGGAAGGTGTGCGGCTGGATCGAGGGTCTGGAGCAGGCGGCGCTCAACCTCGGCCGCATCCGCGATCTGCTCGCGGTCCAGGTCGGTGGCGCAGCCGGCGACATCGCCGGTCTGGGCGCGAACCCCCACCAGCTGATCGGTGAGATCGCTGACGCTATGGAGCTGCAGCCGCCGCGCATGCCGTGGCACACGGAACGTTCCCGCGTCCTGCAAGCGGCGTCCGGTTGTGTGCAGGTGATCAACGCGTGCGCGAAGATCGCGGTCGATGTCATCTCGATGACCTCCACCGAGGTGGGCGAGCTGATGCTGGGCCGCGACCCGCGGCAGGCGCGGCGCGGCGGATCGTCGGCCATGCCACATAAACGCAATCCAGCTGCAGCAATCCTGATCCGGTCGGCGTCCACTCAGGCGGCGGGGATGCTCTCGACGATCGCGGCGTCCGGTGTGCAGGAGCATGAGCGGGCCGCCGGTGCTTGGCAGGCAGAATGGCGGCCACTGCGCGAGCTGGCGCACCTGATGGGCGGCGTATCGCTCGAGCTCGCACTGCTTGAGCAGGACCTCGACGTCGACGCCGAACGGATGGCCGAGAACCTTCGCCGTGCGGGCGTCGGCGAGGACACATCGGCTGCACAGCAGCGATGCCGCGAATACCTACAGCGATTCAAGGATTGAGGGAGGCGGTGATGGACGACGAGATGCGCCGTAAGCAAGGGATGCAGGTGCGCCGCGAGGTCCTAGGCGACGAGCACGTCGACCGGGCGAACGACGGAATCACCCAGGAGACGGCCCGGTTCCAGGACTTCATCACACGGGTCGCGTGGGGAGACGTGTGGAACAGCGACGTCATCGATCGACGGTCGCGATCGATGGTCACCCTCGCTGTGCTGATGGCGCTCGGACGGGACGATGAGCTGGCCATCCACATCAGGGCCGCCCAGCGCAACGGACTGAGTCGCGCCGAGATCGCCGAGGTGTTCCTCCAGGCGTCGATCTATGCCGGCGTTCCCGCCGCCAATACCGCGCTCAAGCTGCTGAAGGCAGACCCGGACGCCTGACCAGGCCTGCGGTGCGCCGTCCGCGCACTCGATGCGCGGGTGGACTACTGGGAGTTAACGAGAGCCCGCTACGGCGTCCAGGAGATGTGGTCCGGGTTACACTTGATCGTCCGGTTGACACCGGACCGTCATATTCCCGACGACCAGAGGTTCTGATGACTTCACTCGCACCGCTCTCCCCCCGCAGCCAGCGCGTTCCCGGCGAGCTGATTCGCGTCGGCGATGTGCATGTGCGGGTACACGTCACGGGGGAGGGCCCACCGCTACTGCTGGTGCACGGGCTGGGAGCAAGCCTGGACCTCTGGGAGCCACTCGTCGAGGAGCTCAAGGACGAGTACACGATCATCACGCTGGACAACCCCGGCGCCGGCGCGTCGACGGTGCCCTGGCCGGCGTGGCGGATGCACAAGTACGCCGAGACCCTCGACGCGGTGCTCAGCGAGCTGGAGTTCGACGTCGTGGACGTCGTCGGACTGTCGTTCGGCGGCATGATCTGCCAGGAATTCGCCTTCAAGTACCCGCACCGGATCCGCCGACTGGTGCTGGCCGGTACCTCGGCGGGCATCGGCGCCACATTCGGCAATCCGCTGGCAATCTCGGTGCTGGCCACCCCGCTTCGCTACTACTCGCGGACCTACATGGCCACCGTCGCGCCGTTCCTCTACGGCGGTACCGCGGACGGCGGCAGCAAGCTGGTGCAGCGCCAGAGCGACCTGCGACACAAGATGCGCCCGTCGATCCCCGGCTACTTCGCCCAGCTCGCGACCGCCTCGACCTTCAGCAGTGCGTGGTTCCTGCAGCACATCCGAGTCCCCACGATGGTGCTGGCCGGCGCGGAGGACCCGATCACGAACACCCTGAGCTGTGGGTTCCTCGCGGCGATGATCCCGGATGCCGAGTACGCCGAGGTCGAGGGCGGCGGGCACCTGTTCCTGATGGAGCGCCCCGCGATCTCCGCGGCGATCCTGCGCGACTGGTTCGAGCGGACCCCGCGCGAGGACGACCAGAGCTACTAGCCCACCTGCGGTGGGAAGCACGAAGCGTCGGCAGCCGTGAGGCTACCGACGCTTCGGCGTGTGTGGGGGAGGGCTGCTTACTTCAGCATCTCGCGGGCGGCCTTGATGTAGGCCTCCGAGGTCGAGGTCACGAAGTTGACGTGCGCGTCGGTCAGAGCCTTGACGAAGTCGAGCTGCGAGGCGCCGGCAGCCTTCTTCTCGAAGTCGACGACGGTCTGCAGCGCCTTCTCCCAGGCGTCGAGGGTCGCGTTGCCCTGCTTCTTGGCCTGCTCGATGACCTGCTCGTTGAGGGTGCGGATGCGATCGGCAGCAGCGTCGAAGTCGACGGTGGGCAGATCAGCGTTCTTGTTGGCGACCATGGTTCCTCCTAGTGGATTGGTCCAGGCGATCACTTGTCGCCCTGCGTACGAGAACCATGTTAGCAGGCAATGCTAACTCTGCTAACCTCCGCGCTGCGATCTACGTCACTCGGCGCCGGGGTCGTTATGCTGTCCCGCAGATGGCCCGGCAGATCGGAGTGATCGGCAGATGAGCGACAGCATGACCAGCCCGCTCGGCGAGATGATCCGCAAGCAGCGCGAGCTGGCCTCGCTCACGATGCGCCAGCTCTCGACGATGGCGGGCATCTCCAACCCCTACCTGTCGCAGATCGAGACTGGCGTCCGAGAGCCGTCGAAGGCCGTGCTGCGGCAGATCGCTATCTCTCTTGGGATCGACCCCGATGACCTGCAGCCCAAGGAGGACGGCGATGTGCCCGACGTACGCGCGGCCATCGATGCGGACGACGGCCTCACAGCCGCGCAGCGCCGCGCACTCAAGGAGGTCTACTCCGCAATGATCGCCGCGACCGAGGCCAAGCGTAAGAAGTAGCGGCTACTGGTCCTTGTCGCGCTCGAAGCGGTTCAGTGCCGACACGATCGCCTTGAAGGACGACGTGACGATGTTCGGGTCGATGCCCACGCCCCAGAGGATGCGGTCGTCGATCGCGCACTCGACGTACGACGCAGCCTTGGTATCCGATCCCGCGCCCATCGCGTGCTCTGCATAGTCGAGCACCCGCACCTCGGTGCCGATCGTCTCCAGGGCCTTGCAGAAGGCCGACACCGGGCCGTTGCCCACGCCGGTGACCGTGACCTCGTCGCCGTCCACGATCAGCTCGACGTTGACGGTGTCGCGGCCGTCGCCGACGGACTCGGTACGGTGCGAGCCCAGCGCGTATCGGCCCCAGTGGTGCTCGCCCTTGCTCGGCAGGTACTCGTCCTCGAAGATGTTCCACATCGCCTCGGGCGTGACCTCACCGCCCTCGGCGTCGGTGTGGTGCTGGACAACGCCGGAGAACTCAATCTGCAGCCGCCGCGGGAACTCCATCTGGTACTCGGACTTCATGATGTAGGCGACGCCGCCCTTGCCGGACTGCGAGTTGACCCGGATGACCGCCTCGTACGTGCGGCCGACGTCTTTCGGATCGATCGGCAGGTAGGGCACCGCCCACGGGATCTCGTCGACGGTCTTGTCGGCTGCCGCCGCATCGCGGTTCATCCACTCGAAGCCCTTCTTGATGGCGTCCTGGTGGGAGCCGGAGAAGGCGGTGTAGACCAGATCGCCGCCGTATGGATGGCGCTCGTTTACCGGCAGCTGGTTGCAGTACTCCGCCGTACGACGGACCTCGTCGATGTCGGAGAAGTCGATCTGTGGGTCAATGCCCTGGCTGAACATGTTCATGCCCAGGGTCACCAGGCACACGTTGCCGGTGCGCTCACCGCTGCCAAATAGGCAACCTTCGATACGGTCGGCGCCGGCCAGGTAGCCCAGCTCGGCCGCGGCGACGGCCTCGCCGCGGTCGTTGTGCGGGTGCAGCGACAGGATCACCGAGTCGCGGTTGTTCAGGTTGCGCCCCATCCACTCGATCGAGTCGGCGTACACGTTGGGGGTGGCCATCTCGACGGTCGCGGGCAGGTTGATGATCACCGGCCAGTCGGGGGTCGGCTCCCAGACGTCCATCACCTTGTTGCAGATCTCGGCGGCGAAGTCCAGCTCGGTGCCGGTGTAGGACTCGGGGGAGTACTCGAAGCGGATCTTCGTGTCCCCCATGCCCTCGCGGTGCTTGAGGCACTGCTGGGCGCCGTTCAGCGCGATGTCGATGATGCCGGGCCGGTCCAAGCCGAACACCACGCGCCGCTGCAGGGTCGAGGTCGAGTTGTAGAGGTGCACGATCGCCTGCGGCGCGCCTTGCACGGCCTGGAAGGTGCGCTCGATCAGCTCGTCGCGGGCCTGGGTCAGCACCTGGATCGTGACGTCGTCCGGGATCCGGTCCTCGTCGATGATCCGCCGGATGAAGTCATAGTCAGTCTGCGAGGCGGCCGGGAAGCCGACCTCGATCTCCTTGTAGCCCATCTTGACCAGCAGCTCGAACATCCGCAGCTTGCGCGGGGTGTCCATCGGGTCGATCAGCGCCTGGTTGCCGTCGCGCAGGTCGACGGCACACCAGATCGGGGCCTTGTCGATGACGTTGCCCGGCCAGGTCCGGTCCGGCAGGTCGATGGGGGTGAAGGGCTGATACTTCGAGATCGGCATCCCCGAAGGGCGCTGCGGGTTGGTGAAGCGGGTGGTGATGCTCATGCGCGTCAGGTCTCCTGTGGCGTGAGTGGTCGCGGGCGCGCGCTCGCACCGGCGACGAGGGAAAGGGATGTGGCGGGATATGGCTCTCGACCGGCAGACATGCCAAACACCGCGACGAGAGTGCCGACCTCTAGAAGGTCTCGCCGCGGCTGCTAAGGAGAAGCTGCACGCCGTACATCACTCCCGACCATAACCCATGTCGGACGACGGTCGCGCCCCAGGCCCGCGGCGTACGACCAGGGCGGCAAATGTGAACGTGACGGCGGACGGACGCGCCGCCGCCGTACCGGGGTGGGATGGAATGGCGAGGCGCCCGGCAGTCGGCCGCCGGGAGACGAGATGCACCGATGGGTTGGTGGGCTCGGCAGGGAATGACCGGGGTCGATAGTTCGAGGCGCGAATCTCTCTTGCGTCTCTCTTGCGCCGGAGGGTGATGCGCGACACAATCCTTCAATGTCGGATGACCAGATCGCGCCTGGGCTGCGCCGTGGCTACTCGATGGGCGCCCTCGCGACCGGCGCCTTCGGCACCGTTCCCGGCCTGCTGCTGCTGCCGTACCTGACCGACACGCTCGGCGTCTCGGCGCTGCTCGCGGGGCTCATCGTGTTCCTGCCGAAGGCCTGGGACGTCGTCCTGAGCCCGATGGTTGGCCGGTGGAGCGATCACGCGGCCGTGCGGACCGGCTCGCGGCGTCCCTACCTGCTGTGGGGCGGCGTCGCGCTCGCAGTCAGCTTCGCGCTGCTGTTCGCCGGCGTATTCACCGACGCCACCGGCGGTGCCTGGTGGACGGCGATCATGTACTCGCTGTGCGCGACCGCGGTGGCCTTCTTCGGCGTCCCCTATATGGCGATGCCCGCGGAGATGACCGACAGCTATCACGAGCGGACCCGCATCCAGACGCTGCGGGTGGCCTTCTTGGCCGTCGCGATCCTGATCAGTGGCGCGGGCGCGCCGGCGATCCGCAACGCGGTCGGCGGCGCTGACGGTTATCGCGTCATGGGCTTCTTCGTCGCCACGGTCATGCTGATCGGCGTCCTGGGTGCCTACTTCGGCACCCGCAACGCGCGACGTGCCACGGTGCTGTTCAACGAGGGGACGCTCTGGACGCAGCTGCGCAGCGTGATGAAGGTCCGCGACTTCACCTTGCTGGCGTTCTCGTTCGCGATCCAGTACGTCTCGATCGGCATGATGCTGGCCGGCGTCGACTACATCGCCAACTACTACCTGAACAGCGATGCGGGCGCCTCGATAATCTTCGTGCTGTTCGTCGGGCCGGCGTTGATCACGATGCCGCTGTGGAACCGGCTCGGGCAGCGGTTCGGCAAGAAGACCGGGTTTATGTTCTCCACCAGCCTGATGCTGCTCGGCGTCGCGCTGAACTCCGTCGTCCTGCTCGGTTTCTCGCCGGCGACCGGAAAGTACTTCGCGTATGCGCTCGTGATGGTCGTCGGCGTCGGGTACGCCGGGGCCCAGGTCTTCCCGGTCGCGATGCTGCACGACACGGCTGCAGTCGATGCCCGCCGCACCGGCGTCAACCGGATCGGGCTGTTCACGGGCGTCTGGGGGGCGATCGACACGGTGACGATGGCCGCCGGAACCGGAATGTTCGCCGTCATGCTGGCCATCGGCAACTACGCGCCCGCGATCGGCCTGACCCCAGACGGCCCGCGCAACCCCGCCATGACCGAGATGATCCTCGCCTTCACGCTGGTGCCTGCCGTGTTCTTCATCATCAGCCTGATCCTGCTGCGCGGCTACCGGCTGACGGGGCAGGACGTCGAGATCCGGCTGTCGGATGACGACATTCCGGCTGGTGCCGGCGACTCCAGTGAGGCTGTCGACCCGGTGGACGCCGGCGCGCTCGCACCCGGTCACTACTCGCCACATCCGGTTGTCGACATCGACAATCCCCGCTGACCGGGCCGCCCTCCTGCGCCGACGGACCCGTCGTCCGGTGCCGCCGGGCCGTTGTCCGTGCGGATGGACCCGTTGTTCTGTGCTGGTATCGGGCGACATCGCCCGATACCGGCACACACTAAGCGGCCGAGATCCCAGGGGTACGTCGCAGATGTGCATGCTAATGTATGAGCATGTCGCTGATGGAACGCCGGTTGCAGGTGCTTCTGGATGCGGAGCGCTACGAACGGCTCGCTGCCGAGGCCGATCGAACCGGACGCAGCGTGGCCGCGATCGTCCGTGAGGCCATCGATCTGCGTTTCCCGGGTGGCTCCGGCGACCCGCACGCTGCTCTCGATGCGCTCCTGAAGATGACCGCGACGCCTGGTGATCAACCGGGGGACGGTCCGGCCGAGATGAAGGCCGCCTACGGGGTCAGCCTCGATGCCAAGCTCGATCGCTCATGAGCGGCTGGTTCCTCGATTCGTCCGTGCTGCTGCTCGCCGTGGGCGGACCACACCCCATGCGCGAGCCGTGCCGCTCCTTCTTGGCCCGTGCGGCCGAGCGCGCCGAGCGCATTCACCTGAGCGTGGAAGGCGGGCAGGAGTATCTATTCCACCGGATGCGGCGAGTGTCGAGGGAGCGGGCGATCGCCGAGTTCGACCAGCTCGACCAGACCGTGGTCTGGCATGACTTCTCAGCGGACATACTGCGAGCCGCGCGGGATCTCGTGGCCCGGGGACACGCACGCGGCCGCGACGCGGTGCACGTCGCCACCGCGTGGGCCGCTGGGTTCACCGCGATCGTCAGCTCTGACGTGGACTTCGACGGGATTCCCGGACTGGAGCGCATCACTCCGCACTGACCAGTCGCGGCGGTCGTGCAGGATCCCTGTGGCGCCGCGCGACCAGATCATCTCTGCCGGTTCCTTCGGCGGGGGCTGGGTCGCGACGGAGGAGGCGATGTCCCTGTGGTGCGGTACAGGTCGATCCACGCCGCAGTGCTCATCGACTTCGGCAGATCGGAGTCGGCGAGTCCGTGGCCGAGCAACCACGAAGTGGCGCGCTTCGCACTCCTGAGGACAGTACTGCGGGCGAGGATCTGCGCGAGTCCGCGTCCCGGTCCTGTGTAGACCCGATGTACCAGCGCCTGAAAGCGCCGACGTTCGTGCACGCTGATGAGCGGTTCCGGATTGCGCCGGATCGTCATCAGGCCTCCGTCGACTCCCGGGGACGGGGTGAACGCTCGCGCGGAGACTCGACCGTGCAGCGTGAACTCGAACCAGGGCGACCACTGGGCGGTCATCATGCTGGCGCCGCCGACGCCCGCCCTTCTCCGCGCCACTTCCCACTGGACTAGCAGAACCGCGTCCGTCCACCCGGGCGCGTGCAGGATGTGGCGCAGTATGGCGGTGGTCTGATGAAAGGGCAGGTTCCCGACGATCACGTGCGGATGATCAGGGATCCTGTGCTTGAGGAAGTCACCTTCGGTAACGACGGCCTTGCCCGCGAGCTTCTGGTTGAGCATCAAGGCAAGTCGCGCGTCGATCTCCACGGCGTGGACTGGTCTACCGAGGCCCAAGAGGGGCCGGGTTAGCGCGCCTTTGCCTGGCCCGATCTCGAGGATCGGACCGCTCGTGTCGCGGACCAGGTCGATGATGCGGCGGATCGTCCGGGGATCGGTGAGGTAGTTCTGGCCGTGCTCGTGCCGGCCGTGGCGGTAGGTGGGCACCGGTTAGCTCCGTGGTTCGTGGCGGAGCCGGGCATGCGAAAGCGGCCGCCCGGCATGACTCCGGGGGCGGGAGCTTCACGAGGAGGTGCTGCTCGCCGCCGTCAGCGGCTGCGCAGGCGCAGCGAGGCAGTGCCGAGAACCAACATGATTACCACCCTAGAGGGCGGCAGAGCTGATCCCAACTGGATTTCAGCCGAGGGGTGGCCGCGCGGGCTCTCGAACGCGTGCGCCCGCCGCAGACACGGCCGTTCGATCAGCGGCCCTGCAGGGAGTCGGAGATGATCCGCTGCTGGATCTGCGAGGTTCCCTCGCAGATCTTGGTCAACCGGGCGTCGCGCCAGTAGCGCTCGACCGCGAAGTCGGTGGTGTACCCGGCCCATCGACCGCGGAGCCCTTGCCCTCCTCGCCCACAACCATGCCGGGTTCGAGGCGGGCGTCCTCGAAGGCGAGCTGCACGGTCTTCCAGCCGGGTAGCTGATCCCCCGCTACGGATGCCGGTGACGCCGTCCGGCAAGGTGCCGAGCTCCTTCGGCATCAGGAAGCAGGTGATCCGAGGGGGCGGCATCAGGATCTCGTCGGCGACCGGGTCGAGCTCGTTCGCGACCGGCAGAACCTCCCTGCGGGTGAACTCGCGCGCCATCTGCGCGATCTCGCGGCGGTCGTCGGTTATGACCGGCCGGTGCGTAATCGCCGGCTACCGGTGATGCTGGGCGGGATCGCCCGGGGTCGCCCCCGGGCCCGCCGGTGGGAACTGTCCCTGCGGTGGGAACGGGCCTTGGGGCGGGAACTGACCTTGGGACGGGAACTGGCCCCGGGGCTGCTGGCCTTGCGGCGGCTGGGCTGACGGGTACTGACCGTGCGGCGGGTACGGACCGGGCTGCCCCGGCCCGTGGCCAGGCGGCCCGAATGGCGTCTGCTGCCCCTGCAGCTTCTTGTTCTGGGTGAGCCCGTACCCCAACGCCGCCGCCAAGAAGACCACCGCGACGAGCTTGAGCACGAGGCGGACTCCTTCATCGCCACTGTCGCTGAGGTCCATGATGCCGCTGACCAGCATCGCCACCGCGCCGATGCCGAGCAAGATGCGGGTCACGGGGTGCTGGAATCCGGGATTGCTCTTTGGAGCTGCCATGCCGCCACCCTAGTAGCGATCGATCCCGGCGGCGTCCCGGGCGAAACGGGGCGCTGTCTATCTGCTCATAAAGAGGTGAAGGTGAGCCGGCAACGGGCGTAGACTGCCGCTGCGAGTGTGCGTCGACGCGGATGCGCCCTCGGGCAGGTTACGAGCGAACATCGACGGCCCGCTTCTCGACATCGAGCAACGGGCCGTTTCGTGTGTATGGAGGTGTGCGGTGGCGCTGGTCGTGCAGAAGTACGGCGGATCGTCCCTGGAGAACGCCGACCGCATCAAGCGGGTCGCCGAGCGGATCGTCGAGACCCGCAAGGCCGGCAACGACGTCGTCGTCGTCTGCTCCGCGATGGGTGACTCGACCGACGAGCTGATAGACCTCGCCACTCAGGTCGCGCCCATCCCGCCGGCCCGCGAGATGGACATGCTGCTGACTGCCGGCGAGCGGATCTCCAATGCCCTCGTCGCGATGGCGATCAACACCCTCGGCGCCGAGGCTCGTTCCTTCACCGGGTCGCAGGCCGGGGTCATCACGGACGCCGCCCACGGCAAGGCCAAGATCATCGACGTCACCCCAGGGCGGGTCCGGCAGGCGCTGGACGACGGCGCGATCGCCCTGGTGATGGGCTTTCAAGGTGTCTCGCAGGACACCAAGGAGATCACCACCCTCGGCCGCGGCGGCTCCGACACCACCGCTGTCGCGCTCGCGGCGGGGCTCAAGGCCGACGTCTGCGAGATCTACAGCGACGTGGACGGCGTGTACACCGCCGATCCGCGGATCGTCCCGGACGCGTCGATGCGCGAGCAGGTCTGCTACGAGGAGATGCTCGAGATGGCGGCGTCCGGCGCCAAGATCCTGCACCTGCGCGCGGTCGAGTACGCGCGCGCCAACAATATCCCGCTCCGGGTCCGCTCGTCGTACACCACCGAGCCCGGCACCCTCATCACTGGATTCATGGAGGACATCCCGATGGAAGAGGCCATCCTCACCGGCGTCGCGCACGATCGCGGCGAAGCGAAGATCACCATCGTCGGCGTGGAGGACAAGCCGGGCCTGTCCGGGAAGATCTTCCGGGTCATCGCGGACGCCGAGATCAATATCGACATGGTCGTGCAGAACGTCTCGGAGATCGGCACCGGCAAGACCGACATCACCTTCACCCTGCCGAAGTCCGACGGCCAGACCGCCATGGAGGCGCTGACCAAGGCGCAGTCGGACATCGGGTTCGAGCGGGTGCAGTACGACGACCACATCGGCAAGCTGTCGCTGGTCGGCGCGGGCATGCGCTCGCACCCGGGCGTCACCGCCACCTTCTGCGAGGCGATCGCGGAGGCCGGCGTCAACATCGAGCTCATCTCGACCTCCGAGATCCGCATCTCCGCGCTGGTGCGCGACGTCGACCTCGACAAGGCGGTGCGTGCCCTGCACGACGCCTTCGAGCTCGGCAGCGACGCGGTCGCCGAGGTCCACGCAGGAACGGGACGGTAGTCATGGGTCTGAATATCGCAGTCGTAGGAGCCACCGGCCAGGTCGGCGGCGTGATGCGCCGTCTGCTCGCCGAACGCGAGTTCCCTATCGAGAAGGTTCGATTGTTCGCCTCGGCGCGGTCGGCGGGCTCGCCCCTGGACTTCGACGGCCGGCAGATCGAGGTCGAGGACGCCGCCACCGCGGACCTTTCCGGTCTGGACATCGCGCTGTTCTCGGCAGGCGGGTCGACGTCCAAGGCATTGGCGGAGAAGTACGCCGCCGCCGGTGCGACGGTGATCGACAACTCGTCGGCGTGGCGGATGGACCCCGATGTCCCGCTGATCGTCAGCGATGTCAACGGTGATCAGATCGCCAACGCGCCGAAGGGCATCATCGCCAACCCGAACTGCACCACCATGGCCGCGATGCCGGTCATGAAGGCGCTGCACGACGCCGCAGGCCTGAGGAAGATGGTGGTCACCACCTTCCAGGCGGTCAGCGGATCCGGCCTGGCCGGGGTCGAGGAGCTTGCCGAGCAGGTCAAGGCAGTCGGGGATGCGACCGGCCTGACGCACGACGGCCGGGCCGTGCAGTTCCCGGAGCCGAACAAGTACGTCGCGCCGATCGCTTACAACGTGCTGCCGATGGCCGGAAACCTGGTGGACGACGGCTCCGGCGAGACCGACGAGGAGCAGAAGCTGCGTAATGAGTCGCGCAAGATCCTCTCGATACCGGACCTGCTGGTGGCCGGCACCTGTGTGCGGGTCCCCGTGTTCACCGGACACTCGCTGTCGATCAACGCCGAGTTCGACAAGGCGATCACGCCTGACGAGGCGCGCCGGGCGCTCGACGGCAAGTCGGGCGTCGTCCTCGCCGACGTCCCGACGCCACTGATGGCGGCCGGGCAGGACCCGTCGTACGTCGGCCGGATCCGGCAGGACCCGACCGTCGAGGGCAATCGCGGCCTGACGCTGTTCGTCTCCAACGACAACCTGCGCAAGGGCGCCGCGCTGAACGCCGTCCAGATCGCCGAGCTGGTCGCCACTGCAAAGCAGAAATAGCGGGCCCGAAGCACGCGGTTACGGCGCGGCCCCGAGCGCATCGACGTAACACCCGTTGTTGTGGCACTTTCGGGCGTCATTGCCCGAAAGTGCCACACAACAAGCGGTGGGAGGGTGATGCCCGTAGGCTTGTCCGGTCCGTCAGCGCATCGAGATGAGGTAGCACATGGGGTGGTTGGAGGCGATCGTCCTCGGCCTCGTCCAAGGTCTCACCGAGTTCCTGCCGATCTCGTCCAGCGCGCACCAGCTGATCGTCGGTCGGCTGTTCTTCGACGGCATGGACCCAGGGGCGGCATTCACGGCCGTCAGCCAGCTCGGCACCGAGGCCGCGGTGCTGGTGTACTTCGCCAAGGACATCGGGCGGATCATCAAGAAGTGGTGCCTGGCGCTGGTCGGGAAGCACCCGCAGGCCGATCCCGACGTCCGGATGGGCTGGATGGTCATCGTCGGCTCCATCCCGATCGCCGTGCTCGGGCTGCTGTTCCAGGACGCCATCGACTCGACGCTGCGCAATCTGTGGATCACCGTCGCGACCCTCGCCGGGGTCGGCGTCGTCCTCCTCATCGCCGATCGTGCGGCGCGCAACGAGCGCACCCTCGATCGGCTCACCTGGCCGCACGCCATGTGGTTCGGCCTGTGGCAGGCCGCCGCGCTGATCCCAGGGGTCTCCAGATCCGGCGCCACCATCTCCGGCGGCCTGTTCATGGGATACAAGCGCGAGGACGCTACCCGGTACGCCTTCCTGCTGGCTGTGCCGGCCGTGTTCGCCTCGGGGCTGTACAAGCTCAAGGACATCGGTGACGACACCTCCGTCGCCTGGGGCCCGACCATCGTCGCGACCCTCATCTCGTTCGTCGTCGGGTACGCGGTGATCGCCTGGCTGCTGCGCTACATCTCAAGGAACGACTTCACCCCGTTCGTGATCTACCGCATCGGCCTGGCCATCGTGCTGGCGATCCTGCTCACGACTGGCGTGATCACCGCGACCTGATCCGCCCGCAGAGCGCAACGGGCACGGAAGTAGGTTGGGTGATGTCCGATGCAGCCGGTCCGCGCGAGGTCACCGGCTCCGGCGTGACGGGAGGTCACGTTGTTTCCCATGGGTGATGCGGTTACCTACGGAGTACCGGATGCCTACCTGCGCACCATGGCAGACGGCACGATCAAGCAGATCAGCCCGTTCACCGGCACCCAGGTCTGGACCGTTCCCGGGCGTGGCGACCGCCCGCTGGGGATCCCGGTGGTCGACCCGAAGCCGCTGGGCGCCGGGGCGTTCACGGCCACCTGCGCGTTCTGCAGCGACAACTACCTGAGGACGCCGCCGGAGAAGTCCCGCGTCGTCCGCGACGGCGAGCACTGGTACTCCGTTCCCGGTCTACCGATCGAGCGGTTGAACGACCAGATCGCCGAGTTCCGGCGGATTCCGAATCTGTACGAGATTCTGTCGCTGGACTACTGGCAGGCCAACTACGGCTACCAGATCCCCGAGCCGACCCGGGAGCGGATGACCACTTACCTCGCCGACCCGGACGGCCGCGAGCACGTGCTCGCCCTGATCAAGACGAAGATCCCGCCGGCCCGCCGCGAGGGCGTCGGAGACGAGCAGTTGATCGCCGAGCACGCCGACTCGTTCTTCGGCGGCACCCACGACGTCATCGTCGGACGGCGTCACTACGTTGACGGCGCCGCCGACGACAGCGAGCTCGCCTCCTCCGGGACTCTCACCCCGGAGGAGCACAGCCACTACATTCGCTTCTCAATCGAGTCGATGCGTGACCTGTACGCCAAGAACCGCTACGCCCGGTACGTCGCGGTGTTCCAGAACTGGCTCAAGCCGGCCGGTGCGTCCTTCGATCACCTGCACAAGCAGCTCGTGGCGATCGACGAGCGAGGGGTGCAGGCCGAGCTCGAGCTGAGCCGGGCGCGCACGAACCCCAACCTCTACAACGAGGTCGCGGTCAACTTCGCCTCGTACCAGAACCTCGTCGTCGCAGAGAACGAGTACGCGATCGCGCACGCCGGGTTCGGCCACCGGTACCCGACGATGGAGATCTTCTCCAAGAGCGAGCGCAGCGAGCCGTGGAACCACAGCGAGGAGGAGATCCGCGGCATGTCCGACGTCATTCATGCCGTGCACGCGGCGATCGGCCCCGACGTCCCCTGCAACGAGGAGTGGCACCACAAGCCGCCGGACGTCGACGTGCGGATGCCGTGGCGGGTGATGATCAAGCTGCGAGTGTCGACCCTCGCGGGGTTCGAGGGCGGCACCAAGATCTACTTGAACACCATCAGCCCCGTCGGGTTGCGCGACCGGGTGGTGCCGCGACTGTTCGAGCTGCGGGACCAGGGCCGGCTCGCGCCCGGCATCAAGATCGCCGAGGAATGCGCCTGCACCCCCAACTGTCTGCGCTACAACCCCGCCGTACGCCGCGGCCCGGACGACACCCAGGCCTTCCCCTCGCTCGGCTGATTGCGGCCCCGCGCGGCTATCCGCTGAGGGTCTTGACCATCGAGTAGCCGGTCTGCTCGGCGATCGTGGCGATGTTGCTGGTCGCCTGGGCGCGTGCCATCAACTGCTGGGTGTAGACGGCGGTCTTCTGCTGGTAGCTGAACGTGCGCTCCTGCAGGCTGGATCCGGTGAGGGCGTCGAGCGCATCGCTGACGACCCCACCGAGCTTGTTCTGCACACCGTTCCAGATGGCGTCCCACTCGCCTTGGTGGGCCTGGGTGGCGGCGGCGATGTCGGCGATCTGCTCGGTATTGAAGGCGATGACGGACATGGGGCTCCCTCCTCGGTACCTAGATGCCGGCCGCGACCGTCGCGGCCAGCGTGCCGTGCTTCGCGGCTGCGGTCGCCTCGTCGGACCCCGCCTGCGCGACCTGGATCAGCGTGCCCAGGTCGCTGCGGAGCTTGCTCAGCTCCTCGGACAGCGCCTTGCCTCCGCCGCCCAGCTCGCTGAACGCGGCTGCTGTGATCTGCCCCGCGGGGGCGGTGATCGCCGCGCTGGTCGCATCGGACTGGGCGAGGATCTTCGTGGTCACGCCGTTCATCTGCGCGATCGCGTCGTCGACGATCGTGATCGCGGACTGGACCTGGTCGATGTCGATCTTCGGGCCGCTCATGCCGGCTCCTTTCGTTCGTGGTGCGATCACGACACCATCGACCGGACGCTGTGACGAGTGACCGGTTCGCGGCTGTGCACAACCGCGGCGCGATGTGGACGAGCAGTGCGACGGGCTTGACACCCGTCCGATGCCCTCTCGCAAGGTGGGGGCGCATACCGTTGGGATGGCGCGACCGCTTGCCGACCAACGATGGAGGACGACCCGTGAGAACCTGCCGAAGCGCCCTCGCCGCGTGCTGCTTGCTGGCGCTCTCCGCCTGCACCGGCACCACCCCGGGTGACTCCTCCACGACCGGCGGCGCCGACCAGAACGGCACCGGGTCGGCGTCTGCGGCCACCAGCACCTCGTCCCCACCCAGCTGCGCCCAGCAGACGGCCGACGGTCTCACCCCCGAGCAGAAGGGCGCTCAGCTGATCCTGGTGGCCATGAGTTCGAGCACGATCGGGTCCACGAGCACGCAGATCACCGACGGGTACGCCGGCGGGGTCTTTCTGCTGGGCGGGTGGAGCTCCGTCACCACGACGGCAACGGCTACCGAGCACATCCACCTGCTCGCCGACGGAACTACCGGGATCACTCCCTGGGTGACGATCGACCAGGAAGGCGGTGCGGTGCAGCAGCTGAAGGGCCCCGACATACCGGCGATCCCGTCGGCGCTCGATCAGGCCGAGCTCGGTGCGGTCGACCTCCGCGCGCAGGCCACCTTGTGGGGGCAGCAGCTGAAGGGAGCCGGCATCGACATCAACCTCGCCCCCGTGGCGGACGTCGTCCCAACCGAGAAGGGCACGAAGAATGCCCCGATCGGCTACTACGACCGGCAGTACGGCGCTACCCCCCACGAGGTGAGCGGCCCCATGATCGCCTTCATGCAAGGGATGCAGGACGCCGGAATCACTCCTACGGTGAAGCACTTCCCGGGCATCGGGCGGATCGACGGCAACACCGACAAGACCGCGGCGGGCATCGCAGACCATCAGCTGACCGCCGACGATCCCGTCCTGCAGCCCTTTCAGGACGCGATCGACGAGGGTGCCCCTATCGTGATGGTCTCGACCGCCCAGTACCCCAACCTCGACCCGGCGAACCAGGCCGCCTTCTCGCCGCCCATCGTGACCGACCTGCTGCGCGAGAAGATGGGCTTTGACGGCGTCGTGTTCTCCGACGATGTCGGTGCTGCCGTGTCGGTCTCCGGCATTCCGGTCGCCGATCGCGCGACGCGGTTCATCGAGGCCGGCGGCGACGTCGTACTTACGGCGGTTGCTGACCAGGCGCCGACCATGCACGCGGCGATCGTTGCCAAGTACGCGGCGGATACCGAGTTCGCCGACCAGGTCGACGATGCGGTCGACCGCGTACTGGCCCTCAAGGAGGAGCAGGGTCTGCTGGTCTGCGCCGACTGAGCCAGCGACGGCGGCGGATCACAGCATCCCGCGCCGATGAGCCTCGTGGACGGCGGCGGCGCGATCGTTGACGCCGAGCTTCTCGAACAGGTGCATCAGGTGCGTCTTGACCGTCGTCTCGCTGATGAACAGCGCATCGCCGGCCTCGCGGTTCGTCGCTCCGCCGGCGACCAGCCGCAGCACCTCGAGCTCGCGGTCGCTGAGCCGCACCGGTCGTGGCCGGCTGGCGCGCCGCATCAACGCGGCGGCGACCTCGGAGACGATCACCGGCCGGCCGCCATGAGCCTCCCGCACCGCGTGCTTGAGCTCGACGCCGGAGGTGTCCTTGAGCAGATAGCCGTCCGCGCCGGCCTCGATCGCCGGAAGCACGTCGTCATCGCTGTCGAAGGTGGTCAGGACGACGATGCGGACCGGGCAGCCGGACTCCCGTATGCGCCGGATCGCCGCCACGCCGCCCATGCGCGGCATTCGGAGGTCGAGCAGGATCACGTCGGGCTTCGCGGACTGAAGCTGCTCGAGCAGCTCCAGCCCATCACGGGCGACCCCGATGACGTCGAAGCCGTCGTCCCCGGCGAAGACGCCGACGATCCCGTCGCGCACGATCGGATGATCATCGACCACGAGGATCCGGATCGGTGTCATATCGCCTCGCTTCGCAGCCCGCCGGGCAGCACCGCGGTCACCGTCGTACCCCGGTTCGCGGAGGACTCGATCTCCAGCCGGCCACCGGCCCGAGCAACGCGGTCGCGCATCGCTGAGAGCCCGAAACCGCCGTCTGACGAGGGCGGCCGCCGGGGATCGAACCCGCGACCGTCGTCCCGCACGTCGAGGACGAGATCGCTGCCGAGGTAGGTCAGCGTGAGACCGATGCGGGTCGCTCCGGAGTGCCGGACGGCGTTCGCGAGCGCCTCCTGCGCGGTGCGGTAGATGCTCACCTCGACGTCCGGCGCGCTGGGCTCGGGATCGCCCGTGACGGCCAGGTCGATCCGCACACCGCTGCGCCTGCGCCAGTCGTCCACCAGCGCCTGGAGCGCTTCCCCAAGCCGGCCGGCCGACAGCCTCGGCGGCTGGAGGGCACGGACCGATCGGCGGGCGTCGGCCAGGCTCTCACGGGCGAGATCGCGCGCCAGGACCAGATGCCGCGCGAGCGCGTCGCCGTCCGAGTGCTCGGCCGCCTCGAGCTGGGTGACCACCCCGGCCAGGCCCTGCGCGATCGTGTCGTGCAGCTCCCCGGCCATCCGCGTCCGTTCGGCCGCGGTGGCCGCGTTCCGGGCCTGTTCCACCAGCTCGTCGCGAAGCCGCTCGTTCTCTCGCAGCGCGGCGGTGAGCCGTTCGTTGGTCCGCTCGAGCTCACCGATCTGGGCGGCTTGGCGCAGCTCGTCCGCACGGCCCCGATCGACCAAGCGGATCATCGCCAGGCCGATGACCGCGTTGACCACGACCAGGGCGCCCCAGGCCATCCAGGTCGTCCCCGCGAGAGAGCTGGCGCCGCCGATCTGGCACAGCGCCATCGTCGCCGAGGCCGCGACCGTGGCCACCGTCTTCAGCGGAACGGAGCTCAGCAGCGGTATCCGGAGGAAGGTGCACCAGGCGAAGAAGCCGAACCAGGGCTGAATCGCCGCCAGTAGGGCCGCGACCGCGATGAACCCGACGACGTAGATGGCCACCGCGCGCGGCTGCCGACCTGACACGACGGGCATCGAGAACCAGCCCACCTCCCAGGCGAGCGCGAGCGCCGCCAGCCCGAGCAGCAGGCCCGATTCTCGGACGCCCGGAGCGGGGGCCGCGAGCCCCAGCGCGGTGGACACCGCCAACGCGGCCAGCGGGATGGCGACGAAGACCCATCTCGTCGTCATCTCGCGGTAGCTCAACGGCGCCGTCTGCATGGGGCGATTATCCCGTCTCAGCGCCACCGGAACAGCCGCACCGCGAGCGCGGCGAACACCAGCGTGTAGCCCGCGAGGACGGCGAGCACCCACGCGTCCGGCCAGCTGCCCCCGATCGAGTCGGTCATGGCATCGGCTGCGGCGCCGAGCGGCGTGAACCGGCTGATCGTGGCGAGGGAGTCCGGCATGACCGACAGGGGGATCCACAGCCCGGCGAAGAACATCAGGGGGAACCACACCAGGCTCCCGACCAGCCCGGCGACCTTCGAACCGGGCACCACCGCACTGATGAGCGCTCCGATCGCCATCACGCAGGCGCATGCGAGCAGGTAGGAGCCGATGGTCGCGGGAATGTTCGCCGGGAGCGGGACGTCGAACGCGGCGCTGCCGACGGCGTACACCGCGAACGCCATGAGGAACGCGATCGCGGTGTTGATGAGCACCTGGGCGGCGAGCAGCCGCCACGGCCCCACGGGCGTGGTGGCGAGCCGTTTGAGTACGAGCCGCTCGCGGTAGATCCCGATGGCCGACGGCATGACCATGAGCGCGAGAAAGCACATGCTCATCAGGGTGATCGTCGGGACGTATCCCACCAGGAGCGGCTGGTCCGCACCCGGTGGCGTGTCGCGGAACATCGGGATCAGCCCGAAGACCACGAGCAGCAGGAGCGGGAACAGGATGGGCCAGAAGATCGCCGCGGGCTCACGGACGAACAGGCGAGCCTCGTTGCGCACCAGGGCAGGCATCATGCTCATGTGAGGACCTCCTCGTCGTCGTGGGTGACCTGGCCGCCGGTGATCGACAGAAAGGCATCGTCGAGGGTCGACTGGTCGACGCGGACGGCGTGGGCGCGTACCCCCATCGCCGTGAGCTCGCTCATCACCGACTGCAGCGCGCCGTCCTCGCCGAGCACCTCGATCTCGTCACCGGCACGTTGCGCGGAGCGCACGCCGGCGCACCCCCGCAACCGTTCGGGTTCGATCGGCGGCGTGGGACGGAACCGGATCCGATGGGCGGCTCCGGAAGCGGCTGCGAGGTTCTCGGGCGTGTCCAGTGCGGCCAACCGCCCATGGGCGATGATCGCCACGCGGTCGCACAGGTGCTCGGCTTCCTCCATGAAGTGCGTGATCAGCAGGATCGTCACGCCGCGCTCGCGGACCTGGTCGATGAGCCTCCAGGTATCGCGCCGCGCAGCCGGGTCCAACCCGGTCGTCAGCTCGTCCAGAATCGCCACCTTCGGGTTGCCGATGAGTGCGAGTGCGATCGACAGTCGTTGCTTCTGCCCGCCGGACAGCTTGCCGTAGTACCTGTCCCGGAGGGGATCGAGCCCCAGATCGCGCATCAGCGAGCCGGCGTCCGCGGGCTGCTCGTGGAAGCCGGCGAACAGCTCGGTGGCCTCTGCGACCCGGATCTTGTCGGGCAGTCCGGACTCCTGCAGCTGGACGCCGAGGACGCGCGTCAGCGCGGCGTGCTGGGTGTGTGGGTCGATGCCCGCTACCCGGATGCGGCCGGCGTCCGGTCTGGTCAGGCCGGCGATGCACTCCGCCGCTGTCGTCTTCCCTGCGCCGTTGGCGCCGAGGATCCCGAAGATCTCCCCGGCGTCCACCGTCAACGACAGGCCGTCGACGGCGATGGTGCTGCCGTAGCTCTTGCGTAGTTCCTCGATCTCGATGATCGCCATGCGCGGTCGCCTCCCAGGTCGTCCTGTTCAAGGCTCCGCTCGGCGCCATGGCGGGACAACCTCCAGCCGGGCAGAGCTGGCATCCTCCGGATGGAGGATGCCGCCAGGAGTGACGATCCAGATAGTCCGCGCGCATTGACCGGCGTCTGGACACCCTGACAGGATTCTATAGAATTCCTGAGTTATCGAGAGGACCGTCGTGTTTGAACTGAACGCCGAGGAGCAGGCCATCGTCGAGGCTGTCGCCGAGTTCGTGGACAAGCAGGTGAAGCCGAAGGTGCAGGCCATCGAGCACGCCAACGAGTACCCGACGGAGTTCATCGACACGATGAAGGAGATGGGCATCTTCGGACTGGCCATCCCCGAGCCGTACGGCGACGTGAAGGTCTCCACTCCCTGCTATGCCCGCGTCACCGAGGAGCTCGCGCGCGGCTGGATGTCGCTCGCCGGCGCGATGGGTGGGCACACCGTCGTCTCCAAGCTGCTGATCGACTACGGCACCGAGGCGCAGAAGCAGAAGTACCTGCCTCGCATGGCGACCGGCGAGCTGCGCGCCACGATGGCACTCACTGAGCCCGGTGGCGGCAGCGACCTGCAGAACATGCGCACCGTTGCCAAGAAGGAAGGCGACGAGTACGTCATCAACGGATCGAAGACCTGGATCACCAACGCCCGCAAGGCAGGCCTGGTCGCGCTGCTGTGCAAGACCGACCCGAACGCCGAGCCGCGGCACAAGGGCATCTCGATCCTGCTCGTGGAGAAGGTGCCCGGATTCGAGGTCTCCAAGGATCTGCCCAAGCTCGGCTACAAGGGTGTCGAGTCCTGCGAGCTGAGCTTCGACGGCGCGCGGGTGCCCGCTGACGCACTGCTCGGCGGCGAGGAGGGCAAGGGCTTCTCGCAGATGATGCGCGGCCTCGAGATCGGTCGCATCCAGGTCGCGGCGCGCGCCACCGGCGTCGGCCGAGCCGCGTTCGACGATGCACTGCGCTACTCGCAGGAGCGTGAGTCGATGGGCAAGCCGATCTGGAAGCATCAGCAGGTCGGCGCGACCCTGGCCAACATGGCCACCAAGCTGAGTGCCGCCCGGCAGCTGCTCTGGCACGCGGCCCGCAGCTATGAGGAGGGGCGCCGCTCGGATCTCGAGGCCGGGATGGCGAAGCTGTTCTGCTCCGAGACCGCGATGGAGGTCGCTCTGGACGCGATCCGCGTGCACGGCGGCTACGGCTACTCGACCGAGTTCGACGTCGAGCGCTACTTCCGCGACGCACCGCTGATGATCGTTGGGGAAGGCACCAACGAGATCCAGCGCAACGTCATCGTCGGCCAGCTCGTGAAGCGCGGCGGCCTTCCCGACTAGCCGCCACCGGTGTAGGACGGGAGTGGGTATGACGCAGACGGTGCGGTTGGACGCCGACGGGCCGGTGACGCACGTGGTGCTGGACGACCCGGACAACGGCAACGGGACGAGAGCCGAGCCGTAGTCAGCTACGAAGCGCGGCCACCTCCGCGACCACGCGGTCGATGAGATCGGGGGCATCGACGTCCGGAATGTATGGGCTCACCCATGAGCACAGACCGTCGTACTCGTCGATCAGACGGCCCGCGATCTCCCTCGACTCGCCGATGACTGCGAGCGTATGCAGTTGCTCGTCGGTGATCCGGCCCGCCATCTCGTCCCATTCACCGCGGCGGGAAAGAGCGTGCAGCTCATCGTGCAGTGCCCCCCAGCCGTGCATCTCGAGGACGGCGCGGTAGGCCGGCGTCGAGCCGTAGAACGCAAGCTTCTTGCGGATGCTGCGAAGAATCTCCGGAACCCGGTCGTCGTCATCGAGCACGGCCACCATCGGCGCTGCTATCAGCTCCACCTCCGAGGCCCGCCGCCCGGCCCGCTCGGCTCCGGTCCGCACACCCGGGGCGGTGACCTCGCGGATGTACTGCGGGGTGGTGAAGGCGTGGCAGATCAGGCCGTCGGACACCTCGCCAGCCACCTCCGTCATGCGCGGCCCGACGGCGGCGATCCGTACCTTCGGCGGTCCGTACTCGTGGGCCTCGGGAGTGAAGTTGGGGGTCGTGAGCGTGTGACGGTAGAACTCGCCGTCGTAGTCCAGCCTGGTCCCGTCCTGCCAGCAGGACCAGATCGCGCGCAGCGCGAGTAGGTAGTCGCGCATTCGAGCAGCCGGCCGCGACCACGGCATGCTGAACCGCTTCTCGATATGCGGTTTGATCTGCGATCCGAGCCCCAGCGTGAAGCGCCCTTTTGACAGCAGCGCCAAGTCGTACGCCGCCTGCGCAGTCGTCATCGGTGAGCGGGCGAAGGCCACCGCGATCCCTGTGGTAAGGGCGATCCGCTCCGTTTCAACTGCGGCCAGCGCCAGTGGGATGAACGGGTCGTGGAGAGCCTCGACGGTCGCGATGCCGTCGTACCCGGCTTGTTCCGCGCGGGAGGCCTGCTGTCCTGCGGTCTCGATTCTGGCGCGGTCGATCGAGGTCTGGAACTTCATGTGCCGATCCTAGGGTGACCCGCGTGGACTCCGCGGTGCGGCGGGTGTGTGGTTCGCGTTGTATCGCACCCTGTCGATGATTTCTCCGGACACCGTGCCCCCACCATCATGGGTCCGGCATGTCACCGCGCCGTCCCGCCCAGCGCACGCCCACGGTCTGATGGCTGCCGGGTGTAAACTGCCTGGTGCATCGCACTCCTGGGGGAAGCCGGTGAGAACCCGGCACTGACCCGCAGCCGTGAAGCCGCAAGGTGAAGTCGGAATGCCCGGGGGCGCAGTGACTCCATCAACCGTCGAGGAGAGCGGGCGGAGTCCGGACCCCAACCGGACCGCCCTCGCCGAGCACCAGCTTGCCGGGGGCCCTTTCGTGAGTGGCGACTGGAGACGCCACGGGCCCCGCGAAAGGAATGTCCATGGGTATCCGCACTCTCTGCCGCGCAGGCACCGCCGCCGTGACCGGGCTGCTCGCGATGACGCTCCTGGCGCCGTCGTCCGCGTACGCCGACCCTGCGTACGGCGGCGCGACCGATGCCGAGGCGGCGGCGGCTTATCTCGCCGCCCAGCTGGCGGACGGCGACGACCATCTCTCGAGCGAGTTCGAGGGCGACAGCTTCCCCGATCATGGCCTCACCCTGGACGCCGTCCTCGCCCTTGACGCCGCGGGCGTCGCGCAGGACCAGGCCGACGCGTCGACGAAGTGGCTGGCGGCCAACATCGCCGACTACGTCGGTACGGGCGGCGAGACCTACGCGAACGCGGCTGGCAAGGCACTGTTCTTCGCGGCAGCCCGCGGCGAGAACCCCACGTCGTTCGGAGGCCTCGACCTGGTCGCGCTGGTGACCTCCACCGAGGGGGCCCGTGAACCCGGCCGATACTCGGACATCTCGAGCACCGAGGACTACAGCAACAACATCGGCCAGTCCTTCGCGATCCTCGGCCTCTCTCGCGCCGGGGCCGCCGTGAACGAGCCGGCCGTGCAGTACCTGCGCTCGCAGCAATGCGGTGACGGTGGATTCCAGCTGGCCCCGACGGGCGGGGAGTGCCTGTCCGACCCCGACGCCACGGCGATGGCCGTGCAGGCGCTAATCGCGGTCGCGGGAGCGGACGACGATGACGTCACCGAGGGCCTGGACTACCTCGCGGCGACGCAGCGTGAGGACGGCGGGTTCGGCGGCGGCTCCACCACCGAGGGCCCGAATGCGAACAGCACCGGCCTGGCCGCGGCCGCGCTCACCGCGGGCGGGCGCACCGAGGAGGCTGGAGCGGCTCACGATTACCTCGCCGCGCTGCAGCACACCTGCACCTCGGGTGAGACCGACCTGACCGGTGTCGTCTCGTACGACCAGGCGGGTTACGACGCCGCCCAGCAGGACGGTCCGGTCGATCAGGACGCCCGGGCGACGGCGCAGGCGGTGATGGGCCTCGCGGACACCAGCCTGCTGACCGTCACTGCGGGCGGTGACGCGACGACACCGCAGGTCTCGTGCGCGGCCGAGGGGGCCGCGGCGTCCGAGTCCGGCGCGGACACCGAGGACGGCGAGGACGGCGCCGCACAGGAGCCGGGTGGCACCGCCGGATACCTGACCGCGGTCGGCCTGGTCGTGTTCGTGAGCGTCGGCCTGCTCGTCTACACCATTCGCCGTCCCGGCACGCGCTCATGACCGCGGTGCGCATGCCATCGAGGCGTTTCGCAGCCGTCCTCGGGACCGCGGGACTCGTCGCCCTGACGACGGTCGCCGCGACCCCGGGCACGGCGCACGCCGCGGCATGCGCAGCCGGCACCGGGATCACCGTCGTCATCTCGAACGCCGATGGAAGACAGCTACACTGCGCGACGGGCGGGTCGATGAGCGCGCTGGAAGCCACCCAGGCAGTCGTCGAGGTCACCCAGGTGCAGAAGTTCCCCGGCGTAGTGTGCCGCATCGACGGCCAGCCCGACGACCAGAGCTGTGTGCAGATGCCCCAGGCCGACGCCTACTGGTCGCTCTACTACAGCGAGGACGGCGCGGACTGGACCTACTCGACCGTCGGCGCCGCGGAGGTCGAGCTGTCCGCGGGAGATGCGGTCGCGTGGTCGTACACCGGTCACGAGCCTGGCGAGGTCCCTGCCGCCGCGGCGGGGGCGGCGTCCTCCGACGAGTCGCCGTCCTCCAGCAGCGCGGACCCTGAGGATGAGTCGACGAGCGGCGCGCTCGGCGCCACGCTCGGCGGGGCGGCAGTCGCCGGCCTCGGCATCGCGGCGCTCGTCGTGGCCCGCAAGCGCAACAATGACAGCGGTTAGCCTGCTGCCGCGCGCGCTGCACCCGCTCGCCTGGTGGGCGTGGGCGATAGGCATCGCGATCGCGGCGAGCACCACCACGAACCTCTTGCTGCTGGGGATGATGCTCGGCGTCATCGCGCTGGTAGTCACCAGCCGCCGCGGCAGCTCGCCCTGGGCGAAGGCTTGGCGGCTGTACCTCGTGCTCGGCGGGATCATCGTCGTCCTGCGCATCGTGCTGCACGTCCTCGTCGGGCTGAAGTACGGCGAGGTCCGGGTGCTGCCGCTGCCCCGCTTCCAGCTACCGTCGTGGGCTGCGGGCATCGAGCTACTCGGCGACGTCTACCTCGAAGGACTGCTGGGCGCCGCCGTCCAAGGCCTCAGCCTCGCCACGATGATCATCGCGATCGGCGCGGCCAACACGCTCGCCGACCCCAAGCGCATGCTGCGCCAGTTACCCAACGCGCTGCACGAGATCGGCGCCGCTGTGGTCGTCTCGATCACGGTCGCGCCGCAGATGGCCGAGAGCGTCATGCGGGTCAATCGGGCGCGGGCGCTGCGGGGTGACCACGGCAAGGGGATCCGCGCGCTCCCGCGGATCGCGCTGCCGGTGCTGCACGACACGCTCGACCGCTCACTGGCGCTGGCCGGTGCGATGGACTCGCGCGGCTACGGTCGTGGCCCGGCGAGCCCTGCCGGGCGACGGCGCGCAACCGCTGCCCTCACGACGATCGGGCTGCTCGGCGTCTGCGTCGGCGCGTATCAGCTGCTCGACCCGACCGCGGCCGGGCCGTACGGCGTCCCGCTGCTCGTCGCCGGCCTGGTCATCGGGCTGGGTGGGCTGTGGCTCGGCGGCCGCGGCAGCACCCGTACGGCGTACCGCCGCGAGCAGTGGCGCTGGCCCGAGCTGCTGACCGTGGCCTGCGGCGCGTTGGTCGCGGCGGTGATGCTCTTCGGGTCGGACTGGTTCCCCGACGCGCTGGCGATGCCACTCGAACCGCTTGGCCCACCGCTGCTGCCGTGGCCCGCCGCTCTGGCGATCCTCACGGCCGCGCTGCCCGCCTTCCTCACACCTCCCGCACCCGTGCCGGTACGGCGCGTTGCTCGCCCTGCTGCCGACCGTCAGAAGGTGCCGGCGTGAGCTCCGCGGTCAGCTTCGAGGGCGTGAGTGTGCAGTACGCCGACGCGGCGGCTCCCGCGCTCCGCGACGTGAGCTTCGAGATTGACGAGGCGTCCCTCGCGCTGGTCATCGGGCGCACCGGCTCCGGCAAGAGCACGCTGCTCGGCGCGATCAACGGCAGCGTCCCGCACTTCACCGGCGGCACGCTCGGCGGCCGAGTGCTCGTGCACGGCCGCGATACCCGGACCCTTCGGCCGCGCGACCTCGCCGACCTCGTCGGTGTCGTCGGGCAGGACCCGTTGGCCGGGTTCGTCACCGACACGGTCGAGGAGGAGCTCGCCTACGGGATGGAGCAGCTCGGCCTCGCGCCGTCCGTGATGCGCAAGCGGGTGGAGGAGACCCTCGACGTTCTCGGGATCGCCGACCTGCGCGGTGCGTCGCTGCGGCAGCTCTCCGGTGGCCAACAGCAGCGGGTCGCGATCGGATCGGTGCTGACGACCCACCCGCAGGTGATCGTGCTCGACGAGCCGACGTCCGCGCTGGATCCCACCGCTGCCGAGGAGGTGCTGGCGACGATCGCCCGGCTCGTACAGGACCTCGCTGTGACCGTCGTCCTCGCCGAGCACCGCATCGAACGGGTGCTGGCGTACGCCGACCACATCATCCACGTGCGCACCGACCGCACCGCGGTGGACGGTGATCCCGCGGAGATCATGCTGGACGCGCAGGTCGCGCCACCGATCGTCGAGCTGGGCCGCTGGGCTGGATGGCGGCCTTTGCCACTCGCCGTCCGGGACGCTCGTCGCAGAGCCACGGCACTGCGCGCCCAGCTGACGCCCCCGCCGGTGCGAGAGTGCGTGGCAGGTGAGGTGGCCGTGCGAACCGAACGGCTGTCGGTTGCGCACGGACCACTGGTCGCCGTCCGCGAGGCCACGCTCGCGTTGCATGCAGGCGAGATCGTCACGTTGATGGGCCGCAACGGCGCGGGAAAGTCATCCCTCATGTGGGCGATCCAGGGGAGTGGACCGCACGCCGGAGGCAAGGTGAGCGTGTTGGTCGACGGGGCGTGGCGAGATCCCCGCGAGCTCGATGCGGGAGATCGTCGTACGACGATCGGTCTGGTGCCGCAGACGGCGTCCGACCTGCTCTATCGGGAGTCGGTCGGAGCAGAGTGCGGGCAGGCCGACCGCGAGAGCAAGGCCATCCCCGGGACCTGCCGTGGTCTGCTGGACTCGCTCGCGCCGGGCATTCATGACGGCACCCATCCTCGGGACCTGTCCGAAGGTCAGAAGCTCGCGCTGGTGCTCGCGATCCAGCTGACCGCCAGGCCGCGGGTGATGATCCTGGACGAGCCGACGCGGGGACTGGACTACTCGGCGAAGGCTCAGCTGACGGCGATCCTACGCGGCTTGCGAGACGCGGGGCGGTCAGTGCTGCTGTCGACCCACGACGTGGAGTTCGCGGCCGGGGTCTCGGATCGGGTCGTAGTGATGGCGGACGGCGACGTGGTCGCCGACGGATCGCCCCGCGAGATCATGACGGCATCCCCGGCGTACGCGCCGCAGGTGGCCAAGATCCTGGCTCCCGCTCCGTGGCTCACCGTCGACGAGGTCGTGATGGCTGCGGCTGCTCGGGTGGGAGGGCGCGATGAGTAGCGGAGTTGTAGTCCGCGAGCGGACCGTGGTGCGTCCGGGCGTGGTGCGGTTGCGGCCGCGCGCGATGATCGCGATCTCGCTGGCGAGCGTTGCCGGTCTGCTGATGTTCCTCTGGCCGCTGATCGTGGCACCCGAGTCGGACCTGTCGCACAGCGCCGACGCGCCGTTGCTGTTCGCGTTGATCCTGCCGATGATCATGGCGATTGTGTTGGCGGAGATCAGCGAGGGTGGCCTCGACGTCAAGGCCGTCGCGATGCTCGGTGTCCTGTCAGCGATCGGGGCGGCTCTCCGACCGATGGGTGCCGGCACCGGCGGGCTGGAGACGATGTTCTTCCTGCTGATCCTCGGCGGACGAGTGTTCGGGCCTGGGTTCGGATTTGTGCTGGGTGCCACGACCCTGTTCGCCTCGGCGCTGATCACCGGCGGGGTCGGGCCCTGGCTGCCCTTCCAGATGATGGCCTCGGCGTGGGTCGGCATGTTCGCGGGACTGTTGCCGCGAGCCAAGGGGCGGGCCGAGCTCGCGCTGCTCGCGGCGTACGGCGCGATAGCAGCCCTGCTGTACGGGTTCGTCATGAACCTGTCGTTCTGGCCGTTCACTGCGGGGCTGGGCACCGGAATCTCCTACGTGGCCGGTGATCCGGTGCTGGAGAACCTGCATCGATTCTTCACTTTCTCGTTCGCGACCAGCCTCGGATGGGACATCGGGCGCGCGATCACTAACGTCACGTTGATCCTCATCGTCGGACCGATGGTGCTCAGCGCATTGCGACGTGCCGCACGCAAGGCATCGTTCGACGCCGTACCCCGGTTCCTCGACGCCCGATAGCAGTTATCCGGCGGACGCCGGGGCGGTACCGAGGTACGCATCGATGAGGCGTGCGGCGTCTGCGTAG
This sequence comes from Blastococcus sp. Marseille-P5729, assembly GCF_900292035.1. NCBI lineage: Bacteria > Bacillati > Actinomycetota > Actinomycetes > Geodermatophilales > Geodermatophilaceae > Blastococcus > Blastococcus sp. Marseille-P5729. Next base: position 1,414,806 of record NZ_OMPO01000001.1, on the reverse strand, counting down.
AAGGCGTCGCGGTGTTCGGTGGGGATGTGGGTGGCGATGAGCTGGATGAGCTCGTTGATGTCCTCGCTGGGATCGAGCAGGTCCCCGAGTAGTCCGAGGTGGTCTGCGGGGTCGCCGGGATCTCTGCTTCCGCCGCGGCCTCGTTCTCGTTCTCGTTGGGCGCGGTCGCGTTGGGCTTGTCGGACGGTCTCGGCGAGGTGGGTGATCTCGTTTTGGCAGGGGATCGTGATCCGGGCGTTGATCTGGGGTTTCTGGTCGGGGTCGAGCCACCGAGGTGGGGTCCAGACGGGGATGCCGTTGATGATGTCGACGGCCCAGCCGCGCTTGTCGAATTCGCGGTGGTGGTACCCGCAGACGAGGGTGAGGTTGTCCAGGTCGGTGTGGCCGCCTGACCACCACGCGATCACGTGGTGCCGTTGGCACCAGTCGGGTGGGGCTTGGCAGCCGGGGAAGCTGCACCCGCCGTCCCGAGCGATGAGCGCGTGGGTCTGGGCGGGGGATGCGGTGCGGCGGTCGCGGCCGTAGGCCACGATCCCGTGGACGGCGCTGATCCACACCGGGACCAGGGTCGCCTCCCGCGCCAGGCGCAGGATCTCGGTGATGGTCAGCTGGTCACCGCCGGCGACCCGCCCCACGGCCTGCTGCGCGGTCGTGCGGCCAGAGTTATCGTCGCGTAGCCGCGCGATGGCTTCGATGAGCCGGTCGAGATCGATGGTGATGTGCACCGTCGCCGCGGTCCCACCGGACGCCGGCGCGCCGGCGAGCTCCAGCAGCCGCTGGCAGGCATCCTGCAGCCCGTCATGGGTGCGCTGCGCCGCCGACCGGTCATCCGCACCGTCCGCGTCAGCGGGGCGGGGTGCGGCGAACGGCCCGATCGCGGCATCGAACAGCGCCTTACCCTCGCGGGTCAGGGACCCGGAGATCTTGTGCGTGCCATCGCGGCCCTCGGGCCCGATCACCACCCCACGCCGCGCGGCGGCGACCTCCTCACTGGGCAGGGTCCCGTCGGGGTTGGTGACCTCCTCGACCTTCTCCGCCGCGACCTCCAGCTCCTTATGCGTCAACCCGGCGGCGTGGTGCACCAGCAGCCGCTCGGCCAACTCGAGGTTGTGCGAGTCCACCTCGGGGTTCTGCACCACTCGCGCCATGGCCTTGCAGATCACATCCACCTGAGCGCTCGACACCCCCGCACCGTCACGGACCGCGTCCGCGAGCAGCGGCAGCCGCGGTGGGGTGGCGCCGCTGCTGAAGGCGTTCTGCGGCAACAACTGCTCGGCGCGTCTCGCGCGCGCGTTCGCCTCACCACTGGAGATATGCAGCACCTGACACAGCGCCAGAGGGATCGAGGAGGCGCACACGTGATCCTGCAACCGATCCTCCCTCGCCGCCTCGATCACGTAGGAGTCGACTATGACCAGCCGCGTGCGGTGCGCCTCCAACCGCTGCGCCATCGTGATCAACCGGTCCGGGCCCAGCGCGCCCAGCTCGCCCTCTTCCCCGATCCTCAGCAACAGCTCATACCCACGCTGCAGCAGATCGAACGCCTCATCCAGATCGCGGTCCAGCTCCCGGGCGGAATCACTCGCTAACCACAACCGCTCCGCATCAGCCGGCGAGGCGGCAGCAGCGATCGCCCAGTCCGGCTCCGCCACGCCCGCGGACTCAGGAGCAGGAGCAGGAGTGAAGACCGCTGGTTGCTCGCTTGCCTCGCTGCGGTCCGTTCGCTGCTCGTCCATGGTCGTCACCTCCCCAACGGCTAATCACATCGTACAAATGTTCGAGACGTTGGTCAAGTGGAATTCTGAGGAAATGTTGAACGGGTCGGGTGGGTCTACTTCAGGCCGATCTCGCGGCGAAGATGGGCGACCAGCTGATCGCCGGTGTTGCGGATATGCCGGCTCATCGCCGCGCGAGCAGCCTCGGGGTCGTGGGCGTGCAGAGCCTTCAGGATGGGCATGTGGTCGTGCACCGACGCCTGCGCCCAGCCGTCGATCGAGCCGTAGGACGACAACGGCACGTGCTGCACCGTCGACCGCAGCAGGTTGGCCAACCGGACCGAGCGGGCCGTGTTGTTGATCCTGCGATGGAATTGGTGGTTTAGCCGCACTACCTCGTCGGCATCGCCGCGTTCCTCGGCACTCACCAGCTCGCGCTGGAACTCGTCCAGGGCCTCGATATCCGCGTCAGTGAGATTGGCGACGGCGCGGGCGGCGAGTTCACCGGCGGCGTACGCCTGGACGTCGAACAGATCATGGATGTCCTGAGCGGTCACCGGCACGACGCGGAAGCCGCGCCGCGGCTCCCACTTGACCGAACCCTCCGAGGACAGCGCCATCAACGCCTCGCGTACGGGCGTCTGGCTCACGCCGAGCTCGGCGGCGAGCCGTTCGGTGCGCACGAACTCCAGGGGGGTCAGGTCACCCAGCATGATCGCCTCGCGGACGCGAGCGGCGACGCGCTCACTGAGCTGGGTGCCGCGGCCGGCTTGATCACTGAGCGGGCGCAGCGGCTTGGACAAGCTTCTCTCCTCTGGTGACGCAGGCCCTTGGAGCCTATCGCCCGCCGGAAGCAGACCCTACCGACAATGTAGGGAACCGCCTGAGACGCCATCCACACCATGCCCTTCGATCCACAGCCTCTCGCGGGATGCCGGTGATGTCGGCGAGCCGCAGTAACGTGGCGATCGTGACCGAGCCCCAGCTGACAGCCCTCGACGTCGACCTGACCACTGATCAGGCCGAGCTCGCCGCTGACGTGCTGCGCAAGATGGCCGGGCCGGACGCCGAGCTGCGCGCCGACCAGCAGACGGCCGTCGCCGCGCTGTGCCGGCCCCCGGCCAGGGTGCTGGTCGTGCAGGCCACCGGGTGGGGAAAGTCCGCTGTCTACTGGATCGCCACCGCGATCGGCCGAGAGGCCGGCCGCGGGCTCACCTTGGTGATCTCGCCTTTGCTGTCGCTCATGCGAGACCAGGTGGAGGCAGCCGAGCGCGCCGGACTGCGTGCTCGCACCCTGAATTCCTCGAACTTCGAGGACTGGTCGGCCATTGAGGAGGAGATCGCCGCTGACCAGGTGGACGTACTGCTGGTCTCGCCCGAGCGGCTGGCCAATCCGGCATTCGGCCGCAGGGTGCTCGATCAGTTGGCGGGGCTCATCGGCATGCTCGTCATCGACGAGGCACATGCGATCTCCGACTGGGGCCACGACTTTCGTCCCGACTACCGCCGTATCTCCGACGTGCTCACCCAACTCAACCCGGACGCCGCTGTGCTGGCCACGACCGCGACTGCAAACGCTCGTGTCACCGAAGATGTCGCGCGACAGCTCGGTGACGCGCTGGTGCTGCGGGGGCCATTGGCGCGCTCCAGCCTCCAGCTCGTGGTGCTCGACCAGATGCGGCCCATCGACCGGTTCGCCTGGGTGTGCGAGCGACTGCCCAGCCTGCCGGGTTCCGGCATCGTCTACACCCTGACGGTCGCTCAGGCGGAAGAGTTGACCGAGGCGATCAAGACGGTGCACGGTGTCGACTACCCGGTCGCGGCGTACACCGGGCGTCTTGATGCGGGGGAGCGGCAGCGTCTGGAGAATGCCCTTCGGTCCAATGAGATCAAGGCGCTGATCGCCACATCCGCCCTCGGCATGGGCTTCGACAAGCCCGATCTCGGCTTTGTCGTGCACGTCGGGTCGCCGCCGTCGCCGGTGTCCTATTACCAGCAGGTCGGTCGAGCCGGCCGCGGCATCGACCGTGCCGTCGTCGTCCTGCTTCCGAGCGAGGCAGACCGCCACGTCTGGGAGTACTTCGCCACGGCCACCATCCCAGTGCCCGCACAGGTCGAGAGTGTCCTGAACGTCATGCGGGACGAGGCCGAACCGTTGAGCGTGCCGAAGCTCGAGGCTCAGTCCGGCGTACGACGTACCAGGGTCGAGCTGATCCTCAAGCAACTCGCGGTCGACGAGGTGACCGACCGGACGCCCGACGGATGGGTCGTCACGGGTAAGGAATGGACCTACGACAAAGCGCACTACGACTCGGTCATCGCGACCCGCGAGCGCGAGGCACAGATCATGCGCGACTATGCGGCCGGGCGACGGTGTCTCATGCAGCTGCTGCAGGAGAGCCTGGACGATCCCAGCGCGCAGCCGTGCGGACGGTGCTCGGTATGCGATCCGGCGGCCACCGCCGTGTTGCAGACTGAGGTCGACGCCGCACTCGCGCAGCGGGTCGAGCACGCCCTTCGCGGACAGGTACACGGGCTGGAGCCGCGCAAGATGTGGCCGGGGGCGCCGTCCCAGCGCAAGGGGCGGATCTCGGCGACGGTCGCCGCCGACTGGGGGAGGGTCCTGGTCGACTACGACGCGCCGCAATGGACCTCGCTGGTGCGTTCTTCGCTCAGCGCGGACGGCCCCGTGACCGATGAGCTGAAGGATGCTGTCGTGCGGGTGCTCGCTGCGTGGAGCCGGGGAGATCGCAGCTATCCCGCGTGGTCGCGACGCCCGGACGTCGTCGTGGCGCTGCCTGCGGGTGGCCTGAGCATGGTGACCGAGACGCTGGCTGACCACATCGCCGAGGTGGGTCGGATGCGGCGAGCCCGATTTGAGCCCGAGGCGTTGCAGCTCGGCTCACGCAAGGTCCGCAGCGAGGATCTGCCGAGCGGCGGACAGGCCGCCACCTGGGAGGCCAGTCTCGAGCTCGACCCGTCGGCCGAGGCCATCGTGGAGGGGGCGTCCGTCCTGCTGATCGTCGACCGCGACAGCATGGGCTGGGCGGCGACCGTCGCCGCTGCAGTCCTTCGCGAGGCCGGTGCCGAGGTAGTGCTGCCACTGCTGCTGCACCGGACCACCGGATGACCAACCCGCCACCCCGTCGACCCGGGTTCGGGGACGACCGCGGCGCGCTGACCTCCCCGTCGGTCGTGTGGTACCACCGCCTCGTCACCGCGGACGCCGACGGTGAGTCCGCGGTGGGCGGCGCCGAGCAGGTGGCGCGCAACGGGCTGCGCCAGATCGCGGCGAACGCCCTGCAGAGCGCTGGGGACCAGGTGGTCAACGCCAAGACGGTGCTGCCGTGGATCCTGGGCGGTCTGGGCGCTCCCGCTGCGTTCGTGGCACTGCTGGTCCCGATCCGGGAGTCCGGCTCGATGCTGCCGCAGGCCGCGGTGATGCCGTGGGTGGTCTCGCAACCGCGCCGTTCGCGGGTGTGGATCATCGGTGCGCTGGTCCAGGCGGTCTCGGTACTGGCCATCGCGGCGACGGCCGCGCTTCTGGAGCAGATTGCCGCAGGCGTCGCGATCATCGTCGCGCTCGGCGTCTTCGCCCTCGGGCGGGCGCTGTGCTCGATGGCGTCCAAGGACGTCCTGGGCCGCACCCTCCCCAAGGGTCAACGCGGTCAGATCTCCGGGCTCTCGACCGTCGTGTCCGGAGTGGCCGCAGTGGCGATCGGGTTGGCTCTCCGCGCCTACGGCGACGACCTTTCGCCGGAGATCCTGGCGATCTTCCTCGTCGGAGCGTCGCTCACGTGGATCCTCGGCGCGGCCGTCTACCGAACGATCCAGGAGCCTCCGCCGACCTCCGACAGCTCGGGCGGCGCCGGCTGGTGGCGCGAGATGATCCAGTTGTTGAGCCACGACGCACCGTTCCGACGCTTCGTGACGGTGCGGGCACTGCTGCTGGTGTCTGCCCTCGCGCCGCCGTTCTTCGTCACCCTCGCGGCCGACTACGGCAGCACCACGATCAGCGGCCTGGGCGGGTTCGTGATCGCCTCGGCGCTGGGGTCCATCGCGGGAGGCTGGATCAGTGGACGTCTCGCGGACCGTTCCAGTCGCCGCCTGATGATGGTGGGAGCCGCTGCGGCCTCGCTCCTCGTCATCGCCGTCGTTGTCGTCGTCCTGCTCACCGGCGACCCCCGGAGCAGCCGGTCCGCGGCGGGGCCGACTGGCGAACCACGGATCGGATGGGTCTTCACTCTCGCGTTCTTCCTCGTCAGCCTGGTGCACGTCGCCGTGCGGGTCGCTCGCAAGACCTACGTCGTGGACATGGCCGAAGGGGACCAGCGAACGCGTTACGTTGCGGTCGCCAACACTGCGATGGGCATCATCCTGCTGGTGACCGGTGGCATCAGCGCCGTGCTCGCCGGATTCGGCGAGATCCCCGCGCTGGTCTTCCTCGCGGCACTGGGGTTGCTCGGAGCGATGCTTGCCGCGCGCATGCCGGACGTCTCCAAACGCTGACCACCACGATCGCTGCCCGGCTGGCGGAACCCCTGGACGCCGATCAGGACAGTCAGGGATGCTCGAAGTCACGCTCGCGCCGATCGGAGACCAGATGAGCCAGCCGAACTTCTACACTGCCGATACCGCCCTCGCCCGACTGATCGAGCGGCACGTGCCGCACGGCGACCGTCAACTGCTCGAGCCGCTGCTGCACCGTCTCGGCGAGGACGTCGCGAACCGGATCGATCCCCTGGCCGACACCGCCGACAAGAACCCGCCGACGCTTCGGGCCTTCGCCAAGGACGGACAGCCGGCCAACGAGATCGTCTACCACCCGGCGTACACCGAGATGGCTGACATCCTGCTCGGCGAGTACGGCCTCGCGGCCGTCTCGCATCACCCCGTCCACGGGTGGGAGAGCAAGCCGCCCCAGCTGGTCAAGTACCTGATGACCTACCTCTACACCCAGGCCGAGTTCGGGCTCGCCTGCCCGATCAACATGACCGACAGCGCCGCCCGCACGCTCCGTCTACACGGTAGCGACGACCCGGAAGTCTCCGAGGCGGTCCGCCGGCTCACCTCCACCGACCCGGACCGCCTCACCGGTGCGATGTTCATGACCGAGCTGCAGGCCGGCACCGACATCGCGATGACCGAGGCAGTGGCCGAGCGCGATGGTGACCGATGGCGGCTCCACGGACGCAAGTGGTTTGCCTCCAACGCCGGCGCCGACATCACCCTGGTGCTCGCGCGGTTCCCCGGCGGCGAGGACGCCTCGACTCGGGGCGTCGGACTGTTCATGATGCCGCGACACAAGCCCGACGGGTCCCTGAACGACCACCGGATCGAGCGGCTCAAGGACAAGCTCGGCACCCGTTCGATGGCCTCCGGCGAGGTCACCCTGAACGGGGCGTACGCCGTCCAGGTCGGCGAGCTCGAGCGCGGTTTCCGGCAGATGACCGAGATGGTCAACATGTCGCGGCTGTCGAACGCCGTCCGCGCCGTCGCCCTGATGCGCCGTGGTCTGTACGAGTCGGTGCAGCACGTGCACCATCGCGTCGTCTTCGGGCGGCCGCTGATCGACCAGCCGCTGATGCGGCTCGATCTGCTCCGAATGACCGCGGACGTAGAAGCCGGGCTCGGCATGATCTTCTACTGTGCCGAAACCCTGCAGCAGGCGGACGACGGTGACGACACCGCCAAGACCCTGATCCGGCTGCTGACCCCGCTCGCGAAGCACTATCTGTGCAAACGCGCCCGATGGGCCACTGGTGAGGCGATGGAGATCCGCGGCGGCAACGGCTACATCGAGGAGTGGGTGAACCCCCGCCTGCTGCGCGACGCGCACCTGGGCTCGATCTGGGAGGGCGCCTCCAACGTCATCGCCCTGGACGTGCTGCGGTCGATGCGCAAGCTCGGCGCGCACAAGGTGCTCTTCGACGAGCTGAGGGAGCGCCTGTCGACCGTGGACGACGCCGCCCTGCAGGGCCTCCGCGACGATCTCGCCGCCCGGCTCGAAGCGGTCAGCGCGCGTGCCGAGGCGGTGCTCGGTTCCGCACCGGACGACGCGGAGGTGCTGATGGGGGCGCTCACCGACGACATGGCCACCCTGGCGATGGGGATCCTGCTCGCCTCCCAGGCAGCGCATGAGATCGCCTGCCACGGCGACCACCGGGCAATGATCGTGGCGCAGGCCTTCGAGCAGCTCGCGATCAGCAAGGACGAGACCCACGCGCCCTCCGGGCTGGGGCTCGTTCGGCAGATCGTGACCGGTAAGCACGTGAGTGACACCGACCTGCAGGAGCACGGCGTCCAGGTCACGACGGCCGTGTAACAGGCCGCGGTCCGGCGCGTGGCAGAGTAGAGCGAGCTGCCGCCATCGGCGCGACTGCCCCTCCACCGGAAGGACGACCACATGCCCGGGATCCTGCTACGCGACGCCGGTGACGGCATTCGCATCCTCAGCATCGACAACGCCGCGAAGAAGAACGCACTCGACAACGCCCTCTGTGGCGAGCTAGCCGAGAAGGTCTCCTCGCTGGCCGCCGACAAGGACGCCCGCGTCGTGATCGTCACCGGCGAAGGCGGCGCGTTCTGCGCGGGAGCCGACCTGCCCGACGTCTTCGGGACCATGGGCGATGACATCAACGACATCCGCGACCACCTAGGCGACGTCGTCTACCAGAGCTTCCTCGGCCTTCGGGAGCTGAAGATGCCGGTCATCTCAGCAGTCGAGGGCCCAGCGGTCGGAGCCGGGCTGAACATGGCGCTCGCGGCGGACGTCGTGATCGCCTCGCCGTCTGCCGACTTCGCCGCGACCTTCTCCAGGATCGGGCTTCATCAGGGCGGTGGCTGCACGCCGCTGCTGGTCGAGACGCTCGGCCGCCAGCGCGCGATGAAGTTGTTGCTGGAGGGTGGCCGGCTCACCGGCCAGCAGGCCTACGACCTCGGCCTGGTCGCCGCGCTCGCCGACGACCCGATGGACGCCGCCCTCGAGCTCGCCAAGACGACTGCGGACCTCGATCCACGTCTGGCTCGCAACATCAAGACCGCGGTCAAGCTCGCCAGCGAGTCCGGCTTCGACGCCGCGTTGCAGTTCGAGACCTGGGCGCAGGCCTACACGGCTACCCAGCCGGGCATCCAGAAGATGATCGCCAAGCTCAGCAAGAAGAAGTAGCTCGACTGCCCCGCCGAACCGGAAGGGGTTACTTGCCCTTGAAGACGGGGGCGCGCTTCTCGGTGCGGGCGAGCCGGCCCTCGGCGACGTCCTCGCTGGCGAAGCAGGCGTGGAAGTCGGCGATCAGTCCCGGGTCATTGGTGGGTAGTGCCGGGTTGTTCAGAACCTTCTTGCTGTAGGCGACGGACAGCGGCGCCAAGGTGGCGATCTCGGTGGCCCATGCGACCGCGTCGTTCAGGTCGCCGGCGCGATCGACCAGCCCGCACTCCATCGCCTCGACGCGGTCGATCTGCCCGGCAGCGATCAGCAGCCGCCGCGCGATGCCGCCGCCCGCGAGCTCGGTCAGCCGCCGGATCGTCCACGGATCCACCGCGAGACCGTTGCGGGCGGTCGGTACGCCGAACACCGCCCGCTGGTCGGCGAGCCGCAGGTCGCAGGCGAGAGCCAGTTGGGTGCCCGCGCCGATCGCCGGGCCGTTGATCGCGGCGATGACGGGCATCGGGCTGTCCATGATCTTCTGGAACAGCCCGTACAGCGCGGTCAAGAATGCATCGCCGTACACCGCGTCGAGGTCTGCCCCGGAGCAGAAGCTCGAGCCCTCGCCCGTGATGACCGCGACCCGCGACCCCCGGGACGCCTTCTCACGCACGATCTCGCCGAGCATGTCGCACAGCTCGACGTTGAGCGCGTTGCGGCGCTCGGGGCGGCTGAGCGTGATGACGGCGACGTCGCCGTGGTCGTGATGGTTGAGCATGTGGTCTCCAGGCGCGGATCGAGGCGTAGGGTCGGGTCCCAACTTATCCCGGTCGGAAGCGCACGCCTTGGCCGGGACGGGCCTGCGCCAGGTCTGAGAGGCTGGTCTGGCGGACGACGGCTATCACGGGATATCCGCCGGTCGTGGGGGTATCGGCCAGGAAGCACACCGGCGTCCCGATCGGCGGTATCTGGACTGCCCCCTGCATGAGGCCCTCGCTCGGCAGCTCGTCGTTCCGGGCCCGGGGCAACGGTGGTCCGTCTAGCCGCACGCCGATCCGGTCGGAGTCAGCGGTTACGACGTACTCGGTGCGCAGCAGCATCGGCCACGCCTCGTCGGTGAACCAGTCGATCCGCGGCCCGCGGCCCACCACGAGCTCCACCACGTCGGTCGGCTCGACGACCGGGAAGACGTCGATACCGGCCGGCGGGTCGTCGGGCAGCGGCCCCACTGGCAGCACGTCGCCCTCGCGCAGCGGTTCTGGACCAATGCCCCCGAGCAGGTCGGTGGCCCGCGACCCCAGCAACGGCGGCAGGTCGATCCCGCCCCGGACGCCGAGGTAGTTGCGCATTCCCCGAGCGGGGACGCCGACCGCGACCGTCGCGCCGGCAGGCACGTAGAACGCGGTGTGGTGACCGACGGGAGCGCCGTCCACGGTCACCTCGACCCGAGGCCCGGTCACGCACAGCCACGCCGGGTCACTGACCCGAACCGACAACCCGCCGAGGGTCGTCTCCAGACACGCTGCGGACGGCGGGTTGCCCAGCACCCGGTTCGCCAGTCCGAATGCGCGCCGGTCGGCCGCACCGGATCGGCCGACCCCTAGGTAGGCATTTCCCGGCCGGCCCAGATCCTGAACCGTCGTGCGGCCCCCGGGGCGCAGCACCGTCAGCGTTCTCATGCCGGCTGGAACCTCACCCTGGAGCCGGGGTGGAGGAGTGAGGGCTGGTCGCGGTGACTGCTCCACATGACCGTCTCGGTGCGGCCGAGCAGCTGCCATCCACCTGGGGACTCCCGCGGATACACGGCGGTGAACTGGCCGGTCATCGCGACCGATCCGGCGGGCACCGTCGTGCGGGGGGTGCGCCGGCGGGGCACGCGCAACCGCTCGTCGAGCCCGATCAGATAGGAAAATCCGGGGGCGAACCCGTTGAAGGCGACCGTGTAGTCGGCGCCGCTGTGCACCTCGATCACGGACTCGACGCTCAGGCCGGTGATCTCCGCGACGTCCGCCAGGTCCGCGCCGTCGTAGACCACCGGGATCGTCACGAGCTCGCCTGGGCCGTGGCCGCCACTCGATGGTTGGATCCCTTGCAGCGCAGGCAATGCGCGATCAAAGGCCGCGGTGTCCACGAAGGAGACCAGGACCGTGACGGCAGCGGGGACGACGTCCTCGAGACCGTCCAGAGCGAGCTGCTGCACCGCATCGTAGGTGCCGATGACCTCGTCGATCGAGCCGACCTCGAGCAGCGCTGCGCGCTCGCCGTACGGCAGCAGCCGGATGCTCACGCGAACGCCCTCACCTCGATGCCGGCGCCGGTCAACGCGTCGCGCACGGCGCTCGCGGTCTGCACTGCGGTGGGGGAGTCACCGTGCACGCACAGAGAGTGGGCGTCGACGGCGATGACCGAGCCGTCCAGGGCGACGATCTCGCGGTCGCGCGCCATCCGCGTCGCGCGTGCCGCGACGGTGTCCGGATCCTCGATCTTCGCCCCGGGCGTGCCGCGAGTGGCCAGCCGCCCGTCTGGGGAGTAGGCCCGGTCCGGGAAGGCCTCGTGCACGACCCGCAGGCCTTCGGCCGCGGCCAGCTCCAGCCATCGCGCGCCGGGTAACCCCATGACCGGCAGCGGCCTGCCGAACAGCACAAGCGCCTGGACCACGGCGCGGGCCTGCGCCTCGTGATGCACGATCGCGTTGTAGAGCGCACCGTGTGGCTTGACGTACCGCAGCGTCGTGCCCGCCGACCGGGCGACGCCGTCGATCGCGTGCAGCTGGTACAGGACGTCGGCCGTCAGCTCGTCGGGCTCGACGTCCACGAACCGGCGTCCGAAGCCGACGAGGTCGCGGTAGGAGACGTGCGCGCCCACGGACGTGCCGGCCGCCGCTGCCAACCGGCAGACGCGCAGCATGTGGGACGGGTCTCCGGCATGAAAACCGCACGCCACGTTGGCCGAGGTGACGATGCGCAGCAGCGCCTCATCGTCGGTCATCTGCCACATACCGAGCCCCTCGCCGAGGTCGGCGTTCAGGTCGATGATCATTCCGTCACGGTACGCCGGTGGAGCGCCCGCTCGGTATTACGTAAGGTCGGTGCCATGAAGGCTGTCCACATCGCATCCCTTGACGGTCCCGAAGCCGTCACCGTCGTCGAGGCCGAGAAGCCGACCCGTACACCCGAGCAGGTGCTCATCGAGGTGCACGCCGCGGGCGTGGCGTTCCCCGAGGTCCTGCAGTCGCGCGGCAAGTACCAGATCAAGCCCGAGCTGCCGTTCATCCCCGGCGCGGAGGTCGGTGGGGTCGTGCTCGAGGCGCCCAAGGGCTCGGGCCTGGCTGCAGGCGATCGGGTGAGCGCACTTTCGATGCTCGGCGGATTCGCCGAGTACGTCGTCGCCGACCCGGGTCTTGTCTTCAAGGTCCCGGACAACGTGAGCTTCGAGCAGGCGGCCTCCCTGCCTTTTAACTACATGACCGCGCACTTCGGTCTGCTGCCGCGCGGCCGGATGAGCGAGGGCGAGACCGTACTCGTGCACGGCGCGGCGGGCGGGGGCGGCACTGCCTCGATCCAGGTCGCCAAGGCGTTCGGCGCCGGCAAGGTGATCGCCGTGACGTCGACCGATGAGAAGGGCACGGTGGCGAAGGAGGCCGGCGCCGACGAGTACGTGCTCGTCGACGGCTTCAAGGACGCCGTCAAAGAACTGACCGGTGGCGAGGGCGTCGACATCGTGGTCGACACCGTCGGCGGCGACCGGTTCACTGACTCGCTGCGATCCCTGCGCAACGACGGCCGGCTGCTGGTCATCGGCTTCACGGAGGGCTCGATCCCCGAGGTCAAGGTCAACCGCCTCCTGCTGAACAACATCGACGTCGTCGGCGTCGGGTGGGGTGCCTACGCGGGCAAGCGACCCGGCTACTTCTCCTGGCAGTGGGGCGAGCTCGAGCCGAAGGTGGCCAACGGTCAGCTCGTCCCGCCGATCGGCGCCACCTTCCCGATGGAGGGCGTCGTGCAAGCCTTGCAGACCATCGACGAGCGCCGCGCGACCGGCAAGATCGTACTGAAGGTGCGGTAGCCGGCCACGCTGGTCGCTAGTGTCTGACGGGTCTCACAAGACGGGCCCGAGATGCCCTTAACTAGGCATGCCTAAGGCGTAACGTCGCAGGTGTGAACGAGTGTTGCAAGGACTGCGTCGACCTGCACGCCTGCCAGGTCGGCACCTCCGGCGTGATCTCCTGCGTGCTGCGTACTGAGGAGAATCTCGCCACGGTGCGACGGCTCGCGGAGCTGGGCGTACGCCGCGGCATTGTGCTTACCGCAGTCCAGAAGACCCCCGGCGGTGGCCGGGTCATCGCCATCGGCGACAGTCGGCTCGCCCTCGACAAGGGGACGTTGCAGAATCTGCACATCAGGACGACTGCCGAGGCGCCGAGCACCCCGACAGCCGCGGCGTCTTGACCGCCGAGCACGACGAGCAGCCGCACGCTGCCGTCGCCAGCGTGCCTTCGTGCCACGGGGACGCGACCGGTGCGGTAGCACCCGAGGGCGCGCCCGTCGTCGCGCTCGCCGGAGCGCCGAACGTCGGCAAGTCGACGCTGTTCAACACCCTCACCGGTGCGCGCCGCACCATGGGAAACTGGCCCGGCACCACGGTCGAGGTCGGCCGCGGTGCGTGGAAGGCCGCCGAGACCTACGACCTCGTCGACCTGCCCGGCGCCTACTCCCTCGACCCCGCCTCGCCCGACGAGGCGCTCACCCGGACGCTGCTCCTCGACGTGCCGGCGGCGGAGCGACCGGAGGCCGTCGTCGTCACCGTCGACGCCGCCCATCTGGGCCGCAGCCTCTATCTCGTGGCGCAACTGCGCGAGCACGCCTACCGGATCGTCGTGGCACTCACGATGGTCGACGTCGCCGCCCGGCGCGGAATCACCGTCGACAGCGCTGCGCTCGGCGCGGCCCTCGGCGTCCCAGTGGTGCAGGTCGACCCGCGGCGTCGCACCGGCATCGACGACCTGCAGCGGGCGGTCGCCAGGGCCGTCCGAGGGCCGGTGACACCGCCGCGTGACTTCCCGGCCGCGGACGACGACGGGTTCGCGCTCGCCGACGACCGCTTCGCGTGGATCGAGCGAGCCGTCGATTCCGCGACCGCTCGCGAGGCGGTGACCCGCCGGTCCTGGTCAGACACCTTCGACCGGATCGCGCTGTCGCGGGTGTGGGGACCGATCGTGTTCGCGCTGGCGATGTGGGCGGTCTTCCAGATCACCACGACGGTGGCGGCGCCACTGCAGGACGGCCTCGACACGCTCGTCGCCGGACCGCTGTCGGACGGCGCATCCTGGGTGCTGCAGCAGGCGGGTCTGGACACCACCGTCGTGCACGGGCTGCTCATCGACGGCCTGATCGCCGGCGTCGGCATGCTGCTGACCTTCGTGCCACTGATGGCCCTGATGTTCCTGCTGCTGGCGCTGCTGGAGGACTCCGGCTACATGGCGCGCGCCGCCGTCGTCGCGGACCGATGGATGCGCGCGATGGGGCTGCCCGGAAAGGCCTTTCTGCCACTGATCGTCGGGTTCGGCTGCAATGTGCCGGCGATCAGCGCGACCCGCGTGCTGTCGACACCTCGGCAGCGGATCCTCACGGCGCTGCTCGTCCCGTTCACCTCGTGCTCAGCCCGGCTGACCGTCTACGTGCTGCTCGCGACGATCTTCTTCCCGCGCTACGCCGGAACCGTCGTCTTCGCGATGTACGTCGTCTCGATCCTGCTGATCGTGGGCGTCGGCCTGCTGCTGAAGAAGACGCTCTGGCGAGCCGTGGGCAGCGAACCGCTGATGATGGACCTGCCGCCGTACCAACGCCCCACGCTGCGGCTGATCTCGCTGGTGACCTGGGTTCGGCTGAAGGGGTTTCTGCGGACCGCGTCGGGGATCATCGTCGTCACGGTCATCGTCGTCTGGGCGCTGCAGTCCTGGCCGGTGCGCGGCGACGGATCCTTCGGCGACACCCCCGTCGAGGACTCGGCGTACGCCGTGGTCAGTCAGACGGTCACCCCGATCTTCCAGCCCACCGGATTCGCCGCGTGGCAGACGACCGGTGCGTTGGTCACCGGCTTCGTGGCCAAGGAGGCGGTGATCTCGTCGTGGGCCCAGACGTACGCCGTCGATGATCCCGGGGCAACCGGCGACGACTCCGCGCTCGGTGCGAAGATCACCGAGGCATTCGAGGAGTCCTCGGGCGGGCACACCGCACCGGCGGTCTTCGCGTTCATGGTCTTCCTGCTCGCTTACACGCCGTGCGTCGCGACCCTCGCGGCGCAGCGCCGGGAGATCGGCATGCGATGGACGGTGTTCGGCGTCGGCATGCAGTTCGTGGTCGCCTGGGTGCTCGCCGTGGCGGTCTTCCAGGTCGGGCGGCTGCTGTGGTGAGTGGTCCGCTGACGGCGGTGTCCGAGGCGATCGCCCACGGTGCCGTATCCCGAGCCGACATCGCGCGGCGTGCCGGCCTGGACCCCTCGGTGGTGGACGCGTCACTGGATCACCTCATCCGGATGGGGCGAATCACGACCGAGCAACTCTCGAGCGGCTGCCCGGACGGCGGCTGCGGCGGGTGCCCCAGCGGAAAGGCCGACGGATCGGCCGGGTGCGGGGCTTCCGCGCCTGCGAACGCCCGCGGCCCGGTGCTGCTGAAGCTGACCCGCCGCCCGAGCGCTCGCGCCAACTCGCGGTGAGCACCGCTACTCGCCAGGTGGCCGGAGATGACCAGGCGCTGGATCTGGTTGGTGCCCTCGAAGATCTGCATGACCTTGGCGATTGCCTGTCGTTACCGGCCAGTTGTGATGCATCTCATGGGCAACCGTGACCTAATCGTGATCTGCCCAGGTAGTGGCCACCTTCGCTGCCAACTTCCGAATCGAACACGGCACCTGCTTTTGTGTGCTACTTGCGAGTTTCGCCGCGCCCACTGTCTAATCGCGTTGGCGCCATGGGGGGGCCACGGGCGCTCGCGCCCAGATCCCGGGGGGAAATATGACGAAGACGCGTCGATCGGTGGCCGCGCACGTCGGTCGGCTGTTGACGGTGATGGTTATTGCCTCGCTCGCACTCGGCGTGCCAATGGTGGTTCCCGATGCTCAGTTGCCGCAGGCCGCGGCCGCCACGATTAACTTCGGCGGTGTCCAGGCCTCGGTGTCCAACCAGACCTCGTACACCGGCGTCACCTACGACACCGGCAATAAGACCGCTACCTTCAGCGGCCAGACCACCGACCCCGCCACCGCCGCCGGTGGCTGCACCCGGTATAGCCCGAGCGCGAACACCTTCGTAAGCGCCGGCGCGAACGCGATCGTGTCGCACGGAAATGATGTCGCCAATTGCCCTGGCGCCGTGAACCTTTCCAAGCAGAGCGCTGTTCAGGTGACCCCGAATAATGTCACCACGGTCAATGACGGAGACGTTTTCCTGCTCGCCAAGGTGACCCACTACAACAACCCGATCAACGGCAATCACCCGAAGTACTACCAGGGCAATGTAAACATCCGATTCCCTGGTTTCACTGGCAACAACACGGTCTCGTTCACCTACCAGCTCGCGGAGACGCCGAACACGGCAACCGTATGCGAGCAGTCACCAGCCGAACTCAACCCTTGGAGCAACAACCAGGCCGGCACCCCGAATGCCAACGGGTGCGCGGACTGGATCAGCTTCATCTCACAGGTATCGAGCACGACCCTCCTGAAGGATGGCATCACCTACAAGCTTCAACTCGAAGGCTTTGACCAGAGCGCGCAATGCTCTGCCACCCTTGATCCAAGCGGCACCGGGCAGACCTTCTGGACGATGGAGAAGGCGACCACCTCCGCCTGTCTCTACGCCTCGTTCAAGCAGGTGCGATCGCTCACCATCGTCAAGAAGGTCCTCACCGCAGACGGCTCGGTTGCCCCGGCGAAGACCTTCAGCTTCAGCACGACATCTTCGGTGCGGAGCGGCGAATGGGACAACAAGACGTTCACGCTGAGCGGCGGACAGAGCTACGGCCCGAAGGAACTGCTGCAAGACCAGCAGGTAACCGTGACCGAGGCGCCCCCAGGCGACAAGTGGTCGGTGAAAGACATCCAATGCGTTGACGGTGAAAACAAGTCCGTGGACATCACCAAGGATCTCACAAACGGCAAGTTCACCCTCAAGGTCGGCGCACCTGCGTCGGACAAAGCGGCACCAGTGACGTGCACATACACCAACGAGTACAAGCCGGACGCCCAACTCACCCTAGTCAAGAAGGTGGACGGCGGCACCGCGACGCCTGCGAACTGGACGCTGACGGCGACTGGATCGGGAGCCAGCGCTAGCGTTATCTCCGGTGCGTCCGGAAGCGCCGGCGTCACCAAGCAGAAGGTCAAAGCTGGCACCTACGTGCTGAGCGAGACCGGCCCCGTCGGATACGTCCAGCAGGGCGCTTGGGCGTGCAAGAACGACGCCGGAGCAGCCGTCGCGGTAACCGATGGAAACAAGGTCACTCTCGTTGACAACGCCTCGGTCACCTGCGAGGTCACTAACCGATTCCAGAAGGGTGATCTGAAGATCACCAAAACCGTCAAAGGTCCAGAGGGCGGCTACGTCGGCACGGGTAAGCCATTCTCTGGCACCTACAAGTGTGGCAGCGGCGCCGAAGTACCGTTCCAGGTCGGCCCGGGTGCCGGCAACGAGGTCACCGTCACGGGCATCCCGGCCGGAACCTCCTGCACGGTCACCGAGACCGCGCCGTCCGGCAGCACCAACCTGAAGGACACCTCCTACACCTGGGTGTCCACCGCCTATGCACCCGCCCAGACCGTCGTCATTCCCGATCAAGGCTCCGCGACCGTCGCGATCACCAACGAGTACAAGCAGAACTTCGGATCTCTGCAGTTGAATAAGGTCGTCACCCCGCGCGATGGCACCCCCGCCACCGGCTACACCGGAGGTGACAACCGTGCCTTCGCGATCGGTTACGACTGCAAGATCGGCAACACGACGGTCAAGAGCGGCTCGGAGCAGGTCAGCGTCGCTGGCTCGAAGACGGTCACCGGGATCCCGGCTACCTCGGTCTGCACCGTCACCGAAACCGGCCCCTCCGGCCAAAACGGCGACTTCGCGGATGCGTCCTATGCGTGGGATGGCAACACGATCAGCCCGCCTGCGACCATCACTGATAACGCCACGCAGAAGGTCACCGTCACCAACTACTTCACGAAGCTCACCGGAAGCCTGACGATCGAGAAAAAGATCGTCGGCGACGGCTACACGGGCGGCGCCGCCAAGGAGTTCAAGGTCGACTGGAAGTGCTCCGACAGCGAGAAGGGGACCGCCGAACTGGCCAACGGCGGCAGCGAGACGATCAAAGTGCCGGCGAACCTGGCCTGCACCGTGACCGAGCAGTCGCCAACCGGCAACCTCGCCGCCGGGTACGAATGGGCCGCTCCGACGTATGAAGGGCTGACCAACGGCACCGTCACGACCACCGCCGGACAAAGCGCGACAGTCACCGTCACCAACCGCACCAACCCGACGTACGGCAATCTGTCGGTCACCAAGAAGGTCACCGGCGAGACCGCCGGCGTCCTGAACGGAAGCACCTTTCCGGTCACCGTCACGTGCAACGCGCCGGCGCAGGGCGAAAGTGCTAACTACGCCCATACCTTCGACCTGGTGCCCGGAGTCCCCCAGTCCACGCCCCAGCTGCAAATCGGCACGGCATGCACGGTGAGCGAGGGCGCGCTTCCGGCGCTGATCGACGCCTCCTACGCCTGGGGCCCCAAGCCCGCCGACCAGCAGGTCACCATCGATACCAAGGACCAGACCGCCGCAGTGACGGTGACCAACACCGTCACCCGCGTGTACGCCAAGCCCGCCATCGTCAAAGCCGTCACGGCCAAGGATGGGCTCAACGGGTCCAACGTGACCTTCAACGGCACGTGGAAGTGCACCTACGGCGGCTCAGAGGTCGCGACCGGCCAGTGGAGCGTCATCGGGACGGGCTCCGCGTCGCTGACCGCGACCGACGGCAGCCTGGACACGATCCCGGTTACCGCAGCGTGCAGCGCGACCGAAAACACGGTCACGACACCCCCGAGCGGCACCGACTCGTCGTACGTTTGGGGCGCGCCGAGCATCGACGGCCCGGTCACGCTCACACCGAGCGGCGGCACGATCACCGTCACCAACCCGATCTTGCGGGTCACCGGCCAGTTCACGGTCGGAAAGACGGTGGTAGGTGGCGCCGCGGGCAGTGCCTACCAAGACACCGCGTTCACCTTCCACTACGTGTGCACGCCGCAGTCCGGCGAGACGGTAAGCGGTGATCTCACAGCGAAGGCGGGCCAGACCGCCCAGCTCCCCGCCGGCACCACGATCCCGCTCGGCTCCACCTGCACGGTCGAGGAGACCGGCAAGGCGAACCCGATCGACCCCTACACCTGGGACTCGGTCACCTACTCCGGCACGGGCGTGACGACCTCCGGCACCAAAGCCACGTTCAAGGTCAGCGACGCCAACACGCCCATAGCGGTGACCGTGACCAACACGACCTCGGCGAAGACCGTCGACGTCACGGTGAAGAAGAAGGTCAGCGGGCAGACCGCCGGTCTGAAGCCGGGCACCACCTTCGCGATCAGCCTGACGTGCACCGTGCCGGGTTCGCAGGCTCCACAGACATTCGGCCCGCAGCAGGTGAGCGACGGTGGCTCGGCCACCATCGCCGTCCCGCTCGGATCGAGCTGCGTAGCCACCGAGGCGCTGCCCGCCGCGGGCACGCTCGTCGACGGCTCGTACGCCTGGGAGGCACCGACCTACGATCCGAGCTCGAGCGTCGTCGTCTCGGAGCCAACCACCTTCACAGTCACGAACCCGATCACACGCGTCTACAGCGGACCGAACTCGCTGAAGATCACCAAGATCCTCACCGACCCCGACTCAGTCGTCGCCGCTGACCACGCCTACGCGGGCACGTGGAGCTGCACCTACGGCAACGACCCGGCGGTCACTGGAACGTGGAGCCGAGACGGTGCCGGCGAGGCGACGGTGAGCGGGTTCCCCACCAACGGCGTACTCATCGGCTCGTCCTGCACCGTCAGCGAGAACGCGCTGAGCAATCCCGCGGCAGCCAACGGCGATCCGTCGTACACCTGGGGCGCCCCGGCCTACGGCGCGGCGACCGTCGAAGCCGGCGCCGTCACCACGATGACCGTCACGAACACCGTCAACCACGCCACCGGAGCCCTGAAGATCACCAAGAAGCTCGACGGTGAGACGGCCGGCTACGCCGCCACCGGCACCCCGTTCGCTATCGACTACTCGTGCCGCTTCAAGGACGGCGGACCGGAGCGGACCGGCACGGTCAACCTCGGGCCCGGCGGCACCGCGACCGTCGAAGGGATCTCGAACGGTTGGACCTGCAGCGCTACAGAGCGGGCGAGTTCGCTGACCAGCGACCTGCTCGTGAACGCCTCCTACGCCTGGGGCTCGCCGGCGAGCAGCGACCCGGTGACGATCAGCGCCGGCGGGGACGCCCCGACGATCACCGTCACCAACACCATCACGCGGGCGTACGGCGCACTGGCGATCGACAAGGCGTACGGCACCAACGCTGACGCGATCACCGCCCAGGCGGCCTTCAGCGGCACCTACCAGTGCACCTACACCGAGGGCACGACGACCAGCACGTATTCCGGCACGTGGAAGCGGGACGGCGCCGGGTCGGCGACGCTGACCGCCGATGCCGGGATGCCGGCCCCCGACCAGTTACCGGTTACCTCCTCCTGCACCGTGACCGAGATCGCTCCCACCGGTGGTCTGGTCGACGGCTCCTGGGCCTGGACCGAGCCTCACGTGAGCCAGCCCGCTCCGATCACCGCGCAGGGGACGTCGAAGGCGGTCGTGACCAACTCGCCGACCCGCGTGTACAGCGAGGTGAAGGTCGCAAAGGCGTTCGATGGCGACGCCGCCAAGGCGCTGAAGCCTGACGCCAAGGTCACCGGCACCTGGCAGTGCACGCACGACGGAACGCGACCGGAGGACAACCAGAACGGCACCTGGGAGCTGCCCGCCGCTGGCGGCACCGCCTCGCTCAGCACGAGCGTACCGACCGGCGCGGCCTGCACCGTCACCGAGAACACACCCGTGGCAGGTCTGCTAGTCGACTCGTCTTACGCGTGGAACACCCCTACGTACGACCCGGCAGGCGGGAAGGTGACCACCGTCGCCGGAGCGCCGCAGACGGTCACGATCACCAACAGCGTGCACCGGCAGTACGGCGAGCTCGAGATCACCAAGGTGATCGACCTGCCGGACGGCGTACAGCCGGCCAGCGACCTCGGGTTCAGCGGCACCTACACCTGCACCCATCCCGGCGACGACCCACAGACCGGGACCTGGGCGCTGAGCTACCCGAGCAAGGCGAGCATCCCTGGCATCCTCGTCGGGTCCAGCTGTGAGATCACCGAGACGGCGCCCGCAGGCGGCGCGGCGGCAACCGATCCGTCGTACGTCTTCACCGGCCAGCACGTGATTTCCGGACAGCCGGCGACTGTCGCGCTCGGTGAGAAGGCGACGATCACCGTCACGAACAAGACCGAACGGATCACCACGAGCTTGTCTATCGCCAAGAAGCTGATCGGCGACGAAAAGGGCGAGTTCGCGGAGACGAAGTTCCCCGTCTCGTGGAAATGCACCGACGCCTCTGGTGGAACGCAGTCCGGTACCGCGACGGTGTCGCCGGAGGGCACGATCGACGCGCAACAGCAGATACCGATCGGCGCCAAGTGCTCGGTGACCGAAGGAGCCCTGCCCGAGGCCGGCCCGCGCTACTCCTGGCAGCCGGTGAATCTCGAGGTAGCCGGCGGCAGCAGCCCGAGCCTCGACCAAACGGCACAGACGATCAGCTTTACCGTCGCGCCGCTCAGTGAGGACGGCACCGGCCCGCAGGTCACCATCACCAACAGCCTCGTGCGGCAGGACGCCGGCTACTACCTCACCAAGACCTCTGACCCGGTGAGTGGGTCGAAGGTCGAGCCCGGCGACACCATCACCTACACGGTGAGCGTGACGCCGACCGGCGAGGGGGTCACCGACGACGTGGTCGTCACTGACGATCTATCGCAGGTACTGCCTTACGCTGACGTCTCCGCGATCGTGCCGTCGCAAGGAAGCGCGTCGATATCGGGCACCACCCTGACGTGGCAGCTAGGAACGGTCTCAGGCACCACGCCGTATACCATCAGCTACGAGGCGAAGGTAAAGGCGAACACTTGGGGCGCGGACCTGAAGAACGTGGTTAGCGCGACCGGCGAGCAGCCGCCGACCGACTGCCCGACCTGCACCACCACGACCGAGCACGAGGTGCCCCCGTCGTACACCATCACCAAGTCGGCTGACCCGGCCTCCGGGTCGAAGGTCAAGCCGGGCCAGGTCATCACCTACACGGTTCTCGTGGCGAACAACTCGATCTCGCCAATCAGCGGAGTCGTCGTGACCGACGACATGAGCGAGGTGCTGAATCACGCTTCGTTCCTGTCGGTGACTCAGGGTGAGGGCGCACAGCTCGGTGGTTCGAAGCTGACCTGGACGGTCCCGCAGATCGAGCCAGGAAAGTCGGTGGCGTTGTCGTATCAGGTCACGGTGCACGCCGATGCCTGGAACGTCACGATCAAGAACCACATCACCGGTGCGCAGGGTGACAACCCGCCGTCACCGTGCCCGACGTGCGTCACGACGACGAAGCACTCCACCGGCGACCAGCCGGCTTCGCCAGGAGCCCCAGTGGTGCCCGGCCAGCCGGTCGCCCCCCGGCCGCCGTTGGCGAAGACCGGACTGGAGGCCGATCGCCTCAGTACCTGGGCCCTGGTGCTACTGGCGGCCGGCGCACTGATGCTGCTCGGTGGACGACGCCGGACCTAGGCCTCGATCGCCCGCATCCGGTTCACCATCCGCCGAGGGCGGATGGTGAACCGGTTCTTCTCGGACGATCAGCCAGACGGGTGGACGTCGATCTACTACGAGGGCATCGCGAACGGACCAGGACGTGCAGTTGAGCTACCACTTCGCGAAGGCGACACTGTTGGCCCTGGCCCCGCAGGGGGCTTGCTCTGGCCGGGGCCGCTCGTCTCCAAGAGGCTGCTATTTGGCCAGGTGACGGGAGATGACCAGGCGCTGGATCTGGTTGGTGCCCTCGAAGATTTGCATGACCTTCGCCTCGCGCATGAACCGCTCGACCGGGAAGTCCTTGGTGTACCCGGCGCCGCCTAGTACCTGCACGGCGTCCGTGGTCACCCTCATTGCGTTGTCGGTGCAGATCAGCTTGGCGACCGAGGCCTCCTTGGAGAATGGCTTGCCGGCGTCCTTGAGCCGCGCCGCGTGCAGGTAGGCCGCCCGCGCGCTGGAGACCGCGGCCTCCATGTCCGCGAGCAGGAAGCCGAGGCCCTGGTGGTCAATGATCTTGCGGCCGAACGCCGTCCGCTCCTTGGCGTAGGCGACCGCGTTGTCGAGGGCGCCCTGGGCCAGCCCGACCGCGCAGGCGGCGATGCCCAACCGTCCGGAGTCCAGACCGGCGAGCGCGATCGGCAGGCCCTGGCCCTCCTCGCCGATTCGCTGCGACTCGGGGATGCGGGCGCCGTCGAAGCGCATCGTGGTGGTGGTCGAGCTCATCAGGCCCATCTTGTCCTCGGGCTTGTCCGAGGTGAGGCCGGGCGTTCCCGCGGGAACGTTGAAGCAGGTGATGCCGCGGCCGCCGTCGTCCGAGGTGCGCAGCATGGTGATGTAGTAGTCCGCGTGGCCGCCGTGGGTGATCCACGCCTTGGCACCGTTGGCGACGTACTCGTCGCCGTCCTTGGTGGCGCGGGCGATCATCGCCGCGGGATCGGAGCCTGCATGCGGCTCGGACAGGCAGTAGGCGCCCAGCTGGGTTCCGCCGAGCATGTCGGGCAGCCATGCCTCACGCTGCTGCTCGGTGGTGAAGGTGGAGGCGATGCCCAGGGTGAGCGCGTGCACGCTGACGCCGACGGCGACCGCGGCCCAGCGCGCACCGATCTCCTCAAGCACCTGGAGGTAGACCTCGTAGGGCTGGGCACCGCCGCCGTACTCCTCGGGGAACGGCAGTCCGAGCAGCCCCGCCTGACCCAGCGCCGTAAATACCTCGCGGGGGAAGCGCTCCTCCCGCTCGTACGACGCCGCCTTGGGCAGCAGCTCCTTGTCGGCGATCTCGCGAGTGAGGTCGATCAGGTCCTGACCCTCGTCGGTCGGCATGAGTCGCTGAACCACCATGGCGTGCTCCCGGTGAGTTAATGACTGTTAACTGAGCTCGAGTGTAGCGACGCCGGCCCGCCCTCGATAGGTGATGATCACGACGTCGCGATCACGAGCCCTCACCGGAAGCGGGTCGCTCGGCTTCTTCTTCCTCCTGCTGCTCCTCCACCCGCTTCTTGATCCGTCCCATGCCGGGCAGCGAGCCGAGCATCTCGTTGAGCTCGCGTGAGACCAGCAGCAGCTCGCGGAGGTCCGGACCGACCGATTCCAGCGTCCCCAGCATCGGCAGGACGTCGTCGCGAAGAGAGTCGGTGAGCTCGGGCAGCATGTCGATGACGTGCACCAGCGCCTCGACCTCCTCGGGGTGCGTGGTCTCGGCTAGCTTGTCGATCGTCGGCTTCAGAGCAGTGAGCGGCGGCTCATATTCTTCGAGAAGTTTCGATGCCTTGCCGAGCGCCTGGTCGGCGCCGGAGACGGTTGCGTCGACCCGGGCAGTCGTCGCCTCGGCCGCATCCAGAACGCCCGTGGCGCGCGCCGTCGCCTCCTCAGTGGTGGTGAGCACCCCGTCGACTCGCGCGACGGCGGTCTCGGCGCCGCCGATCACGGCGTCTGCTCGGGTCACGGCCGCCTCGGCGCCGTCGGTGATGGTCTCGACCCGCGCTATCGTGCCGTCGACTCGGCCGATGGTCAGCTCGGCGCGATCGACGACCTG
This sequence comes from Blastococcus sp. Marseille-P5729, assembly GCF_900292035.1. NCBI lineage: Bacteria > Bacillati > Actinomycetota > Actinomycetes > Geodermatophilales > Geodermatophilaceae > Blastococcus > Blastococcus sp. Marseille-P5729. The sequence continues at coordinate 1,389,976 of NZ_OMPO01000001.1, read as the reverse complement.
GTGGATTCGTTCCACGAGGCTCTCGACGGAGTCGACGAGGCCGACCACTCGGGGAAGGAGGTCGGTGAGCGTGTCCACGCTCGAGCCGACCCAGCTGAGGGCGTTGACGAGATCTGAAGGGCCGGGAATCCGCATACGTCGACGGTAGCGGTCGCCGGGTGAGGGCGCGATGGGGCGGCCTGGCTACGTCTCATCGAGCCAGGCGCGCACCGTCTCGTTGTCGGCACCGAGCGCGGGCGGGCAGCTGTGCTCGCGCTTCCACTCGGTGTCACCGTCGAACAGCCGCACCGGTGGCCCGGGCAGCTCGATCGTGCCAAGCACCGGATGCTCGACGTCGATGACGAGCCCCTGCGAGCGGACCTGGTCCCACTCGTAGACCTGCTGCAGGTTCTTCACCTCGCCACACGGAATGCCCAGCGCGTTGAGCTTCTCGAGCAGCTCCTCATTGGTGTACGCCGCGAACGCGTGGTTGATCGCCGGGATCAGCAGGTTGTTGTTGCGCACCCGGTCGCCGTTCGTGGCGTACGTCGGGTCCTCGGGGTCGAACCCGAAGGCCGGCGCGAACTTCTGCCACTGCGATTCGGCGCCGACCGCGATCTGCAGCATGCCGTCCTTGCTGGAGAACAGGCCGTACGGCGACACGCTGGGGTGGAAGGCGCCCTCGGCCTTCGGCAGGTCCTTGCCGACGGTCCAGCGAGTGCCCTGGAAGGCGTGCACGCCGACGATCGAGGCCAGCAGTGACGTGCGCACGATCTTGCCCTTGCCGGTGCGCTCCCGCTCGTACAGTGCCGAGACCACGCCGTACGCGCCGTACATGCCCGACAGCAGGTCCGCGATCGGCACGCCCACCTTCGAGGGCGTCTCGGGATTCGGCCCGGTCATCGACATCAGGCCGGCCTCGCCCTGCGCGATCTGGTCGTAACCAGCGCGCCCGGTCTGCGGTCCGTCGTGCCCGAATCCCGTGATGGACAGGATCACCATGCGTGGGTTGATGGCTTGGATCTGCTCCATCGAGAAGCCCAGCCGGTCGAGGACGCCGGTGCGGAAGTTCTCCAGCAGCACGTCGCTCTTGGCGATCAGCCGGGTCAGCACGTCCTTGCCGTCGTCCGTCTTCAGATCGAGAGTGATCGATTCCTTGTTGCGGTTGCACGAGAGGAAGTAGGTGGCGATGTCGGCGTCCGGGCCCACGAACGGCGGCCCCCAGCCGCGGGTGTCATCGCCCTTGCCGGGGGACTCGACCTTGATTACGCGAGCCCCCATGTCCCCGAGCATCTGGCCAGCATGCGGCCCGGCGAGGGCTCGGGTGAGGTCGATGACGGTGATCCCGTCGAGCGGTCCGGTCATGGGCAGGCTCCTGTCGTACGGCGCGGCTTCGCTCCAACCTAGTCGCCGGCGGCGGCCGGTTCGTCGGTAGCAGTTGCCAACGCTGCTCGCCCGGGATCGTCGTAGCCTGAGCCGGGGCGTTGCTAGCCGGGACAGCGCAGGGACGGCGGCTACCGATAGATGGGGGCCTCGGACGGGTAGTCGCTCATGTTGTTCAGGACGCGGACCCGGTTGATCCAGTTGAGCAGGTACTGCGCCTCGTCCTCCGTGGTGCCCTCGGCCGGCTCGATCTGGTCGGTGCTCTTGACGATCCGCGCTTTGCGGTTGACGGTCGGGTGTCCCCACTCGTAGGTGACCGAGTCGGCGTCCTCGGCGACCTTGTTGACGGGGATGATGCGGCGGACCATGATGCTTCCTTCGCGTTGTCGGGTGCTCGGCTCGATGCGTATGCTGAGCGCGATCTCGCATCAAGCCTAGTGGGCGCCGGACTGGAGTCAGTGTTGCTGGAACAGCCGCAGTACCAGGCATTCGTCACCGGACTGCCGGTCGGCGTGGGCCACGTCGTCGAGGATCCCGATTCCGGGGAGTCCTTCGAGTTCGCCGGCCGCGACCAGGACGGGTTGATCTACGCCATCGCCACGCTGTACGACGGGGTGCTTCCCGACGGCCAGCTGCTCGAGACGACCCAGATCAACTACCTCGGCATCGCCGGGCTGCAGATGAAGCTGGCCGGTGGCCGTCCCATCGTCTGGTACTGCCAGCGGCCGCAGGACGCCGACGCGCTCACCGCTCTGCTGGAGGACTACCGGGGCGCGTTCTCGACCCGCTACCCCGACGGCCGCATCACGGTCCGCGCGATGCCGGCCCGCGAGGCAGAGCCGGGCTCACTGGGCGAGTGACCGTCGTTCACCTGCGTGGCACCCACGGTTCGCTCGCGGGCAGATGGTTGTCGGTAGGGTCGGCAGGATGACGCGCGCGAGCTCCCCCGACGTCCCCGTGCTGATACCTCTGGGTCAGCCGCTGGGCAAGATCTTCGAGTCGGACGACGAGGCCCACTATCAGGTGCGGCTGGGGTCGGAGGTCTATCGGCTGAGCATGGCGGAGGCGGCAGTCTGGCTGCAGCTGCACGCCGCGCGGCCAGGCACGCTTCGCGGGATGGACCGGGGTCTGCTGGCGGCCCTCGACATCGACCGGGGCGCGATCGACTCCTCCCGGGGGCTGGAACTGCTCCTGGAGCTGGGGCTGGTCGCCGAGGTACAGCTCGGATTGCCGGTTGCCAGGGATTCGTTCGCCGAGGCCTACCGGCTGCTGCCGCTGCAGACCTGCATCGGCAACAGCGAGGAGGCCTCCGACGTCTTCACCCTCGCTGCGGGGGACCAGCGCACGGTCGGCGTCGACGCGGTGCTGCGGCAGGTGCTCGTGTCGGGGCCCACCGAGGCGAGCCTGGACAGCTGCTGCGACATCTTGTCCGGCGCGCTGTCAGTCGCTCCCGAGACCGCGGAGCTGGGCACTGGGCAGGCCCTCGTCGAGTTCGTGCTGGGGCGGGTGCACGGTCCGCTGTCGGCACACGCCTGCTATTTCGATCGCGCGATTGAGCTGAGCCTGGCCACGGCGGACGCGGCGCGGGAGTCCTCCGCCACCGCCCAGGTGACGGTCGACGAGGACGACCGGACCGAGTACGGCACCTACGGAGTCGGGTACCTGGCCGGCGCGCGGCACGGCCGGTTCGGGCTCACCGGCATCGACGTCCGGCTCGGCCGCGAGATGGCCGAGCTGCCCGATGTCGCCTCGTGGCTCACCTGGAGCTACGCGCACGGTTTCTACGAGGACGGGCGGCTGCAGGACGACCCGGCCCAGATCATCGAGGCGGCCGGGCGGGCCGGGGTGGATGCTGCGGCCGGACACCTGCGTCACCTCAGCAACACGGGCCTGGTGCAGCAGCCCGACGGGGCCGAGGTGATCGAGATGGCAGCGACCCACCGGTTCGAGCCGCTGCTCGCCGGGATCGGCGCGACGCCCGATGAACCGGGCACCTTCTACCTCGGCGTGAACGCAGACCAGGTCGTCACCGCCCTGACCGACGCGGAGTACGAGGTCTGGCGCTCGGCCCACCTCAGCGAGTCGCTGCTGCTGGCGGCCAAGGACGCGGGACGCGCCGACTCGGTCGCCGACCTGGTGGACTACCTGCGGGACGTGCAGGCGCTGACCGTGAAGCGTGCCGGATATCTCGACCTGGTCCGGACGCCGTGACCGAAGCGCTACCCGGCTCGGTCGTCGTCCCTCTGGGCAAGCCGGTCGCCACGGCGTGGAGCGCGGTGGACGGCGACCGCGCGACGGTGCTCGCGCTGCCGGGCACGACCGTCACGGTGACCTCCCAGGAGCTCGAGCTGTGGCGGGAGGCGACCAGCGGCCAGGAGCGCAGCGCGCTGCTGGAGCGATCCCGCGTGCCGGGGCCACGGGCGACGTACGACTCGCTGAGCGACAGGGGTCTGCTGGCCGAGCTCGCCACGACTCGGGAGCGGGTGCTGGCCGAGCTCGCGAGCCTGCGGCTGCTGGCCCACACGCCGATCACCGTGCACGAACGGCTCGGGGTGGTCGTGGGGGACGCCCGAGGTGAGCACTACCGGCTGCGTCCGGCGGTCCACGAGGTCTACTCCCTCGCGCCCGCGGTCCACACGCTCGCGGCCGCGATCTACGCCGTCGCGGGTCGGGCCAGCGAGGCGGGCAGCAACGACCTCGAGGTAATCCTGCCCCAGCGACTGGCCGCGCTCGTGCTCGCCGAGTTCTTCCCGCTCGCGGCCCGCGGCATGGCGAGCCTGATGCCGGCGGCGGGATCGCCCTCGTGACCGAGTTGCTGCTGGCCGTCGGGGCGCTGGTCGCGCTGGAGCCGCCGGCGTGGGGGAATGACGACCCGGGGTGCGTCGTCCGGGTGGGGCTGGACGAGCAGCGTATCGCGACGCTCAACGAGCTCGCGGTCTGGCAGTCGCTGACGCGGGTGCCCCAGGGCCTGGGGGATCTGACCGCCACCTTCTTCGTGCCCGACGACGAGGGTGAAACCGCGGCGGCGCCGGCGGACGAGGTGGCCGCGACCGTGCAGCGCTTGCGAGACCGCGGTCTGGTCGTCGGCCTCAATCTCGACGGCCCGGACCTGATGGAGCTGGGGATGCGGCTACGGCCGGTTCCGCTTTACCAGGCCGTTCCGTCGGGGCGTTCTGGGCCCGGTCGCGTCGCGATCGGATATGCGCAGCAGGCGGTGGTCTACCTCGATGCGGAGCAGCATGCGCTGTGGGCCCAGCTGGACGACTGCCGCAGCGTCACCCACCTGGCGGTGGCGCGTGCCGTGCGGGACGGCACGGATCCGGCAGATCCCGACCTGCGCGCGGCGTGGCGCACGGTGGTGGATCTGGTTGCGGCCGGCGCGGTGAGCCTGGACCTCGCCATCGGCTGACCGGCGGACAGCGGTGCGCTAGCGTCGCTCGCTGGTCCAGGAGCGATCACCGGGCGTGCTCCCGATCCGGTCCGCCTCGTCGATCACTCCCTCGTCGACGACGTCACCGCCGAGCTCCGGGCTGTCGGGGTCCGCGCAGTCCCAGTCCGGCAGCGTCTCGGCCAGCAGCGCGCGGATAGCCTCGGGCAGCAGCGCCCGGCGCAGCTCGGCGCCCGGCGCAGAGTCCAGGTCGAGCCCCATCTGGTCGATCAGGTCGTTCAGCGCGATCGCCACGGCGTCCAGCACAGGGCCCTCGTCCACGTGGCTGAGCTGCCACAGCAGCTCGTGCAACCGGGCCAACGCTCGCCAGTCCTCCAGGGAGGGCAGTGGCAGCCCCTCGTCGGGGCCGGTCATCGCGCAGATGTCGCTGTCCTGCGTCCAGACCGGTGACGGGCCGAGCAGGCTGGGATCGCCGAAGTGGTCGTAGAGCAGTGCCCCCGAGACGCCGCTGGCGATCTCGGCAGCGATGTCGGGAATGGTGGCGGCGCAGTTGACGACGACGGTGATCCGGCGTCCGTCCCGGCTGACCTGTAGGGCATCGCCACCGGGCCGGACCTCGGTACTCAGGATGATCTCGAGCGGCGGGTGCCCTGGCAACCGGATGAGCGCCCGGGCGGCGGCGATCAGCTCGAATACGCCTCCAAGCCATTCCACGACCCGCTTAAGCGCATCGAGCGCGGTAGGCAGCGCAAGCGGCCCTGCGGGGACCTGTGGCGAGCATGGCGCCTCGGCGGCCGGCTCGTCGGCGGGCGGCGCGCCGTCCGGCCCACAGACGGGTGGGGATGGCGGGCTCAGCGGCGGCGCGGTGGGTGCCTGCGGCGCGGTGGGTGCCTGCGGCTGGCCAGCGGTCGGCGGCGGCTGCTGCGGCTGGGCCGGCCGGTTCGGCTGGTCGCTCGGCCCCGGCCGATCGGGCTCCGTGGGCCGTGGCTGGGTGGGCTTGCCGGGATCCTGCTGGTTGGGGTTCTGCTGGTTGGGGTTCTGCTGGGGTTTCTGCTCGCCAGACGGCGGGTCGGCGGGCACCTCGACGTTCACTAATGGGCGGAACGGGCAGGTGCCGCTGGAGTGGCCGTCGCACACGCACTGCGAATCGGGCTGCCAGATGCAGAACCACTCGCGCGGCGGATCGACCTGGATGGCGCCCCACAGACCCCGGCGACGCAGGCGGGTGTCGAGCTCGGCGGGGACGGTCGCCCGCCCGCGGCGCGAATCCGCCTCCCGGATCACCTCGGCGGTCTGCTGGTTCATCGCCGTGATCCTGGTGCCGTACTGGATCGCCGCGGCGTGATTGTCGCGAAGCATCTGTTCGCCGATCGCAACCCGCTGCCGGTTACTGGTCTCGGCTAGCTGACGCAGCTGAGCGGCGGGGTCCGTGCCATCGACACGTGCCTGGGCCTGAACCGCATGACGCCGAGCCTCAAAGACGTCCTGCCGCTGCCGTTGATGCAGCTCGGCAAGCTCGCGCGCGAGCGTCTGGTCGTGCCTGCGGTCGGCCTCGGCGACCGCCTGCTCGAGGCTTGCCTGGGCTGCTCGTTCGGAGATGGTCGATCCGGCGCGCAGGTCGGCCTCGGCGCGGCTGCTCTCGGAGACCGCCCGCCGGTACTCGGACTCGATGGCTCGAAGCTGCGGGCGGTTGCGGAGCCGGTCGGTGTCCTCGATCTCGACGAGCGCCTCGTCGCGGCGCGTCTTGGCCTCGTCGAGCCGTTGCTGGATCTGCGTCAAGCCGGTGTCGAGCTGGCTATCGATATCGGCCAGGGCGCGATCAAGACGCTCCTGTGCTGCCTCGAGCGTCGCCTCGCGCGCGGTGGAAAGCCGGTCGCGCAGCATTGTCTCGCGCAGGCTGTGCTCGGCGCGAGCGAGCTGCTCGAGGGTCACGGTCGTCTCCTGGACGATCCGCCGCGCGTCCTCGGCGGCCTCCTCGGCGAGTCGGTGATCGTCCGCGACCTGACGGTCGCGCTCGGCGTCCGGCGCGTCGAGCACGGACGCGTGGCGTTCGGACTGCGCGACGGCCAGATCGCCGAGCCGAGCGCTGGCGTCGTCGACGGAGGCGACGTGATCGGCAACCACCGCGTGCAACCGGTCAAGCCTGCGCTGCGCCTCCTGGAGTACCGGATCGGCGTGCTCGGCCCCGGTGAGCCCCTCCGACCGGGAGCGGATGACGTCTGCGAGCTGCCGGACGCCGTCGGCGGTGGCGCGCGTCTCGGCGCTCAGCGCGGCCGTCTGGAGGATCTGGTTGTGCGCGATCAGTCGCGACAGCTCGGCCTGCAGACCGTCCGCGACTTGCTGTGCCGCGCCGAGCCGCGCCTCGAGGTCGGCTCGGGAGTGGGCGATACGTTCCTGGGTTGCGGTGATGAGGTCTGCGGCCCGGTCGACGTCCGCGGGTGACAGTGGGACGGCGATGAGCACGCTCGCGGTCGCCAGCGGTGCAGTGACCGCAGGCAGGGTGGCGTGCTGTCCCGCGAGGTCACGGACCGTCTGCTGCAGCTCGCGCACCTTGGTGTCGAAGCTGGTGATCAGGTCTTGGATCTGGGCGCGTCGGTCGACATCGAGCCCGGCGGTCTCCTGCTGGAACTGGGCGAGGGACTGACTGATGACAGTCCTCAGGGATTCCAGGCCAGTGGCCGAGTCGTGTAGAAGCCTCGCGCCGTCTGCCTGGGAGGAGCGCAGCGCCCGGCCCTCGGCGGACTGCTCGAGGTCTCGGTTCGCCTCCTCGACCGTCCGGGTCGCCGGTCGCTCTCCGATGCTGATCCGGTGCGGGCCGACATCGTCGATGCCGTCGATGTGCCGGTCGGGATCAGCGTTCGCGCGCGCCAGCTCCCGAAGCGCGGCGTCCAGGTCGCGCGCCGAGGCCTCGGCCAGCTCCCGCGCCCGCTCGACGGCCTCCGTGGCCTCCTGGACCCGGCGGCGACCCGCGTCGGGGTCGGTGTCGGCCAGCCTGGTCGCGGCGTCGAGCTGCGCGAGGGCGCTCGTCAGGTCGGCGCGCGCCTGCGCCTGCTGGAGGCTGACCGACGCTGCGAGCTCCTGGGCCCGGAAGGCCGGCAGCTCGCTGCGGTTCTGCAGGGTGGGGGCGACGTCCTGCTGCACCGAGCGGGCCCGCTCCCCAAGCCCTTCCAGGAAGGCGTCGTCGATGCTCAGCGATCCTTCGACGGCAACGAGCTGCTCGGCGCCGCGGGCCGCGGCCGCCTGCACCTGTGCGGCATCGAGCCGCGACGTGCTGCTCGTCGTACGCTCGCGTGCCGCACGCTCGATCTCGGCCAACGCCTCCACCGCCGCGTCCACATCGGCCAGCGCCGCGGCCGCGAGCTCTGCGGACGGCGCGCGCTGAGTGAGCAGGTCATACGCGTGCGTGATCCGGCTCTGCGCATCGGCGTGGACGTCGAACGCGCGCTGCTCGGCGGACACTACTGCCTCGGCACCGGCGATCGCAGCGGCCGCCGGCGCGCTGATCCGTGGGTCGGTGGACAGCGACAGGTCGATCGTGTCCTCGATCAACGTCGTTGCCTCGAGGTGCAGCTCCTGCATGCTGGCGCGCTCGGCGGCGATCGCCTCCAGCAGCCGCTGTCCCTCGGCGAGGTGCTCAAGCGCAACCGCGTTCATGGCATGGGCGAGGGCGCTGTCGGCACGAACCGGAAGGGTCTGTAGCTCGGTGCGGAGCGTGGCGTGCGACTCGGTGATCGTCTGGGTCAGTCGCGCCAGCGCCTCGGACTCGGCATCGGTGACCGCCTCCTGGCGACGGCGGGGTAGCAGGTCCTCCAGAAGAGCGCTGAGCTCGTCGTGTGCGGTGCGCAGGGTGCTCTGCAGCTCGCCGATCTCGGCCAGCATGTCGCGTACGGCGAGCGCATCCTGGACGGCGGCGTCGCGCGCGTCGGAGACGGCCTCGGCGTCGGAGACTGCCTCCGCGACGACGGCGTCCACCTGGTCGAGTATCGCGTCTATGTTGCTGGGCGGTGCGGCGTCGGCGAGCGCGCTCTCGGCGAGCTCGAGCGTGGCGAGCGTGCGCGCCGCCACCACGACGCGGTTGCTCGCCTTCTCGAGGCTCGTGGATCGTTCGGTCACCTGCTGAGCGAGCTCCCGCGCCCGTTCGCCGAGATTGGCCAGCGTGCCGAGATCGACTGGTGGTGTCTGCGCGAGTGTGGTGGCGTGGGTGTGCAGATCGTCCATCGTCTGCAGCAGCCCGTCGAGCGCGGTCGCATCTCGGGTCGCGTTCTCGGTGAGGGCGCGCAGCCGCTGGGTCTGCTCCGTGAGCTGGTCGCTGGCCGGGTGGCTGCCCGCCACGTTCTGGCGTGCCTGATCGAGGGCTGCGAACGCGGGCACTGCCGCCAGGATGCCCTGATCGAAGGCGAGCCGTGCAGCGCTCGCCGCATGCTCGGCGAGCGCGGTGTCGTTCAGCACGCTCGCCTGGGCGGCAGCTTGCGTGGCGGCCTCGAGCGCCAGCGCGATCCGGTCTGCGTCGAACCCGGGATCGCCGGCCGCTGCCCGCCGCGCGGTTTCTGCGGCCGCCGCGGCCAGCCGGTTCGCGGTCTCCTGCGCCGTCAAGGCGGTGACAACAGCGGCCTGGCTACGGGCATCACCCTCCCTGCGAATGGCCCGCAGCGACTCGATCCGGTCGGTGGCCTCCCGTGCCTGCTGAGCCTGCGCCGCCTCGGCGTCCGAGGCGAGCGCCTGCGGCGAGGAGGATGTCGGTGGCGTGGGGGTCAGGTCACGGCGTCCGACCTCTCGAGCGGCCGCCACGCCGCGCTCGTGCTGCTCGCGTATCGCGTCGCTGAGCTCGTGTGCCCGGTGCAGCGCGCGCTCGGCGACCTGGGGCAGCTGGTCGCTCAACTCGGCCGGCGCCGCCGTCCGCGTGGTGAGCTCGTCGAGCACGTCCTGCTCGTGATCGGCAAGTGCGGACAGCTCGCGATGTGCGCGGGTCGCCTCGTGCAGCGCGGAGTCCGTTTCCTGCAACGCCTGCCGGATCTCCGCCAGCCGCTGGTCGGTGATCGTGTCGGTCTGGGCATCGAGCATGAAGTCGAGTACCTGCGCGACTCGATTGCGTTCGTCGGTGAGCTGCTCGACGAGCTGATCGTTGTGCGCCGTGAGCGATCCGAGCGCGTCGACCAGACGGGTCTGCAGCACGGTCGCCGACTCGCGGGACAGCCGAATCGCATCGGCGTCGACCTGGGCGAGCTCCTGCAGCAGCGCGGCCCGCTGCGTGGACAGCTCCCCCAGAAGCAGCTGCATCCGGTGCAGCGTGGCGGACGCGTCCGCGCCGTCGGGCAGCGCCGCGATCTGCTCGGCGAGGGCCTGCAGCTGCTCGCGCGTCTCGCTCATGCGATCCACGGTGTCCTGCGCCTGCTGCGCATCCTCCGACATCGTGATCGCGGCGTCCTCGGCGGCAGCGATGGCCTGGTCGAGGGCCGCGGCACCCGAGGGCTGTACCTGGGCAGCGGCGTTGAACAGCGCTCCCACGGACTCGAACTGGGCGAAGGAACGCTCGGCCTCGACCGTGGCGTCGTCCAGGATCCGGCGCGCGTCGGTGAGCAGCTGCTGCTCGGGGGCGGGCGCGGGCAGGGTGATGACGCCGTCGAGCGGCTGGCCCGGTGCTGCGTCGAGATGTCGCTGATGGGTGTCCGGGACGACGTCCTGGATCCCTGGGCGGGCGGCGTCGACGTCTACCTCGATCAGCCGCCGAGCCTCGGCGAGGTGGCTGAGCGCATCGGCGATCAGCTCGTTGGAGCGGCTGGTAGAGGACTGCGCGAGCGCGGCGTCACGGAGGGTCGCGGCGGGCTGCTGCCGGAGCCGGTAGCCGGCGTCATCGATCGCAGCGGCTGCCTGGTCGGTCAGTGCGCTCGCGGCCCGGAGGGCGCGGTCTGCGACGGCGAGCTCGCCGGCGGCCTGCTGGGCCGGGGAGCTGGTCCGGTTGCCGGCGGCGTCGCGGAAGATGACGCCCGGGGCGGTGTCCGCGACCGCGTGGGCGACCGCCAGCTCGGCGCTGGCGTACTCGTCGGCTGCGCGCACCGCGTTGCGGGTGTTGTTCGCGTGGTCGATCTCCGCGGCCGCGACGCGGGAGATCGCGTCCGTGCCGTCGATGAGGGTACGGGCGCGTGCGAGGGCGTCCTGGATCGTTCCGACGCGCTGCAGCACCGACTGGGTGGTCGTCTGGATGGCTTGGCTACGTGACTCGATGGTCTCGGACGCCGCGAGCTGCTGCAGCTGGCGAATCTCGGCTTCCTGGTCTTGGTGCAGCACCTCGATGGTGCGTAACTGCCGGTCAAGAGCCTGCTGCTGCTCCACTGCCTGGACGGCGGACGGGTTCTGGCTGGCCGTCATCCCGGCGATCCGGTCATGCAGCAGCCGTTGCTCCTCGACGAGGACAGTCTGCCGCAGTCGGGTCTGGGTGCTGGATGTCTGCCCGTGCTCGATGGCGGCCAGGCCGTTGGCGTATGTCGCGTGCAGCGCCGCGGTCGGCACCTGATGCTCGAGCTCGGCTACCGATCGCTCCAGCGCGGAGTGCATCCGCTCGGCGTCCTGCGCCAGCTCGGCCAGGCTTGAGATGTCGGTCGCGGCCGGGTCGGCCATCAGATCGCCGGCGAGCTGACGCGCGCGATCCTGAGCGCGGGCAAGGTCGGCGCGCTGATCGGCCGCGTCGCGGGTCGCGCGCTGGGCGGCATCGGCGATGTCGCGGGTAGCCTCCGCCTGCTGGCGGGCGGCCTCGCTGTGCCAGGTGCGGAAGCTCAGTGCGTCGCGGGCCGCGACGGTCTGTGCCGCCAGCTGCGCACCACGTTCGACGAGGCGGTCAGCGTCGTCTCGGACGCGGTCGATCTTGTCGTGCAGGGTCTGCGCGTGGATCACTGCGTGGTCTCGTTCCACCAGGGCGAGCTGGTCGGCGAGCTGATCGAGGTCGGCGGTGATGCCCTCGCGCGCCTGGGTGGCGATCTGCAGGAGGGTGCTGGGCTGCAGGCCCGGCTCAGGGGCCGCGGAATGCTCGTGCGCGCGCCGTAGGTCGTCGAGATGCTGCTCGATCGAGCTGCGCAGGTCCGAAGCGGTGTCGAGATGAGAGCGTAGGTCCGCGGCGGCAGCGGCCGAGCTCTCGGGCAGGCTGGGGTCATCCAGCAGCGCGGTCGCCTGCGCGATGATGTCCGTTGCTCGCTCGGTCAGCTGCTCGATGACGGTTTCGGCGGTGGCCCGGTGGGCGTCGATCTGGGCATGGGCGAGTGCGAGCTCTGCCACCGCAGCGTGCTGGCGCGCCGTCTCGAGCGCATTCGTGGCCTGGTCAAGAGCGTTCCCTAGAGTGCCGGGGCTGTCGGTGACGCCGACGATGGTCAGGATGGTTTCGAGCCGCTGCAGCGTGATCTCGCCGGCTGCGGTGCGCTCCACCCGCTGAGCGAGATTGAGCGCATAGTCCCGATGGGCTTCGGCGTTCGCCAGCGCCGACTGGGCCTCCTGGGCTGCGTTGTCGGCCGCTTCGAGGATCGGTCGCTGCGCGGGGAGCGCGCTGATCATCGTGCGAGCGATATCGCGGCGCCTCGATTCGAGCGACGTCGATAGATTGCTGATCTGGTCGGAGAGCTGCTGGGCGTCCACGCTGCCGTCGGCTGCGAACTGGAGGGATGCCTCCTGGGCGAGCGTCCGTGTCTCGGCCGTGCTCACCTCGAGGACGGCGGTGGCCGCTGACTCGTGGGCAATGCGCGCCCGGGCCTCGGTGACCTGCTCGCGCAGCACCGTGAGGATCTCGTTCGGGTCCCGGGTGGGCCGGGCTTGCTCGACGGCCGCGATCACGGCCCGGGTGGCCGGCTGGGTGACTCCGGCGAAGGCGGAGTCCACGCTCGCGCGGACCTCGGCCATGCGTTGCTGCACGTCGGGGTCCGCCGTCGCGACGTGAGCTGCTGCGACATCGAGCGCGCGGTGCAGGATGCGTGCCTGCGCTACGGCCTCGCTACGCGTCGACTCGTCGGCTCGCGCGAGCTGGCGAAGCTCGCTGATGAGGGTGTCGATCTGCTGGCGAGGTGACTGATCCAGCGTCGGGTTGGCCATCTGGGCATCGAGCCGGCGATCTTGGGCGGCGAGCTCGGCGGTCTGCAGCCGCTTGCGTACCTGTTCGGTGCGCTGGGTCGCCGATTCCTCCGCGACCTTGCTGCTCCACTCGGTCGGGCCGATCCCCGCGTTCGACAGCACGGTCAGCACCGACCGCAGCGCGCGACCCGGGTCAATGATCGTGTCCAGCACCGCGACGAGTACCGGCGTGGAGATAAAGCGAACGACGTACGCGGACCTCGGAGCGACTCGTTGAACGACCTCCTCGCGTGCTGTCGCGGGATCCGGGGTGCGCGTGGCCGGGTGCGGTGCTGGCGTGGACGCCGCGACGGTCAGGGGCGTGGCGGGGGTGGGTGCGGCCGCGGGCCGTCCGGCCGGTGCGTTCTCCGCAGCCTCGGGGGTGCTCGATGGGTCCTGCTGCTGGGCGCGCAGCTGGTTGATCGACTGCTGGATAGCGGCGTCGCGGCCGGCGACGATCTCGACGATCATCGGGTGGGATACGGCCGGCAGCGCGCGCGAGTTGATGGCAACCAGCGACTTCTGGACTGTTGAGCGGCTGGAGCGCTCGTAGAACTTGCGCAGCTCGTTGCCTATCTCGAGCCGATGCTCGCCGAGCGTGGCGACGACCGTCGTCGTCACCGCGCTGACTGCTGCGGGCAGCAAGGCCGCGGGGGAGAAGCCGGCATTGGCCAAGCGGGTCAGGAAGGTGGTGACGCCTGCGGCGGCGTAGCGCTGGGAGAGGTACGCCGTGATGTTCGCCGTCTGCCGATAGCCGTTCTCGGGGTGCATCTGGACTACCGAGAGCAGCCGTTGGGTCGACTCATCGAGCGACTGCATGGTGATGATCTGCTCGGTGCGGCGCGAGCTGTCGAGGGTGAGCGGGATGTCGAGGCCTTGTTCGTGCAGGGCCTGAGCGGCGACGTGGACGTCGGCGATCGCCCGCTGCATGTCCCCGCGCAGCGGTTTGAAGGGGTTGAGCCGCTCGTGTGCGGGAGCGGTGGCGAAGTGCTCGGTGGTGTCGACGACTCGCTGGAGCGCCTCACGCAGCGGGCCGAGGTCGTGGGTCGTCTCGATCGCGTCGTCGGGAAGGGCCGCGGTGCGGCTCGTGCGCTGCCCGATCTCGTCGAGCTCGCGCATCAGCGCGGCCCGCTGCTCGGGGTCGGCGGTGCGCAGGGCGTCGCTGATCTCTTGGATCCGGCGCTCGTCAGCGTTCTGCTGCGCGAATCGCTCGTGCAGCAGCTGGATGTCGCGGGTCTGAGAGCGGTAGGTCGTGCTCGCCGCGACGTCCGCCGCATTAATCTTCAGCAGGGACTTGCGGCGCTGGTTCTCGTTCTCGCGCTCGGCCTTGGTCACATCGAGCGCGGGGTCGCCGCCGAGGCCCAGTCGCGGCGCGATGCCCGCGCCGATAGCCGCAGCGATCGCGTTGCCCGCGGCGATGGCGCCCATGGCGAGGGCTTGGGCGGGGGCCACGACGGCCGCGACGGCGAACGGGAGGGCACGGGCCAGCGGAGTGGCCGCTGCCTTGAACGCCAGGGCACCGCGGCTAGCGACCTTGTCCAGCGGGTCGACGTCCCGGACGGCCTCCTCGTCGAGACGCAGTCGGATCCGGCCCTCGTGGCGGTCCCTCGCGGTCTGGTGAGCGCGTTCTAGCGCCGCCAACGCCGCGTCGGCCTGCGGGCCGAACAACCCGGTGCGCAGCTGCCCACTGAGCTCGGGGTTCAGCGCGATCTCGGTGCGTAATGCCTGCACCTCGTCGCGGTGCTGGCGGGCCTGCTGATCTCGGTCGCCGCTGCGGGGGTTCTGGTCGTTGGCGGCGGTGGTGTTCCGCGCGGCGCTGTTGAACTTGTTGACGTCGGCTAGGACCGAGGCGCCGATCGCGAGCACCGCCCCGATGCCGGTCGCGGCGAGAAGCACCGGAGAGGCGACCCCTAGCAACATCGAACCGAGGATCGTGCCGGCGGCCGTGAGGCCCTGCGAAGCGATCGCCTTGGCGACATAGGTCTGCAGCGGCGCCTTGGACGGCGGGATGCCACCGAGTTCCTGGGTGTTGAAGCTGCGGATGGCGTCCTTGAGCCGGGAGCTGCCGTCGAGGTCGGGTATGCCCTGGAGCCGGGTGAAGAACTGCTCCACGAGGGTGTCGTGCGAGATGCCCAGCTCGGTCGCACGTTCGGTGGTGAGGTTCAGTCCCAGGTCCGAGAGGGTCGCGGCGATGACGTCCTTGAGCTGGTTCACCTGCTTGCGCGATGCGCCCTCGAGGGAGTCGAACAGCACCTGCAGCCCGGCCAGGCGGGCGACGTCGCGCGGGCTGAAGGACGGGTCGTTGTCCGCCTGCACCTGCGCGATGACCGGCGGAACTCGCTTGTTGGCGTCCGCGGTGAGCAGGTCCTCGGTGTTATTGCGCGCATCGGGGTCGATCTCGTAGCTGGCCCGGGTGATCTCCTGCGCCAGCACTCGGGCTACCTGCTCGGGACTCAGCTGTGACGACAACGTGATGTGTAGGTCAGCACGCAACTGACGGTGCGCTCCGCGTCCTGGATCGTCCGGCGACGAGGCGATATCCGTGCGCACCACGGGGTCGCCGGTCGAGGGGAGAAGACCGTCGGGAGTCAGGGACGCGACGTCGACGGTGACCTGCAGTAGCCGGGTGTCGTTGGTGAGTCGCAGCGTGCTTTGGCCATCGGCGTCGGAAACGACCTCGACGTCCATCCCGAGCGCCTTGGTGAGCTGCTGGATGACGGAGGCTCCCCGACGCGGCTCGCCGAACACCAGGTCGTTCAGTTCCTGCGCGCTCATCGGCGGCGTGATGGTCGGGTCGGTGGTCACTCCATGCAGGTACTGCTGCTGCGCGGTGCGAACCCGGACGGCGTCCTCGGGGTTCGGGACGGCATCCGGGGACGGCAGGCTGCGGGCTCCGGTGGGCAGGTCGCCGTCCAGCTGGCGGCGCAGCGCGACCAGCCGCCTGGCCTCCTCGACGATCCCCGGGTAGCGCTCGCGCTGAGCCTGTTCGGTCTCGGCGCGCATGTGCGCGAGGTGATCCTCGTGCGAGTAGATGCTCACCGCCGCTTTGAGGTCTGGGCGGCTGGCGATGAGCTGCTCGAGTGCCCGTTGGGTGACCTCGGTGTCGGTGATGATGTCCAGCCGTGCTGGATGCGAGCTCAGGTAGGCCTTCGTCGTCGACTTCTCGAGCTGGTTGAGCTCGGCGCGCTCAGCCGCGGTGAGCTCGTTCTCCGGCTTGCCGAGCTCGACCAGGCGCTGCTCGATCGCTGCGTCTGCGGCCTGCTTGGCCCGGGCGTCGATCTCGGCCTGAACCGCGCCGACCTCGCGGCGGAACTGCCGCGCCAGCTTCTGGTCGGTGTCGGTGTTGAACCGGCCGTCGGGCTCGACGTGGGTGGCGTAGCCGGATTTCATCTCGAGCGCCACATGACCGCGCATGCCGTCGATGTTCGCGGCGATTGGCGCGCCGGACGGGGTGAGCCCTTCGGTGCGGAAGGCCACGCCGGCCGGCAGGCCGCTGTGCGCCTCCTCCAGCGCGGATGCATTCGCAGTGCCACCGAACTCGGTCAACAGGAACGTCAGCGTGCCCGTGCCCCGATCGGTTGCCGGGCGAGAGTCGAGTGCGTTGTAGATCGCGATGAAGCGGCTCGCGTAGTAACCGACGAGGTGGTTGCGCACGTGAGTGCGCAGCGAGGTGTTGTTGCGGTCCATCGTTGCGTGCGTAGTGATCGACTGCGCGAACGTCGCGACGATCTGCTCCTGGTGCTGCTGAAACGCGGCCTGCTCCTCGGGCGTGGAGCCCTCGGGCGCGGAGTCGGCGAGGATCCTCAGATGGTCCTGGATGGCGGCGATGCGGCCATCGTTCGTCGTCCCGGGTGGGACTGTCAGCCCAAGATCCGCCAGGATGGCTTTGACGGAACTCGCGCGCAGGCCATGCAGGGCGGACTTGTCGGCGTGCCACGTGCCGGGAACGAACGGGCCGGTCTGTGCCGCCGTGCTCGGGTCGAGGTGCGGGTTGCCGGCCAGCTCCAGCACCGCCGGCCCGCCGATCTGTTCGATGACCTGCTGCAGCTCGGCGCGGGCACGCGCCACTCGCTGTCCGAGATCGGACTGCGGTGAGAGTGTGCCGCTGGCGCTCGGCAGCGTTCGCTTCGGTGTTTCCAGATCGGGCGCCGTAAGCACGGCGTAGACACCCGGCATCTGGGCGTCCAGAATGCTGCGCACCCGCATGGCGTGGTTGTACTCGTACGAGCGGACCGGGGAGTCCACGTAGCTCTGGAAGTCCGGCACCCCCTGGTTGAGGTCCAGCCGATGCAACAACGGGTGGTCGGAATCGGGCACGACCTCCGACCAGTTGGCGATCTCGTTCGCGGCCAGGTGGGCGTCGATCTGGCTCTTGCCCTGCTCCATCGCCTGGATCTCGGCGTGCTCGTGGGCGATCAGCAGCAGGTCGGTCTCGAGGTGGCTGGTGTCGTTGTGCTGCAGGCGGAGCCAGGCCTCGATGATGTCCGGATCGGCAATGAACTGCGACAAGGTGATCTCACCGCCATCGACCTGGTGGGTCACGGGGTGATCGCCGAAGAGGTGGTCACGGATCGCTTCGAGCATCTGGATGTCGATCGGGGCCCGGCCGCCGTCCAGGGTCGGCACGGTGTGCTCTGCGAGCATCGTCGCGATCCGGATCGTGTCGGTGTCCATGCCTTGGACCATCAGCCGGCCGCGCTCGGCGAGCTCGGCCTCGCGCTGGGTGGGTTGTGCGAGCTCGCGTCCTCCGGTGGGGTGCGGTGGCTGCGTCGCGGGGTCGGCGGCGGGGCGCTGTCGGATCGGGGTCCGCGGCGGGATCCGTGGCGGGCGCTGTCGGGATCGGGTCCGCGGCGGGCGCTGTCGGGATCGGGGTCCGCGGCGGGGTCGGTGGCGACCGCCGGGGTGCTCGACGTATCGGGAGCGACCCCGTCGAGGGCCCGCGCACTGATCTGCTCGTCGACCGCGGTGCCGGTGGTGAAGAAGGGGCTCTGCTGCTCGGCGATGCGCGTGGCCAGCAAGGCGTTCTGCTGAAGCTGGGCGGCTGTATCCGTGGTGGCGGGATCTGCGAGCGTGCGCTGCTCGAGCGCCACCGACTCGGTGAACTGGTGCACCAGCAGGTCGACGTCCGACTGTGTCGCATCGCCGGTGCTGAGCCGGTTCAGGGCGTCCTGGGCGTGTGTGACCATCTCCGGGCCACCCCGGGCGATCGAGGACAGGTCGCTGTTCATGTGCTGGATAGCGCCGTTGATCGCCGGCTCGGTCAGGGTCCGGCCGTGGGTGTCGAAGTTCGAGGTGTGGAGGTGGTGGGCGATCTGGGCCGCGAGCGTTCCGGGTCCGGTGTCGCTCGACGCCGCCGTCTCGGCGGTGCTCTCGTTGCCGGCCTCTGTCCGGTCGGCGCGCACGTCCGCCGGGTTGGTCGGCCGGCCGGTCAGCGGCCCGCCCGGCTGCTGATTCGCGGTAGGGCTGGTGCCGGTGGCCGGCGGTGCCGCACCGGCGACTCCCATCGGAGCTGCCGCAGCTGGAGGGGCGTCAGCGTCGGCCTCGGCGTCCGCCGCCGCTTGTACCCCGGATGCCTGTGCGGCAGCGGCGCCGCCGGCGACCAGTCCAGCCTGCGACTCGCCAGCGGCCTGCTGGGTGCTGGCTGCGGGGGCCTGGGTTCCGGCGTTCCTCGCCGGATCGGCCGACGTGGTCGAGGAGTCGGACGCGCCGGGGGTGCCGGGGCTGGTGGTCGAGGAGTCGGACGCGCCGGGGGTCCCGGGACTGGTGGTCGAGGAAGCGGACCCGCCCTGCTCGCTGTCGGACGCCGGATGAGCGACGTCGCCGGGAGGCGGGCCGCTGGGTCCGCCGTGCTGAGCCCGCGTGTCGGTCGCCGGGTCCGTGACCGGTGCGGACGTCTCGGTGCTCGCGGACGTCCCCTCCGCGCCCCCGCTGTCCGGAGCGCCGGCCGTCGGGTCGGCGGCGGTGGAGGTCGGATCGACCCCGATGTCGGACGGGGTGGCCGTGCTGCCCGGCGGAGGCGGCGAGGACGACTGGGTCGTCGAGGATGAGGCGGCCTGGTTGCCCGATGTGTTCTGCGAGTCGCCGCCGGTCTGGGCCGAGCCCGGTCCGCTCGTGCCGTCTCCGGGCGTGCTCGCCTGCGGAGGCCCGGACTCGCTGGATGGCGCCGAGGTGCTCGGGGGCGCCGACTGTGGTCCGCTGTCCTGGCTGCCGGTGGTCTCGGAGGTGCTGGGCGGGCTCGTGGAGCTGGTGGAATCGGTACCCGCCGAGCTGGCCGAATCGCCGCCCGGGCCGTCGGTGGTAGCTGGCGCCGCGGGAGTGCTGTCGGTCCCCGGGGAGGCCGGTGCGGTGGACGGCGCGTCGGGCGCCGCCGGACTGGGTGCGGTGGAGGTGGCATCCGCGACGCTCGGGGCGCTGGACACGTCGGAGGGTGCGCTCGGTGTCGGGGCCGCGGACGTCGAGGGGGCCGCGGAGGTCGAGGGAGCGGTGGAGGTCGAGGGGGCCGCGGACGTCGAGGGAGCGGCGGACGTCATCTGGCCGGGCATGGGCGCCCGGGACGGGAGGTTGTTGCCCACCGCCGGCATGCCCGCTGCCAGCGGATGGCTCGACGGGACCGTTCCCGTGGTGACCGCGTTGAAGAAGTCACCGCCGGTACTCGTCGTGTGGCGGATGGCGCCCTGGCTGCTCATGTCGAACAACGAGTGTGGCGACGGACGCGACAGGCTGGTCAGCGCCGCGTTCATCATGTTCTCCGGCGACCAATTCGCTCCCACGCCTTTGAGCAGTGGCTTGCCGTCGAGGGCGTTGTTGAACATGGTCGCGGCGCTGCCGCCCATCGGTGAGGCGACGGCGTTCGTCGCCATGTTCGACAGCATGTTGCCCATGAACGGGGAGCGGCGCAGCGGCGCCGTCATGGGAGCAACGAGCGCGCCGCCCGCACCGCCGGCGGCACCGCCAACCGCGGCTGTCGCGGTCGAGCGGAAGTCCCAGTCCGGCTTGATCGGCTGACCGGCCGGCGTGGTCTGGCCCATCTGCATCGCCTGGGCGAGCGTGTCGATGAAGACCTCTTCGAGCATCTCCTCGAGCATCTCGCCCGGAATCTGCCGGACCGCCCGAACCGTCGCCTGCTTGATTGACGCCTTGGTGATCTGCGACATGACCGCCTTGCGGCCGGCCTGGGTGAACAGCGTCCGCATCGCCGCCTTGATGGCCAGAGAGAGGGCTGCCTTCACGCCGCCGGCGGCGACGATCGTGGTTCCGAAGGTGAAGAAGGCGGCGAGCACGAGCGCGAAGAGCTCGATGACCGCGATCCAGAACGCGATGTTGATTGTGTACTTCGTGAACTGTGTGGTGCGCCCGAACTCGATCAGCTGCTGGCTGACCTGCCCGGTGTTCTTGGCGATCGATGGGAGTGCGGCCTGCTCACCCTGCCAGACCAGCTGTTCGCCGAGATCCCGGAAGTTGTCGGCAGCCGGTGCCTGCCACCCGGCCAGGAGCGTGTTGGCCGCGCCGGTCAGCTCTTTGGCGTCCTCGCCAAGAAGCTCCTGCAGCGCGAACCAGACGTCGGCGAGCTCCCACAGCTGGGTCTCGCTGCCCGCGGGCCATTTCTCGCCGCCGACCACGACAGACATGAGCTGATCTGCCCAGTCGGGCAGATTCATGAAGGCCCAGGCCTTCTCTACGTCTCCCATCGGCGCAGACGTTCGACTCTAAGATGCGCGCGTCAGCGCGTCGGAGCGGTGCCCGGCTCGATGACGCCCTCGACGCCGCTGGCCTGCTGCTCGTCGGAGGCCAACGAGGCCTCGATCGCGGTGCGGACGTTCTTTCCGGTCTCCACGAGGTGTTTGAAGATCCCGGCGACGTCGCTGTTCTGCATCAGCTCGTTGCCGCCGTAGTTGGCGAGGAACTGCTGACCCGCCGCGTCCGAACCCCAGGGCGATCCGAAGCCTGTCGCCTCGCCGGTCTTCGTCTTCCAGTGATCCTGTGCGTCGCCGGCCGCGGCGTCCCACTGGGCGATTCCATTGGAGGCCTGCTGCGGATCGATGTAAACGCTGTCATCGGCCATGTCGTGGCTCAGTCCTTTCCGAACATCCGGCTGGTCATGTTTTCGACGATCGAATCCATCTCGCCGTTTCGATAGACATCCAGACTCTGTCGGGGCACAACCTCGGCCGCGATCTCCTGCGCCTCAGAGACGGCCTTGTCGACCGCCGCGCGGATCGTCTCGAGGATCGACTCGGCGAGCTCGCGGGAGTTCGGACGCCGGTAGATCTCCGGCGACAGGCGCAGCTCGGTCACCTGGCCGCGGCCATCGGAGGTCACCTCGACCAGCCCGTTCTCCGAGACCACCGTCGCTGACACCTCGCCGATGCGGCGATGGATGTCGGCGCCTTCGTCGATGATCTTCTGGACCTGTCCCTGCAGCTCCTCGGAGTAGGCGCGCATGCGGTCCAGCTCGGGGAAGTCGTGGCCACCGGTGCTCAACGTGCTCTCGATCCGTCTCGTCGTGGTCGGGTCCGTTCGCCACTCTATCGACGCGGCCGGGACGGCGCGAGGCCGCGCTGGGATGTTAACCTGCTGGCCACTTTGCCCGGCTAGCGTGCGTAGCGGCCGAGATCCGAGCGCGAGAAAGAGTCTATGCACACCACCTCACGGATCGCTCGTTGGGCCTCGAGCGGAGCGGTCGGGCTGCTGTTGATCGCTGGCCCGGCGGTCGCCGCTCCCGGGGACGACCCGGCCTCGACGACGCCGTCCGCCTCCTCAGCTCCATCGGAGACTTCGGGATCAGAGGCCTCGGGATCGGCAGCCAGCTCGGCCTCGTCGGCTACGAGTTCGCCGAGCGGGCAGAACCAGCAGGCGCAGTACTGCAAGAATCCGCCGGCGTCCTCCGCGACGATCGAGGAGGTGCCGTGGCAGGTGAGCAGCTATAGCGCGCCCGAGCGGATCTGGCCGTTCACGACTGGCACGGGAATCACCGTCGCCGTGCTGTCGACGGGAGTGCAGGCCGACCATCCTCAGCTGGCCGGGTCGGTGCTACGAGGGCGCGACTTCGCAGCGGGCGCGAACCGCGCGGACGACGACTGTCTCGGCTCCGGAACGGCCGTCGCGAGCGTCATCGCCGGTAAGAAGGTGGACGGCGTGGGCTTCTACGGCCTCGCACCGGGCGTCAGCATTCTGCCGGTGCGCGTCTCGCAGGCCCTGAGCTCGGACGACGAGAGCAAGCCGGAACCGCAGGCCGGGGCGGTGGCCGCCGGTATCGACTACGCCGTCGAGTCGGGTGCGGCGGTCATCGTCGTGCCCCACGCGGTCTACCTCGCGAGTCCCGAGCTGGAGGCGGCGGTCGCGCAGGCGGTCGCCTCAGGCGTCGTCGTCGTGGCTGCGGTCGGTGACCAGCATTCCCCCGAGGCGCCCCCGATGACGCCGACTCCCGAGTCGCTCACGCCGTACCCTGCCGCATACCCCCAGGTTCTCGGGGTGGGCATGGTCGGCCCCGACGGCATGCGCGGGGCCGCGTCCCAGATCGGCCCCTACGTCGACCTGGTCGCGCCCGGCGTCGATGTGGTGGCAGCCGCCATCGACGGCCAGGAGGTGTGGGTCTCGACCCAGATCGCATCGGGCTATGTGGCCGCGACCGCAGCGCTGGTGCTGGCCGATCCGCGAACGGGCATAGCGGGGCTTCCGGCGGACCAGCGAGCGAATGCGGTGATCGCGCGGATCGTTGCGACCACGGCCCCGGACGGCGTGCCGGATCCGAACATGGGCTACGGCAGCGGGATCGTCGATCCTTATCGCGCGTTGAACGAGCCAATGGCCGGCTCGGGCCCGGTGCCGCCGAACGCGCCGCAGCCGTATCAACCGTCGGAGTCGGAGATCCAGGCTGCTCGTGACGAGCGGAACGCCCGGACGCTGCTGAACTACATAGGCGGCGGGGCGGTGGTGGCCACGTTGGGCGGCGGCTTCGCGATCTGGGCGATCCGACGTACTCGTCGCCTCGGGGCTGGGGCTGCGACGACGACCCGCCCGGCCAGCGCGGACGAGGCGCCGGCGGAGTATGTGTCGGGCGAGGCGCTGTTCACGCCCAAGCAGCTGGACTGAGCCTGCGCGCACGCAGGCTGGCCCGAGCCCGCTCCGAGCAGACGACGAGCGCCGCACCGGATCGATCCGGTGCGGCGCTCGTTGGCTGCGGGGCCTAGGCGACGGTGCTGGTGTTCGTCTGCTCGGTGCCCTGAGAGAGGCTGGCGGCCTGGGTCAGGCCGGCGCTGAACTGGGTGAGGGCTTCCTTGATGCGGTCGCCGGCGGTGTTCCACTGGTTCTGGCGCTCGCGGTAGGCATCGACTGCGGTGCCGTCGGTCCAGTGGCCGATCATCGCGTTGACGGCGCTGTTGACGTCGGCGAGCGTGGAGTCCAGCGCGGAGGTGCCGGACACGACGGAGGCCGAAGCGGTCGACTGGTCGTCCCAATTGACGTGGTATTCACCGGTCACGGTTGTAGCTCCCTGAGTTGAGTGTGGGTTGTGAGATGAGGTCTAGTCGGAGGAATTAGCGGGCGAGACCAGCGGTGATGCCGGTAGCAGCGTTCTCGGCCTTCTTGATCTCGGCCTCCTGCTCGGCGTCCGACTGCTCGTACTGCGCAGCCGCGGTGGCGACGTCGACCGAGATGCCGTTCAGCGCGTTGCTGAGGTTCTGGGTCTCCCGGTTGACGATGTCGCGAGTGACCTGGAAGGCGCGGGCGAAGGCACCCTTCGAGGCATCGAGGACGCTGAGCTCCCCGATCATCTTGTTCATCGCCGTGGTGATCGTGGTCGCGGCGTCGGAGGCCTTGACCTGGAATGCCTGCATCTCCGGTGTAGAGGTCTTGGTACCCATCTTCTCTCCATCCTGCAAAGTGTCTGTCTGATCCAGCCTGACCGCATGGCCGCGGCGGGAGCGGTGCTCCACCGCGGGTCCTTGCGGGCGCCCGTGGCCCCGTGTGGGAAGGCCGCCGGAAGGAACCGTAACTGCAACAGCATTGACGGTGCCACCGGCGACCTGGACCCGTTCATGCAAAATTCACTCGGTTCGAGGGGAGTTCCCGACCTGTTCGGCAGGCGGTCAGATCGCCGTCCGGGCCGCGGCCGGGTCCAGCGCGGGGCCTTCGGGGATGCGGGCCACCAGCGAGGCGGGCATCGCCACCGGCGTGGCGTTCTGGTAGCCGAGCGCGCCGCGGGCGTCCTCGCCGATGATCGCGAAACGCTGGCCGCGGTCGGTCACCAGGTACAGCATCGAGTCGGTGGAGCCGGGGGAGAGCATCGACTGCACGAGCACGCCCGATCCGCCGTCCACCTGCACCCGGTCTGCCAGAACGGTGCCGTTCTGGGTCCGGCTCTCGGTGGCCGGCGCCATCTCCGCGCCCTCGACCCGGGCTTCTACAGCGATCGACGGCACCGCCTCGGAGCTTTCGTACGACGCGCACACGGTCGCGCGGTCCGAGGCGTTCGACATCATCTCCGGCGCGGCAGCGGGCAGATCCGCCGGAGACTCCTCGGGCACGGGGACCTTCGGCGCGGAAGCCGCAACCGCCGGGCTCAGGTCAAGCACCGTGGGCGCGCCGGTTTGCGGGTAGGCAACCGCGAGCGCAGGGTCCGCCACGGTCACCATCGCCTGAGTCTGGGTGAGAGGTTGGAGCTGGTCGGCGAGCACCAGGTAGTACTGATGGGTGCGGTCGGGGGTTGCAACGGACCGAACCTGTCCCACGTAGCCGCCGTCGACGATGCTGGACGGCGACCCGGCGCCCGCGACCGGCACCGGGGCGAGGTCCTGGCCGGCGGGAATCGCGCTGATCCACGCGCTGCCGACCCGGATCTGCGGTACGTTGCGCAGCCCGAGGCCGTCGAGCACCGGCGCCTCCTGCGGAATTGCATATCGTCGCCCGTTCGCGACCAGATACAGCCCGCCGGCCTCGGTGTCGCGGACCAGCACGCCGTTGTCCCCCAGGTCGGCCCCTTCGGTGTAGGTCCGGCCGATCGACAAGGAGGTGTTGGGCAGCTCCTCGCCGCTGATGTTCTCGGCCCGCAGCGAGCACAACGTCCAGGCTTCGGTCGACAGCTGGTCGGCGGCCGGCAAGGCGTCCGGTGCCCCGACGATCCCCATGGGGGCCGCCCGCGGCACGTCGTCCAACGATCGTGAGGCGACATCGACGGTGTCGGGTGTCCCGATCAGCAGCGCGCCTGAGGCGAGGTTGGGTACCGGGTGCAGTTGGAACTCGCCGCTGGAGTCCTTCAGGTAGACATACTGGGCGCCGCTGCTGCTGTCGACGATCACGGCGGCCCCGTCGCGCCAGGTCTTGTTGCCACCCGGTTTGACCAGCCCGATCACACCGGCCGCGGCCAGCGAGATGACGGCGATCATCACGCTGGCGAACGCCGCGCCGCCCATGCGGCGCAGTGGCGACTGCAGCGGGTCGGTCTCGCGCAGCACCACGCTGGAGACCACCCGCTGGATCATGAACTGATAGGACTGGAACAGGTCGCGCCGACTTGCCACCGATGACTCCTATCCGTAGAGGCCGCGCAGGTATCCGTACAGCCCGATGACGACGCACACGAGCGGAACGATCACGATGATGACGATCACGTCAAGGATGTCGGCAACCCTTGACATGAACGGCGTGGGTCGGTTCTCGACGAGGTAGCGGCTCAGCGCGAGCACGCCGAGCGCGACGACGCCCAGGATCGGCACGACGACCAGCAGCCGTGTGGTGCTTGACGCAGCGAGCGCAGTGGCCGCCACGATCGCGACGCCGCCGCACGCAGCGACCAGCTGCGGGATGCGGTGGCGCAGCGTAGGAAACAGGCGTGCCCGAAGCAGGTTGGCGGCGATGATCGTCCACGCCAGGTAGAGCGCGGTCGTGTTGCCGCTGGTGATCAACAACACCTGGCACACCAGCAGCACCGCCGCCGACCCGATGAAGAAGCCGGTGAGCATCTCGTCGGCGCGCTGCACCGTCGCGTGCACCCGCGGCAGCGGCTGAGCCGGCGGGTCGGCGAGCAGCTCCTCGGTCGTGGTCGGCAGGGTCGGGACCGGCAGTTTCGCGAGGCGGATCGACAGCAGCGGAAACGTCGAGGTCAGCACCACGACAATGGAGGCGACGATCGCCGCCGCCTCCATCGGGTTCAACGAGTCCCAGCGCGCCAGCCAGGCGCCCAACGCACCGACCAGCCCGCCGAAGATCCCGGCGAAGAACCAGTGCGTGCGGTAGGCGATCGCGCCGTACGCGACGAGGCTCACGAGCGTGAGGCCGGCAAAGCCGATCAGGTAGTGCGTGGCGGACGCCTGGGAGATCGGGTTGTCACGCAGCGCGACGAGGAACCCGCCGACGAACCCGAAGATCATCGCCAGGACGCCGAAGGGCACCGCGGCCGCGGCGTCCTTCAGGACCCGGCTCAGCGTGGCCGCACAACCGAGAGTGAGCACGGCCCCTCCGATCGCGACGTACGAGGCCGTGGTCCACGGGATCCCGCCGAGCAGGATCAGTCCGAGCGCGAGCAGGAACGCCGCGCAGGCGACGGCGATGCCGGTGCGGCGGGTCGCATCCGGCGCCCAGCCGCGCGCCGTACGCCGGGCGCCGCTCGCGATCACGTCGACGATGTCGTCGTAGTCCAGCTCGGGCCATTCCGTCTGCCGGGGGACCAGCTGGAGGATCTCGCCATCCAGGATGTCCTGGGCGGCCAGCGACCGGTTGGGGTCGACGTCCGTGCCGTCGAATCGCCGCAGCGTCCACCCGCCGTGCGACTGACCGTCGTCGGCCAGGCTCTCGCCGGCGTGCTTGGTGATCGCCGGCAGCAGCTCGGCGACGACGGAGTGCTCCGGCAGCGCCACATCCATGCGTCGTTGAGGTGCGGCGACGGTGATGCGCGCTAGCCCGGCGGACGTACGGCTCACGAGATCAGCTCCGGTGACTAGTGCTCGCCGCCTGGGACGGCGGGTATCGAACGGACTGCACTGGTTACGATAATGCCGCCTCAGACGTGCGTGATCACGCCCCCGAAACGGAGACTGTCGATTGAGCACCATGATCGTCCGGCGCCAACCGCGACGAGACGCGCCGGAGCTGCCGTCCGGTGAGGTCATCCTCGACTCGCCCCCGGAGATCCCGCCGCCGGCGGGGAAGGCCTGGAGCCAGCTGCTGATGGTGCTGCCGATGCTGGCCGGCGCGGGTGCCATGGCGCTGATGTTCAGCATGCGCTCGACGGGGCCGATCGGTTACATCCTCGGCGGCATGTTTGGCTTGTCGGCCCTCGGCATGGTCGGCATGGGCATGATGAACAACAGCGGCGGCCCGAGCAAGCGCGAGATGGTGCTCAAGCGCCGTCAGTACATGCGGCACCTGGCGTTGCAGCGCAAACGAGTGCAGCGCACGGCCAACGAGCAGCGCGTGGCGATGTACTACCGCCACCCAGACCCCGACTCCCTGTGGTCGGTGGCCGCGAGCCACCGGTTGTGGGAGCGGCGGCGCACCGACGCCGACTTCGGGGTCGTGCGAATCGGCGTCGGGGCGCAGTCGCTGGCCACGCCGCTCGTCCCGCCGGCGACCAAGCCGCTTGACGAGCTCGAGCCGTTGTGCGCGTCGGCGCTGCGGCACTTCGTCCAGACCTACGGCACGATCGAGGGCCTGCCGGTCGCGATGGCGATCAACGGCTTCGCACGAGTGCTGTTCTCCGGAGAGCAAGACGCGAAGCGGTCGTTGATCCGCGCGATGGTCGCGCAACTCGCGGTGCACCACTCGCCGGACGACCTGATGATCGCGATCTGCTGCGACGAGGACTCGCGTGCGGAGTGGGAGTGGACCAAGTGGCTGCCGCACTGCTTCCACCACGAGCGGCTGGACGCACTCGGCAGTGTCCGGCTGGTGGCGCCGTCGGTGCAGTCGATCGAGGCGATGCTCGAGGACCTGCTGGCAGCGCGACCGCGCTTCAACATCGCCGGCCCCGCCACTGAGATCACCGGACCGCACCTTGTCGTGATCCTGGACGGCGGGGACGTCGAAGGCTCCAGCCACCTGACGGTGGACCCTGGAGTCGAGGGCGTGACCATCCTCGACCTCGACCGGACGCCGCCGCGGCTGCTCGAAGCCAGCACGCTCGTCCTCGCGATCGACGAGGCGGGCAAGCTCGAGAGCCGGACCAAGGAAGGCGAGAACCGCCTCGGCGTCGCAGACCGCTTCGAGGTCGCGCAGAGCGAAGCCCTCGCCCGCCAGCTCGCGCCGTTGCGGGTGTCGATGGGCGCGGTAGGCGAGCAGGCGATGAGCACCGCGATGGGGCTGGCCGAGCTCCTCGCGATCGGCGATCCCTACGAGTTCGATGTGAAGGACTACTGGAAGCCGCGCGCCAACCGCAACCAGCTCAGAGTCCCGATAGGCATCGGCGCGGAGGGCGAGGCGATCGAGCTGGACCTTAAGGAGTCCGCGCAGGACGGCATGGGCCCGCACGGCCTGCTGATCGGCGCCACCGGATCGGGCAAGTCCGAGCTGCTTCGCACCCTGGTGCTCGCGCTGGCTGCCACGCACAACTCCGAGACGCTGAACTTCGTGCTCGTCGACTTCAAGGGCGGCGCGACTTTCACGAAGCTGGACCGGATCCCGCACACCAGTGCGGTCATCACCAACCTCGCGGACGAGCTGCCGCTGGTGGACCGGATGACCGACGCCATCAACGGCGAGCTCTTGCGCCGGCAGGAGCTGCTGCGCAGCGCGGGCAACTACTCGTCGCTGCGGGACTACGAGAAGGCCCGGCTCGCGGGGGCGCCGCTGGCCCCGATGCCCAGCCTGCTGATCATCTGCGACGAGTTCTCCGAGCTGCTGTCAGCCAAACCCGACTTCATCGACATGTTCGTGCAGATCGGCCGAGTTGGACGATCCCTCGGCGTCCACCTGCTGCTGGCCTCTCAGCGGCTCGAGGAGGGCCGGCTGCGAGGTCTGGACACGCATCTGTCGTACCGCATATCGCTACGCACGAACTCGGCGATGGAAAGCCGGGTGGTGATCGCTAGCCCGGATGCCTACGAGCTTCCGCGCGCCCCCGGGCACGGCTACCTGAAGTTCGGCACCGAGGCACTAACCCGGTTCCGCGCCGCCTACGTCTCCGGCGTCTACCACCGCGCGGGGGAGGAGCGGCAGCGAGGCCCGGAGGCAAAGGCGATCGAGGTGTTGGAGTACGACACGCAGTACCGCGCAGTCCAGGTGGCAGAGGAAGAGGAGCTCGCCGCTCCGGAGCCCGATCCTGACGAGGGGATCGGGGAGACCCTCCTGGATGTGATGGTGGAGCGGATCGAGGGCGCCGGCGTCCCGGCGCATCGCGTGTGGCTACCGCCGTTGGACGAGCCGCCCACCCTCGATCAGCTGCTGCCCCGACTGGTCGGCACGCAGGACCGCGGCCTCGCCGTCTCGAACCCCGACCTACACGGCCGGCTGCGGGCGCACATCGGGCTGATCGACAGACCCCTGGAGCAGCGCCGCGAGGAGATGGCCCTGGAACTGTCCGGCGGCAACGGCAACGTCGCGGTGGTCGGCGCACCCCAGTCAGGCAAGAGCACCGCGCTGCGCACCATCATGACCAGTCTTGCGCTGTCGCACACTCCGCGAGAGGTGCAGTTCTACTGCCTGGACTTCGGCGGCGGCTCACTCGGCGCCCTCCGCGACCTACCGCACGTCGGCGGCGTATTCGGGCGGTCCCAGGGCTCCGAGCTGCGCCGGGCGGTCGCCGAGATGAACGCACTTCTGGACTATCGGGAGCGGCTGTTCGGCGAGCACGGCATCGACTCGATGGCCACCTACCGCAGGCGCAAGCGGGCCGGCGAGTTCGCCGAGGACAAGTTCGGCGATGCATTCCTGGTGATCGACGGGTGGTTGACCATCCGCAACGAGTTCGACGACCTCGAGGCCAAGATCACCGACATCGCGGCGCGCGGCCTGACCTACGGCGTCCACGTCATGGCGGCCGCGACGCGGTGGATGGATCTGCGCACCGCGATCCGCGACCTGATGGGCACCCGCGTGGAGCTGCGCCTGGGTGATGCGAGCGACTCGGTGCTGGATCGTCGTGCCTCGATGCGGATCCCAGCCGACAGCCCGGGGCGGGGCATCACCGAGGACAAGATGCAGATGCTCATCGGGCTCCCGCGCATCGACGGGGACCAGGACCCCGACACGACCGCGGACGGCGTACGCGATCTGGTCTCGCGGGTCGCGAGCGCGTGGCAGGCGCCGCCGGCGCCGCGGGTACGGATGCTGCCGGATGTGCTGCCGTACGCCGACCTGCCGGTGGCCGCTCCCCAGGGCATCGCGCTGGGCATCGGCGAGTCCGACCTCATGCCGGTGTACGCCGACATGACCGGCGAGTCGCACCTCATCCTGTTCGGTGACTCCGAGACCGGCAAGAGCGCCTTCCTGCGGGCGTTCGCCGACCAGGTCGCGCGCCGGTTCGATACCGAGGAGGCTCGGATCATCGCGCTCGACTACCGGCGCAGCCTGCTCGGGGCGATCAGCGAGCCGCACCTGCTGGCCTACGGGACGTCGTCCGCGATGGCGACGGACATGATCAAGGAGATCTCCGATGTGATGCGCAGCCGGCTCCCCGGGCCGGACGTCACCCCGGACCAGCTGCGGGCGCGCAGCTGGTGGCGCGGACCGGAGCTGTACCTGATCGTCGACGACTACGACCTGGTGGCCGCCGGCAACCCCAACCCGATGCTGCCGATCGTCGAGTTTCTGTCCCAGGCGCGCGATGTGGGTCTGCACCTGGTCATGACCAGGCGCTCGGGCGGCGCCGGGCGCGCGTTGTTCGAGCCGGTGCTGATGCGGCTGCGGGAGCTGTCGACACCCGGGATCCTGCTGTCGGGCGACCGGGACGAAGGCGCCTTGATCGGCAACACGAGACCGTCGCAGCAGCCGCCTGGACGCGGTTGGTATGTGACCCGCAAGGAAGGCGCCCGGCTCGTCCAGCTCGGGTACCTGCCTCCACCCGACCTGTAGGGAACCGGTGCCGGGCCCACGACGTCGCTCCTGGATGGCGGATCCCGGTGGAGGTGACCAGTCGATGAACTTTCCGGTCGGGCACTCCTCGGGGTCCGATCCATCATGGCAGAGTCGTTAACGGCAGTTTTCGTTCACCACACGCGAGCGTTCACACGAAATCGAGGAGTGTTACTGAGCATGAGCGACATCTGGGTCGTGAAGGAGCAGCTGGGTGAGTTCTCCAAGAAGGCCGGCGAGCAGGCCGAAGACGCAGTCAGCACGACGACGAACGAGGCTCATGTCTCGATGCTGATGGAGGGAACCACCGCGCTCGGTCAGTCCGCGTTCCCCTCCGGAAACGTGGCCTTCGCTATGCACTGGGCGAGTGTGGACCAGTTCGGACAGTTCGCCTCGCACCTGGCGCAAGGCCTGATGGCGCTACAGTTCGGTGCCCAGACCATCCAGAACAACTACACGGCTGCGGACGACGAATCCGCGTCGGGTATGAATACCGTCCAGAGCGCCTTCCAGCCTGGCGAGGGCCAGATGTCGCTGCAGGAAATGATCGACAAGGCGCGTCAGAATCCGCCCGCTGCCGCAGGTGAAGGCGGTAATGGAAACTCGCCTCAGTTGCCCGATCCGACCGATTACAGCCCGAATGACTACACGCCACCGATCGGGCAGTGCGAGGCGCCGGCGGCATCCTCGCCCGAGGACGTCGAGATGACTCTGCTGAACCCGGAGTCCAACCCGGAGACCGAGCTTCCCGAGCCATACCGGTCCGATTACGAGACGGCGCTGCGGAACGCTCGGCTGAGCAATATCGGCGGCAATAGCGTCATCTAGAGCCGCCGCTACCGCTTTGGAGCGAGGCGCTCGCGTCGGTCGGCGACTGCCCGCCCGCAGAGCGCCTCGTTCTCGCGCCTTGGAGCACACCGATGAGTGACGACAACTTCGGCTGGTCGCCGCCACCGCCGGCGTCGGGTCCCGGCAGAATGCAGCTGGAGGCAGACTCTGGCCGGTACGAGACCAGCACCCCTGCCCCCGTGCTGTCCTCTAGCCCGATCGCGGGCTGGACGATCACCCAGACGAACGTCACGGTCAAGAACCTCAAGCCCGATGGGATCCGCAGCGCGGGGTCGTCGTGGGAGATCATGAGCGACACGCTGTACGAGATCGAGGGTGCGCTGCGTGCCGCCGGCCGGACCTTGAAATCGAACTGGGAATCCCCGACCGCGAGTGAGGCATTCCTCACGAAAGTCGGCCAGGCCACCTGGTCGATCGACGACTGGCAGTCTGCGGCCGGTGCCAATGCCGGCGCGATGCACACCCTCGCCACTGAGGTATCCACCTACCAAGGCAAGATGGTCACCCTCTACGCCGAGTACCTCAGTGCACTCATCGTGGCAGCAGCCAAGGACCGGGCCGAAGGCGGCATCCGCCACGTCGAGGAGGAGAAGCGGGAGTTCGATGCGCGCGCACGCAACGACATCGCCACCCCGTTGAACTCGGCATTCAGGGACGCCTGGGGAAAGATGAAGCTGGGTCAGCAATGGCAGGGCCCGCTCGACGCGACTGTCACGGGGCCGGCCGGCCCGGGAGCGCCCGGCGCCCCCGGGGCGCCGGGCGGACCTGGTGGCGCACCCGGTGGACCCGGTGGAGCGCCGCCTGCGGCGCCCGGAGGGCCTGGTGGTGCGCCCGGAGGGCCCGGCGGTGCGCCGCCTGCGGGCCTTCGCGGGGCTCCCCCGGCACCGCCGGGAGGCGCGCCACCCGCCTCGCCGTACGGCAGCTTGCAGAAGATGATGAGCCAGCCCGGTGGGCTCAACTCCCTCTTTCAGCGCGGCGCGCCGCCGCAGCCGCCCGGGGTCACACAGGCGGATGTGGATGCGCTCCGCGGCGAGCTCGACGCGGCGCGACAGGGTGCACCGCAAGGTCTCAGCGGAACTGCGCCATCCCTCGACCAGATCCAGGATCAGATCGGGCGCGGTGCCGCTCCGGCGGCTCCTGGGGGGCTGCCGCCGGGAGCGGTACCAGGCGGCCTAGGTGGCGCCGGAGCCCGAGGCGCGGCGCCTGCGGGGCCGGGCGGCGCGGCGCCCACCGCCCCGGGCGGGCGGCCGGGCGCGCCCGGTGCGGGACCCACGGCCCCCGGAGGCCGGGGTCCCGGGTTCCCCGGTGGGATGGGGGGAGTCAACGATCCGATTAGCGGTCGCCCGACGGTGCCCGGCGGCATGCCCCCAGGTGGCGGTGCGCCGCCCGGGGGGCGCCCCGGTGCGCCCGGCGGGGCACCCGGCGGTGGTCCGGGCAATCGCGCCGGAGCCCCGGCCCCTCCCGGATCTCGTCTCAACGGCCGCAACGCCCGCAGGGGTGCCCGGGTGGACGTCGGCCGGGGGCCGGTGGGCCTGCCGCGGGACGCCCGACGCTCGGTGGGCGCACGGCTCCCGGAGGGCCAGGTGGCCCCGGCGGTGGACCGCGGGCGATCAATCCTGGTTTCGAACGCGCGGGTGGACCGGGCGGCGGGGTTTCGCCTGGCGGGCGTCCCGGTCGCGGTGCGCCGAATGCCCCGGGCGGATCGAGGACGAGCGGTGCGCCGGGTGCGCCAGGCGGATCGAGGACGAGCGCTGCGCCGGGTGCGCCAGGCGGATCGAGGACGAGCGCTGCGCCGGGTGCGCCAGGCGGATCGCGCACGGGTAGCGCGGCGGGTGGCCCCGGCGGTGCCGGCGGCGCCCGGCCGGGTGCGCCGGGCCGGATGGGTCTCGGGGTCGGCGGCCCGGGCGGTCCCGGTGGTCCCGGTGGTCCGGGCGGTCCCGGTAGCCCGGGAGGGGCCCGGCCAGCCAGCGGTGGCATGTCCAGCCGGCTGGGTGGCCGCACAACGCAGGCGGACGCGCCAGCGAAGGCCCCGGGGGCGCCGACGCGCGCTCCAGCGGCGGCCAGCAAGGAGCTGGCGGGACGGTTCGGTCTGCAGCGCGACGCGACCCGCGTCGAGATCGGCCGGGCGGGCCGCGCGGCGATTCGTGAGCAGCTGATCGGCCGGGGCCATGCCGGAATGCCCCCGCAGGCCGGGGCGGCGCAGCCAGCGCGCAAGCACGGGCTGTCCCAGATCGAGGCTGAGGCCTACGAGGGCCTGCTGATCTACGACGACGACGACCTGTTCACTATCCTGTCGAAGGCGCCCGCGGTCCTGGACCGCATCAAGCCGTCTGCCCCGGTGAAGGACGCCGGTCCGGCGATCGGCGTCGCCGCCAGATAGCGCCCGCACAGGCGGGTGAACCAGGAAAGCAGCAAGGTGTGACGTGGTAGACGATTCCAGCGCGGCGCGTGAGCCGCGTGGCTCGTCAGCGACGGCCGTCACCCGGTCCGACGCGCAGGAGACGGCTCCTCCGACCGTGTCCGCACGGCTGGCCGGGCGCCCACGCCAGGTCCTCACTGCCGACGGCGATGTGCAGGCCACCGCGCCCACATCGCCGCTGGACCAGGCCCGCGCCCACGCTCGAGCTCAGGCCGAGGCGAGCCAGGCAGCGGCCCGGCTCAGCCGAGGCCAGCATCTCGAGGACACCGACTACGAGCCGTCGTCCACTGCGCTGGCCCAGGCACAGGCGCTGGCCGCAGCGGAGGCCGCGGCCGCGCAGCGGCCCCGCGAGCTCAGGCCGCAGCCCGCGCGGCCCCGGGATCGCCTGCTCGGCATGCACGTCCTCCAGGTGGTGGCGCTGGAGATCGGGCTGCTCGTGATCGCCGCGCTCGGCCGCGAACGGCTGGCCATCCTCATCCCGTGCGTCTTGGCCGCGCTCGTCGTCATCGTGCTGGCCGTAGGCCGGTATCGCGGCCGCTGGCTGTATGAATGGCTGTTCCTGCGGTTGCGGTACTGGACCCGCCAGCGATCGCATCAGCTGAACGAGTCGCCGGAACGAGCGGCCGCGCCCTTCGCTCGTGGCGTGGTGCTGGATCAGATCGACCTCGACGGCGTTCCGGTCGGCGTCCTGAAGCACGCGGGCGGGTTCGTCGCGGTCGTCGAGCCGCGCACGGACGAGAGCACAGGTGGTACGACGGTCGCGGCCCAGCTGCCACCGCTCGGGGACATGCTGCCGGCCTCGACCGAGAACGCGCCGCAGGTCAGCCTGCAGGTGCTCGTCCATACCGTGCCGGCTCCCGGGCTCACCAGCGTGGACGACGCGGCCGCCACGTCGTACGCCGAGCTGGCTGGCGGTGCGATACCTGTGCAACGCCGGGCACTCATTGCCATCCAAGCTCAGCACACGGTGGGCAGCTTCATCGCCGCGGACCTTGAGGGCGCTCTCGTGAACGCGCTGCGGCGGATCCGGCGCAAGCTGGACAAGGCCGGCTTCATCGTGAACACGTTGAGCCGTGCCGAGCTCGGCCGCGAGTTCGGGGAGGCGTCCGCCTCCGAGCTCACGGTGGACGATGCACCGGTCGAACCGGTCCGGGAGGCGTGGCGCAGCTGGCATGCCGGTTCTACCAGGCATGTGACCTACCGGATCGTCGGCTGGCCCAACCTCGCAGACGAGACCGGCGCGCGACTGATCGAGCACATCTCGTCCGCACCGACCCTCGATACGACCGTGTCGTTGGCGGCCCGGAACGTGGCGGGCCAGGTCGAGATCGAGGCCGCCGTCCGGCTGCGGGGAGAGAGCGATGTGGCCCACGAGACGGTGCGCACGGCACTGACCGAGGTCGTGGAGCGGTGCGGGGCGACTCTGCAGCGCCTGGACGGCCAGCATGGCTTCGGGATGGCCGCCTCCGTCCCCCTGGGAGGCTTCGCGTCCTGATGGAGCTCCCCACCCAGCTACCGCACCATTATGCCGACCTCGAGACGGCTAACGCGCTGCGTCCACCGGTCGGCGGGGCAGGGCTGATCATCGGCGTTGACCAGCACGGCGCGCCGGTCACCGTCCGGGTCTTCGACCAGGAGCCCCGCTCCTACGTCGTCGTCGGCGGGCTGCGGCTGCTGCAGATGCTCGTCGTCCGCATGCTGGCCCTCAACGGGCGGGTCCTGGTGCATACCGAACGGCCCGGCGCGTGGGGCTGGGTGACCCGGATGGCGTCGGGAGCCAGCGGCTCCATCGCCTTCGGGGCCGCGGACGCGACGGTCGCGCGCGGAACGGTGCATCGCCCGAGCGTCCTGGTCATCGACGGGGACTCGGGGGTGGAGAACGCGACGCCGGCCGGTACGGCCTGGAGCGCGACCCTCAGCGGGTACGACTCGTTGTCCCAGTGGAACATCAACGCCCTCGATGCCGCCGACGCAGTGTTCGTGCAGCAACTCAACCCCGCCGAGACTCAGCTGGTCGAACGGCGGCTGTCGCTGCAAGGACTGGCGCAGCGGCTCGATGAGAATGCTCCGGGCATGATCGGAGTGCTGAGCCGCGGCTCCATCAGCACGGCGCGGGTTCACCTCAGCGGCTTCGAGCGGTGGGTGCTCAAGAGCGTCGACCGCTAGGTTCCAGATGCCACCCAGGCGCCCGCCCCGCCCGGGGCTCTCACGATTGAGCAACGTCTTCGATCAGTACAGCTAGTCGGTCTCCGGCGGCGGGTCGGCGGCCGGCGAGGTCGAGTCACTCCCCACGAGCAGCGGCGTCGTGGCAGCGGCATGATTGCGTAGCTCCGAGGGATCGACGACGCGTCGCCACACGCCGCGCCCCACCTGGCGCGCGGCAGGATCGGTTGGCCTGTTCGGCCCCAGGAACTCCACCTCGACGCCTTCGTCCTGGGTCTCGAGCACCACCACCTGCGCGTTGCCGAGGCTCGCGACCTGCACCCGGTGTTCGATGCGCTCGCAGGCCTCCGGCGTCACGACTCGCACGTAACGGCCCGCACCGACGTGCCGGAACTCGTCGCGGGCCCGCGAGGACATCAGCAGGACCTGCGGCCCGGTCGCATCGAGCGCCACCGTGCACGGGAACTCCTCGCCGTCGTACCGCGCTACGTAGCTACTGGTCATCGGCGGCCTCGGCGGGGTGTCGTGCGGTCTGCTCGGTGCCCTGCTGGGCCAGGACTCGTCGCCAGCGGCCGGCGACCGCGTCGTACGCCGCTCGCCGGTGCGAGCTGCCGTCGGGCATCATCTGGTGGATCTCGCTGCCGTGCGGGATGGCCACCGCCGTGCAGTAGTACTCGTGGACTGGGGCGGTCGGCGACGGAGTCAGACCGAGACCGATGAACGGGTCAGGCGCGATCACCCAGCCGTCCACCGCGGCGCGTTGTCGATCGTCGCGTCCGCCCAGCGGGGTGCGGTAGAGGTCCAGGCCCAGCCCCGGCCAGCGCAGCAGGTGCAGCGAGCCATCGTCGAAGACCACGTCGCGGCGCGCGTCGTCCGCGATGCCGACCACCTCCAGCAGCCGCTGCGGGTCACCGATCTCGTACACCTCGTCGTAGAGATGCACGAACCCGCTGACGGTGTGCGTCTGGGCACCCAGCAGCCGGGTGAGCTCGTCGCCGCGCAGCACCTTCTGCAGGTATGGGATCGTGCCCGGCGGGTAGAGCCACATGAGCTGGTCGAGACGGGGCGCGACCAGCCGGGCGAACGCGGCAGGCTCGAGCGCGAAGGCGAGATTGGCGACCACCGGATTGATGCTCAACCCGACGCTGTTGTCGGGCCACATGGCCGCCAGCTGCGCCAGGGAGAACTCGCGGTAGCGCAATCCGCAGTTGGTGCTGGCGTGGCACAGCTCGGGCGAGGTGTAGACGGTCACCCACCGGTCCCCTTCGGCAGTCGTGACGATGGGCCAGCCCGTGTCCTCGGGGGAGCGCGCGTGCACCGAGAAGCGTCCGGTCAAAAGAAGCAGTTGGGCCGTGACCTCGTCACCCTCGGTGAGGGCCTTGGCGAGATGGCTTTCGAGGTCGTTCACAGGCGACCAGGAGAACATGAGGCCAGCGTAGTGAACCTGCTCCGGCGACGCATGCGCCGTCCCCACCACCGGGCGCGGCGGTATCGTGATCTGCGGTACGTCGCCACGATCCTGGAAGGATGCGCATGCCTCGCACGCTGAAGGTCGACCCTAGCTCGCCAGCGTCGTACAGCTCCGTGGAGGAGGCGATCCAGGACGCCGAGAACGGGTCGGTGATCACGCTGGCGCCCGGCGTCCACACCGGGACCGTCGACACGACGGGGCTCGCGATCACCATCGTCGGCGCGGACGGCGACGAGCCGTCGATCCTCGACGGCGGTGACTCCTACGAGCCGGTCGTTCGCTCCCGCAGCGGCGCGTTGACCCTGCAGTCCTTGAGCCTGCGGTCGGAGGCCTCGGACGTGCTGCGGGTGTCCGACACCAAGCTGACCGTCGCGGACTGCAACCTGCAGTCCCGGAACGCGGTGGCGGTCCACATCGGCGACGGGACGTCGGTTGACATCACCGATACGCGGATCATGAAGTCCGGTCAGCCGATGGTCGTCGAGGACGCCGATGGGACCGTCGACGGACTGACCGTGGACGGGGCCGAGGACGACGCGATCGTGCTGCGCATCGGCGCCCGCATCGTGCTGCGCGGAGTGAGCGTGGTGAGCTCCATGCGCCGCGGGATGTTCATCTACCAGGCCGCGAATCCGACGATCGAGTCGTGCGACATCGCCGACACCCGCAAGGAGGGCATCTACGTCGCCGCGGGCGCGTCAGCGACGATCAAGCAATGCCACGTCCACGACACGGGCGGTGCCGGCATCGCCTTCGAGCCAGGCGCGAGCGGCAAAGTGGCCGCGACCAAGATCGAGCACACGGGCGGCACGGCGATCGACGTGCCCGATGGTGCCGATGTCGAGATCGCCGAGGGCGACGCGCGGTCCGCGGGCAGCGCTGGTCGGGAACGACGAGTCAGTGACCCGGAGAAGGTCGAGGCGCTGCTGGGGGAGCTCGATCGGATGGTCGGCCTAGAGTCGGTGAAGTCCGAGGTGCGCGCGATCATCGACGAGATCCAGGTGAACGAGTGGCGGCGCGAAGCGGGATTGAGCGTCGACGGCATGAGCAACCACTTGATCTTCGCCGGCGCGCCCGGCACCGGCAAGACGACCGTCGGGCGGATCTACGGCCAGCTGCTCGCGGCGCTCGGCGTGCTGCCTGGTGGACCGTTGAAGGAGGTCTCGCGCCGCGATCTGGTCGGTCAGTACATCGGCCACACGGCCGAGAAGACCGCCGCGGTCTTCGACGAGGCGATGGGTGGGGTCGTCTTCCTCGACGAGGCCTACACGCTCTCGCGCCAGGCCAGCAGCGGCGGAGGCGACTTCGGTCAGGAGGCGATCGACATGATCGTGAAGCTGATGGAAGACCGCCGCAATGATCTCGCCGTCATCGCAGCGGGGTACACCAGCGAGATGCGGGAGTTCCTCGACGCGAACCCCGGACTCGCCTCGCGCTTCGTCAAGACGATCGAGTTCGAGAACTACTCGCCCGAGGAACTCTCGCTGATCATCCAGCGGATGCTGGCCGGGGGTGACTACCGGATCGACGACGCGGCCAAGCAGCGGCTGTACGAGTACTTCCGTGATGTACCCAAGGACGAGAACTTCGGCAACGCGCGCGAGGCCCGCAAGCTCTTTGAGGCGGTCCGCAAGGTGCAGTCGCAGCGCCTCCGCACGCTCGCCGGCCGCCCGTCTCTGGACGACCTGATGCAGATCACCTTGGCGGACGTCGAGGCGGTCACCCGGGGCAGCGGGGCACCGACTGCCCCCACCGCCCCCTGACAGTCGGGCATGGGCACAGTGCCATGACCGGCGGGGACGGTCCGGCTCAGGGAGCCTCCAGCGCAGCCCCGAGCGCGGTCGCCGCGAGGGAGCGCGCCGCCTCCAGCGCAGGCTCGTCGAGCGCGTCGTAGTCCACGGCGCTGCCGGACTGCAGGTGGGGATCGCTCGGGATCACGACCACCTCGTGACACCGTTCCCGGAAGCGCTTGCGGGTCTCCTCGAGGTTGATCCGAATAGTCTTCGGGTTGACGTTCGTGATCGCCACGATGCTGCGCATCGCCAGGCTCTCGTAGCCGATCGAGGCGAGCCACTCGAGCGTGTTGTAGGTCGCCAGCAGGCTGTCCATGGACGGCGCGGTGGCGATCACCAGCGAGTGCGAGGCGGAGATCACCCGGTGCATGAGCGGGCCGGCCAGACCCGCGCCGCAGTCGGTGATCATCACGGGGAAGTACCGGTAGACCGCGCGTACAGCGGCCACGTAGCCTTGCTCGCCGAACGCGGCGCTCTGGGCCGGGGTGCGCCCGCTCGGCACCACCCAGACACCATCGGTCGTGCGGCTCACCGAACTGCTCAGCAGCTGGAGCGATCCTGGATCACCCATCGTCGCCAGATCGTCGGCGCTGGCCATGGGCGCGAGACCGGTCCGCAGCATCAGTGAGCCGTAGGTGGTGTCGGAGTCCAGCAGCAGGACCGGCATCTGTCGCATCCGGGCGATGGTCGTCGCCGTGAGGATCGACAGAGTGGTCTTCCCGACGCCACCCTTCATCCCGACGACGCTGATGCGGCGGGGTGAATGGATCGGCCTGCTCAGTCCGTCGCTCGGCTCGTTGTCCATGCCGTTCGCGCCGCGTCGCCCGAACGGCCAGCGGCGCGGGCGTGGTGGGGTGTCCAGCCCTGCGAGTCGCTGGTCGAGGTGCGGTGCGATGGGTCGTTCATGTGCCGAGGCGCGGCCCGCCTCGCGGAACCGTACGTCGGCCTGGTCGCCGGACACCCCGATCGAGGGCGTGCTCGTGTCGAGGCCGGCGGGGGTCGGCCCGGGGGCGGCTGCGCCGGAGCGCTGGACCGCGGCCACGTCGGAATGACCGGTCTGGGGCGCTCGCGCCGGCAGTCGATCGACGGCCGAGAACTGGCCGGACGAGGGCGCCGTCCGGCCGCTCAGGTGATCGCGAATGCCGGTGCCCGAATTGCCGGGGGAGGGGGCGCGTAGCAGGCTGCGTCCCGCAGTACCGGGCGCCTGCGTCGCCGGTTGCGGGCCGGTCGGGAGCTGATGGCCGCTGGTCGGCGGCGGCGCCGCAGTCGGTGGTGCGGTGGGCTGCGGCGGGCGCTCGTTAGGTGAGCTCATTGGCGCGTCGTCGATCCTCACACTATGGGGCGGGACAGATAACCGGCGGGCTGGTCGAGGCATCGCCATCCAGCGTACGGGAGCGGCTTTGCGGCGCGGGTGCCGACCTTCGAGCGCGACTACCCGACCATGATGCCGCGCGACGCTAGCCAGGCCTGAGGATCCACGCGCGAGCCGTAGGCGCCCTTCTGGACCTCGAAGTGCAGGTGCGGGCCGGTTGAGTAGCCGCGGTTGCCCATGTCGGCGATCTTCTGGCCGGCGCTCACGCTCTGACCGGTCTGCACGTTGTACTTGTCGACGTGGCCATAGACGGTGACATCGCCGTTCGGGTGCTGGATGTACACCGCGAGCCCGAAGCCGGTCGCCGGGCCCGCGCGCAGCACGACACCGCTACCGGCGGCGAAGATCGGGGTCCCGATCGGGCCGGCGATGTCGATGCCCTGGTGGAAGGTGCCCCAGCGGGGGCAGAAGCAGCTGGTGAAGGTGCCGGACGCCGGCAGCGCCCACTCGCCGGTGACCTGTCCGGTGACGCCGCTGCTGTCGGCCGTGACGCCCTGCGGGGTGTTCTCGTCGACCTGTGGCGGCATGCCGGCCTTGATCCGCAGGTCGTTCATCTGGGCCTGCGCGGCGGTGAGCTGAGCCTGGGTATCGGAGGAGACCTTCTGCGCCTCGTCGGCCTTGGCCTGCGCGTCGGCGGCTGCGGCGTCGGCGGCGGTGCTGGCTTCTTGCTGCTTCTTCTGCGCATCCAGCATGGCGTTGATGTTCTCGACCTGGTAGTCGCCAACCTGGTCGGTGAGCACCGCCTTGTCGATGAAGTCCTGCGGGCCGTCCGAGGACAGCAGCGTGGACTGGGTCAGCGACAGCGGACCTTGCTTGTAGAGATCCGCGGCGACGTTGTTGGCCTTCTTCTTGGCGAAGTCGAGATCGGCGTTCGCCTGATCGAGGTCCGCCTTGGCCTGCGTGGCGGCGTCCTTGGCGACGCTGGCCTGGCCGACCGCCTGGTTCGCGGCGTCTGCCGCGGCCAGCATCTGCGCGTTCAACTGGTCGATCTGCTGCTGCAGGTTCGCGATCTCCTGGGTGGCCTGCCCGCCAGTGCCGGACGGGTCGCTGGGGGCGCTGGAGCTGGAGCCGGTCGACGGGCTCGAGGAGGGTGCGGCGGCGGCGCTGAGCGGTGCACTCAGAGTCACCGTGATCGCGAGCGCGCTCGCCATCACCATCTTGCGTCGAAGCACTAGGTCAATGTCCTTACGGTGTGAGGTCGGTGCCACCGGCCTGAAACACGATAACGGATCGGTAAAGGCTGTCAACACGGCCCTCGTCACAATCCATGCGTTTCCGCCGATATCCACAGTGCTGCTCGTGGAGGCGCCCGACCCTCGTATTTCTCTGTAATGAGTCGGCCGAGACCGTTGCTGAACGACAGTTATGCTGAACAACAGTTGCCTAATCAGTAACGATCCGATAACACGGTAATGGGTTCGACCGGGCCCGTCGAGCAATCGAGTTCCAGGTAACAATCCCCGTGTGCCGGGCATCAGAGGCCAGGAGGTCGACCATGACCGGTTCGCTCGGCGCGCGAGCCTGGCTCCCCGAGGTCGTCAACCGCCGTGTCACCCAGGCGCAGCAGCAGGTGGACGCCGACCCGTGGAGCACGCTCACCGCCCTCGACCGTCTCGTCGAGCAGAGCCACCGCATCCACGATGTGCAATGCCTGAACCTGAATCCGGCGACCAATGTGATGAACCCCCGCGCCGAGGCGATGCTGGCTCGCGGACTCGGTACCCGCGCGTCGCTCGGGCAGCCCGGCGACAAGTACGAGGTCGGGCTCGAGTCGATCGAGCAGATCGAAGTGATCGCCGCCGAGCTGGCCGCCCGCGTCTTCGGTGCGCCGTACGCCGAGGTTCGGGTCGGCTCGGGCGCGCTGGCCAACCTGTATGCCTTCATGGCGACCTGTGCGCCCGGCGATCGGATCATCGCGCCACCGGCGACGATCGGCGGACACGTCACGCACCACGCCGCCGGGGCGGCCGGGCTCTACGGCCTGCAGACCCTCGATGCGCCCGTGGATGCCGGGAGGTTCACCGTCGACCTCGACGCGTTGCGCGCCGCCACAGCACACGCGCGGCCACGGCTGATCACGATCGGCGGTTCGCTCAACTTACGCCCACACCCGGTGGCGGACATCCGCGCGATCGCCGATGAGGTCGGAGCGAAGGTGCTCTTCGACGCGGCGCACGTCTGCGGCGTGATCGCGGGCGGCCAGTGGCCCAACCCGCTCGACGAGGGTGCACACCTGATGACGATGTCGACGTACAAGTCGCTCGGCGGGCCGCCCGGCGGGCTGGTGCTGACCCGGGATGCCGAGCTTGCCGAACGACTCGACCGGATCGCCTACCCGGGCCTCACCGCCAACAGCGATCCAGGGCGGATCGCGGCGCTCGCGGTCACGCTGCTGGACTGGACCGTGGCCGGTGCCGCGTACGCCGATCAGATGGTCGCGTCGGCGCAGGTTCTCGCCGCCGAGCTGCTGAACCGCGGCGTGCCCGTGCTGCAGACCGTCGACGGGCCCACGCGCGCGCACCAGTTGGCCATCGCGGCCGCGGCGTACGGCGGTGGGCAGCGTGCCGCGCGAGCGCTTCGTGCCGACGCCCACCTGCTCACCTGCGGCATCGGCCTGCCGCTCGCCCCGGTGCCCGGTGACTTGAACGGGTTGCGGATCGGCACGCCGGAGGCGGTCCGGATCGGGATGACGACGGATGACATGCCGCAGCTGGCCAACTTGCTCGCCCGCGGCCTGGCCGGCGATGGCTCGGTGGCCGCGGAGGTGACCGAGTGGCGCAGCGGCTTCACCGGCGTCCACTACACGCTCGACTCGCCCGCACCTTGAGGGTTCGGGTGCAAGTACGCCGCGAGCGGGACGCCGGATTCCGTAGTATTGCTCTGCCGCCGTGACCTCTACCTGGCCGAAGCGCGATGCGGCGACGCGCCGGCCGCTGTGGAGATCGACCGATGGCTGCTGGACTCGCCGCACTCCTCGACGACATCGCCGCGCTCGCGAAGGCGGCAGCCGCCTCGGTGGACGACGTCGCCGCCGCCGCCGGGCGGGCGAGCGCGAAGGCGGCCGGCGTCGTCATCGACGACACCGCCGTCACTCCACGCTATGTCGACGGCCTCGACCCCAAGCGCGAGCTGCCGATCATCAAGAAGATCGCGATCGGCTCGCTGCGCAACAAACTGTTGTTCATCCTGCCGGCGGCGATGCTGCTGAGCCAGTTCATCCCCTGGCTGCTGACCCCGATCCTGATGCTCGGCGGCACCTACCTGGCCTTCGAGGGCGCCGAGAAGGTCTGGGAGTGGATCTCCGGGCAGCACGAGGTCGAGGCGAGCGACCAGCCCGGCATCTCCGGTGAGGACCGCGAGAAGGAGATCATCTCCGGCGCCGTCCGCACTGACTTCATCCTGTCGGCCGAGATCATGGTCATCTCGCTCAACGAGGTCGCGAACGAGCCCTTCTGGTCGCGCCTGGTCATCATGGTCATCGTGGCCATCGCGATCACGGTGCTGGTGTACGGCGCGGTCGGGCTGATCGTGAAGATGGACGACATCGGTTTGTCGATGACCAGGCGGGACTCAGGGTTCGCGCAGCGCTTCGGCCGCGGCCTGGTCAAGGCGATGCCCAAGGTCATGAGCTTCCTGTCGACCGTCGGCATCATCGCGATGCTGTGGGTCGGCGGTCACATCCTCCTGGTCGGTGTGACCGAGCTGGGCTGGCATGCGCCGTACGACCTGGTGCATTGGCTGGAAGGCCTGGTCAAGGACGTGAACGGTGTCGGCGGGGCGCTCGCGTGGATCGTGAACACCATCTGCTCGGCGATCATCGGCCTGATCGTCGGCGCCGTGGTCGTGCTGATCATGCACCTGATCCCGCGCAAGAAGAAAGCCGCAGCGGCCGCGCACTAGGTGTGCTCGGCCGGGGACCGACGCCGTCGGCTGGGCAGCTCACCCGACCCTGGAG
The DNA here is from genome assembly GCF_900292035.1 of Blastococcus sp. Marseille-P5729. Lineage (NCBI taxonomy): Bacteria > Bacillati > Actinomycetota > Actinomycetes > Geodermatophilales > Geodermatophilaceae > Blastococcus > Blastococcus sp. Marseille-P5729. Next base: position 1,345,113 of record NZ_OMPO01000001.1, on the reverse strand, counting down.
CTACTGACAGGTCGTTCGGCTCGATCGCGATCTCATTGATGCCGACCGCTGCCGCCTGGACCTTCTGCAGCGCGGTCTCTCGGGTGACTGCCGGGATGGGGTGGCGTGGCTCGGTCTTGATTGATCGAATCGTAGTGAGAACGCGTTCTGCCCGCCAGCGTGCCACCGCCGCTAGAGTGGGCCACGCTTCGTCGTCCCACGCGTAGGAGCCCGCTTGAGCACGAACGCCCCCACCGAGTCGGCGCTGCGCCGCGCCCTCGCCCGCGTCGAGCGGGCGGCCGCCATTGATCAGACCGAGGCTGAGGTCCTGCTGCACGCCCGTGGTGATGACCTGCGGCGACTGTGCGCCGCGGCATCGCGAGTCCGTGACAGCGGCCTGGAGGCCGTAGGCCGCCCCGGCGTGCTGACATACAGCAAGAAGGTGTTCATCCCGGTGACGCGGTTGTGCCGGGACCGCTGCCACTACTGCACCTTCGCCACCGTGCCGGGCCGGGTGCCCGCGGCCTACCTCTCGCCCGACGAGATCCTCGACATCGCGCGGGAGGGCGCGCGCCTCGGCTGCAAGGAGGCGCTGTTCACCCTCGGCGACCGGCCCGAGGACCGGTGGGACGCCGCCGCGCAGTGGCTGGAGGAAGCCGGCTACCCCGACACGCTCTCGTACGTCCGCGCGATGGCGATCCGGGTGCTGGAGGAGACCGGGTTGCTGCCGCACCTGAACCCCGGCGTGATGTCGTGGGAGGAGCTGCAGCGGCTGCGTCCGGTCGCGCCCTCGATGGGGATGATGCTCGAGACCACGTCGCGCCGCCTCTACGAGACGCCGGGGGAGGCTCACTACGCCTCGCCGGACAAGGATCCCGCCGTCCGGTTACGGGTGCTTGAGGACGCCGGACGCTCCAACATCCCCTTCACCACCGGGTTGCTGATCGGGATCGGTGAGAACTACGCGGAGCGTGCGGAGTCGATCTTCGCGCTGCGGCGCATCGCACGGACCTACCACGGCGTCCAAGAGGTCATCATCCAGAACTTCCGGGCCAAGCCCGATACCGCGATGCGTGGCGAACCGGACGCCGACATCGAGGAGTTCGCCGCGGCGCTCGCGGTCACCCGCGTGGTGCTCGGACCAAAGATGCGGCTGCAGGCGCCACCCAACCTGGCGCCGGACGACCTCGCCCTCTTGCTCTCGGCGGGAGTCGACGACTGGGGCGGCATCTCGCCGCTCACTCCCGACCACGTCAACCCCGAGTACCCATGGCCACAGATCGACGAGCTCGCCAGTTTCGTTGCGCAGCATGGGTTCACCTTGCGGGAGCGGCTGACCATCTACCCCGAGTACATCGCCCGCCGCGAGGCCTGGCTGGATCCACGGCTGTCCGCGCACGTCGACGCACTGGCCGATTCCGATGGACTGGCCGATCCCAACGCGATCGTCAAGGGGCGGCCGTGGCAAGAACCGCCGTCCGCCATGGTCGCCAGCGGCCGGGTCGACCTGCACACCGAGATCGACACGAAGGGCCGCTACACCGAGACGCGCTCCGACTTCGCAGAAGGGGTGTACGGCGACTGGTCGGAGATCGGTCGCGCCGTCACCCAGCCATCTGCGCGCGGGTCCTCGGAGGTGATGCGCCCAGAGTTCAAGTCTGCATTGGCTGCTGCAGAAGCAAAGCAGGCCGCGATCAGCGACAACGACGCCGCCGTGCTCTTCGACGCGCAGGACGGCGCCGAGGTCGCTGCGCTCGCCGCGCTCGCCGACTCGCTGCGCGCCGAGGCTGTTGGTGAGCACATCACGTACGTCGTCAACCGGAACATCAACTTCACCAACGTCTGCTACACCGGTTGCCGGTTCTGCGCCTTCGCGCAGCGACGTACGGACGCCGACGCCTTCACTCTGTCGCTGGAGCAGGTCGCCGATCGCGCCCAGCAGGCGTGGGACGTCGGGGCTACCGAGGTGTGCATGCAGGGCGGCATCCACCCCGACCTGCCGGGGACGGCGTACTTCGACATCGCCCGCGCTGTGAAGGCGCGCATCCCGGACATGCATGTGCACGCCTTTTCGCCGATGGAGGTCATCAACGGCGCGGCGCGGACCGACCTGTCGATCAGCGAGTTCCTCTCCGCCGCGGCGGAGGCTGGCGTGGACTCGTTCCCGGGGACAGCCGCCGAGATCCTCGACGACGACGTCCGCTGGGTGCTGACCAAGGGCAAGCTGCCTACCGCGCAGTGGATCGACGTCGTGACCTCGGCGCACCGGCTTGGCCTGCCCACCACCGCGACGATGATGTACGGGCATGTCGACAATGCGGGGCACTGGCTGGCGCACCTTCGGCTGATTGGACGGCTGCAGGCGGAGACCGGCGGTTTCAGCGAGTTCGTGCTGCTGCCGTTCGTGCACTCATCTTCACCGATATATCTGGCAGGCATCGCGCGGCCGGGCCCGACGGCGTTGGAGAACCGGGTGGTGCACGCGATGTCGCGGATCCTGCTGCACGACAAGATCCGCAACATCCAGACCTCGTGGGTTAAGACGACCGAATCCAGCGTGGTAACTCATCTGCAGGGCGGCGTCAACGACATCGGCGGGACGCTGATGGAGGAGACCATCTCGCGGATGGCCGGCTCGGCGTCCGGGTCGTTCCGCACCATCACCGAGCTCGAGCGGATCGGCTCGCTTGCCGGGCGCCCGGTTCGTCAGCGCACCACCGAGTACGGCGAGGTCCCACCCGAGCGTCGTGCCGCCGCGCTCGCCAGTGACGGCGTCCTGCCGTCAGACCTGCTGCGTCACGTCCCGATCGCCGGCACAGTGGCAAACTAGCCGAAGGCGCAGCCACCACGCACAGTAGTCGCGTCGAGCGCAGCGAGATGGAGACGTCGCGGGACCGGATTGCCGGTGGCAAGAGACCGACTTTCCAGTGGCGATGGCGGCAACTACTTGCGGTAGACGCTGACCGACCAGTCGCTGGAGTCGTCGTGAACGCCGAGCTGCCAGGTTCCGAAGCGCTGCTCCAGCCGCAGCCCGATCGCTGCGGCGTCGGTGTCCTGTTTGCCGGCGGTGTACTCGCGGCCGGCCGCGAAACCGGTGACCAGCCGGCCGCCTGGCTTCAGCAAAGCAGCGAGGGTCCGCAGCACGTCACGCTCCGTGCCAGGTGCGAGATAGACCATCACATTCCCGGCGAGGACGACGATGTCGTACGACGTCGCAACGCCGGCGCTGGACAGGCGAGCCGCGTCGAGTTCGAGCAGGTCGGCGGACAGCAATGGGAGATCGGGGTAACGTGACCGGCCGATGTCGATGTGCCCGGCGTCCTTGTCGACCCCCACGACGTGGTGGCCTCGCGAGTGTAGGTAGGCGCCGACCCGGCCGGCGCCGCAGCCACCGTCCAGGATGGTCGACTCGCGATCGGCCAGGGCGTCGATGAACCGCGCCTCTCCGTCGGCGTCCGCCCTGGACTCGTGCAGCGCGGTAAATCGATCGACGTAGCCCTGCCACTTCGCGGTATCGGCGATCAGCTCGGTGTCCCACCGGGTGGGCTGCGACTCAGTCATGCGAACGATCATGCCTGCGGCCATCTCGAGCCCGACAGCGCAGCCCGCAGCATGGCGGGTTGCGTGCGGCTAGTACGATGAGTCGAGCATCGCTGCGGGCGTAGTTTAATGGTAGAACTTCAGCTTCCCAAGCTGATAGCGCGGGTTCGATTCCCGTCGCCCGCTCCACCTTCGTTCTGCCGCGCTCCAACGTTTGTTACTTCTTGGCTGCGGGCGTTCCTGGCAGCATGCCGGAGTCGATAACGGCCTTCACGAACGGCCGTGCCGCCGCGAAGATCTCGTCGGCGTCGTCCACCCCGATCCACACGGCCGCCGAGGCGTCGTCGGTCTCGTCCTCGATCTTCTGGTAGAGCTCGGCGCCCGCGGAGGTGAGCCGCTCGACGTCCGCCTCGAGCAACCCGCGAGAGCGCAGGGACTCGGCGGCCTCGTTCCACTGCTCCGCGCTCCAGGCCCGGCTCTGCTGGGTCTGCTGACGACCCATGCGGGAGGCCTTCACCGACGGGTCCGGGTGCTCGCTCTCGTGGAGCACCAACGCCTCGATCGGCCCGATGCCGTTGGCGACCAGGACGGCGACGTGCCCGTCCCCACGCCACTCACGCCAGGTGGTGAAGGCCTGCCACAGCTCCACATGCGGCTCGAGCTGGCGCGCGGTCAGCGTAAGGTTCGCCGCGCCCAGTGGCCGCCCACCGCGCTCGCACTTGGCGAGGACCTCGTTGACCCGGTCGGCCAGCCGGGGCAGCGAGTCGTGACCGCGCAGGTCGCCGAGCGCCGCGGTCAGACCCTTGTCGGCGATCCGCTCGCGTGCCTCCAGCAGCTGCTCGGGAGAGTGAGTCGCCAGGGCCTCCTGCCAGCCAGCCTCCAGCTTCTCGGGATTCCAGTTGTAGAAGGCAGATGTGACCACCGACGGGCTGGCCGCACCGAGCGGAGCCGCACGGAAACCGGCGTACGACGAGTAGAAGCCGAGGCCCTCTTCCTTGGCGACCTCGCGGACCTGCGGGCCGAAGTACGCGACGACGTGGAGGGGTTCGAAGGCCTGGTAGGCCTGGCGGGCGTAACCGCGGGCGCGCTCGTCGTGGCGGAAGGTCATCAGGATCTCCTGTCGTGGCGTGGCTGTCTGCGCCCACCTAATCACGTCGACGAGTGTGCGCGTCAAGCGCGGCGGTGATCGTTCCCAGACGCGATTCCAGGAACGCAAGCCGGCCGACGGTCCGCCGTGGCTCTCCGACTTGTTGCAGGTTCGCCATCCCCTCGTCACCGCGCCCAATGCCCGCTGCGATCCGCTCCGTTGCGAGCCGCATCCGACGCCGTGCGACGAGCAGGAGCTCGTGAGGATCGACCCCGCCGTAGGCCTCGGCCAGTCGGACGAGCCGGTGCGCGACCCTGACCGGGGCGAGCTCTCGGTAGAGAGGGATCGCCGTCCACGCAAGGAATCCGAGATCGTCCCTCGGGTCGCCGGGACCGGCCATGTCCCAGTCGAACAACCCGACCGCGCGGTCGCCGTCGAACGCCCAGTTGTAGAGGCCGGGGTCGTTGTGGCACACCACCTCGCCCGGTCGCAGAACGCGGACGCCGTACCGCCAGCGGCGCACGCCGTCCGGCCGGAAGGTGGCCATCTGATCGTGCAGCTCACGCAGTGCCCGTCCGCAGGACGCGACCGCCTCGTCGCTGACCATCTCATCGTCCGGGCGCACCGTCCCGCCCGGGAGATAGGTGAGCACCTCTCGTCCGCACTCGTCGAACCCGAGGACATCGGGAGCGAGCGCGGTATCGCGCAGATGGGCGAGCAGCTCGTGCACCACCGGTGTCCACGGTCCGGTCGGACGGCGCACCGTCCCGCCAATCCGCACTGCGCCCTCGGTGGCGCCGCCGGCGAGCTGCTCGCCGTCGAGCAGCCGCGCGCGCAGCTCGGGAAGGAAGCCCCGGTCGGCGGTGATCCATGCGCCCTCGTCCAGCTCCTCGGGGCCGAGCCACCGCAGCTCGTCGTGCTCGTGGGCGACCGGCCGCGCAGCAGGGTCAACCAACTCGGCCCAGGTCGCCACGAGCCGCAGCCCCGGACGCACCAGCGACGAGGCCTGCAGCAGCTCGCCGACCGAGATCGCGACCCCGAGCTCCTCCTCGACCTCCCGGACGGCGGCGTCCGCCACGCTCTCGCCCTCATCGACCTTGCCGCCGGGCAGCTCCCACTGACCGGCCACCTCGGGCGGGTAGGAGCGGCGCGCGGCGAGCACCTCGCCGTGGCGCATGAGTGCGACCGCGACGACGAGCTGCTCGGCGATGGGCACCCGCCTACGGTACCGACGCCGGCTAACCGAATGGTGGACGACGGCCCGCCGGAGCCGGCAGCGTCTTGACATGCCGCGCAACAGGCGAGCCAGGACGCCGGGAGCGGCATCTGGAAGAGTTGAGAATTGAAGGCTCACTCAGGCTGGACCGTGCCGGATACTGCCCGCTGCCGGGCCCGTAGACCCGCGCACGGCCACCGTCTATCCGCTGGATTACGGGGTCACGGCACCTGGCCCGGACCGGCAGATAGGCTGCACGCATGCTGCTGTCTGACCGCGACCTGCGCGCCCGCATCGACACCGGGGATCTGGGCATCGACCCCTTCGACGAGTCGCTGCTGCAGCCCTCAAGCATCGACGTCCGGCTCGACCGCTTCTTCCGCGTGTTCAACAACCAGCAGTACACGCACATCGACCCGGCGAAGCAGCAGGACGACCTGACCAGCCCGGTCGAGGTGCAGGACGGCGACCCGTTCGTGCTGCATCCGGGCGAGTTCGTGCTCGGGTCGACGCTCGAGGTCATCAGCCTGTCGGACGACATCGCCAGCCGGCTCGAGGGCAAGTCCAGCCTGGGGCGCCTCGGCCTGCTCACGCACTCGACCGCGGGGTTCATCGACCCCGGGTTCTCGGGGCACATCACCCTCGAGCTGTCGAACATGGCCAACCTGCCGATCACGTTGTGGCCGGGCATGAAGATCGGCCAGCTGTGCGTCTTCCAGCTCTCCAGCCCCGCCGAGCACCCCTACGGCTCGGAGGTCTACGGCTCGCGCTACCAGGGCCAGCGTGGCCCCACCCCGTCCCGCTCCTTCCGCAACTGGCGCACCTGGCCCACCGGCGGCTGATCCAGCACTCCGGCCCTGCGGCTGAGACACCTTCTCCCGGCGCGCCCTGACCCGCGAGGCGGGCGGTCGCTCCCCGATGCGCGCCAGCCACCCGCACTTCATGGTCTCCAGCACGAGATCTACGACGGCCAGCACAGCCACGCGATCAATCCGTAGCCGGCACCGGCACCGCCCGATCACGTCCGAACGTCCGCCCGACACCCGCCGGCGCAGCTTCGTCGCCTCCACGGTGGCATCGGGTTTAGGGTTCATCCTGTGAACCTTGAAAAGGTCGTCTTCGGGTTCTTCGTGCTGCTGGCCGCCACGTTGAACTTCGGATTCTTCATCGGCGACATGACGGATGCTCGCGTCCACAACGTCTACGAGCTGTACGCCGCTGTGGCGGTCAGCCTGATCGTGACGGTGCTGAAGTTCGGCGACCGCACGCAGATGGGCGCGATTCATCTCGCGACCAGCTTGGTCGCCGACCTGCAGTTGATCGCGGCGGTGGTCGTGTGGGTCTACGCCGATCAGGTCTCGACGCACGGACACGACGCGGCGGCAATGTCCAGCGTCGTCTCGCTGTCCGGCGGCGCGTTGCTGGCCAACCTGGTCTCGGTGATCCTGCTGATCACCGAGACGGTCTCCTATCGCCGCCGGTAGCCGCTCGTGCCGAACCCGTTGCTGCTGCTGGCCACCACCCGCCCGTGGGTGCGCAAGCGCGGCCGCAACCTGCGGCGGGTCCCGACGCCGATCCCCAACCAGCTGCCGTCCACGGACGCGATCTTCCTGGTGCTGCGGCGGATGCGCGGCCCGCTGATCCTGATCGTGCTGGTCTTCTCTGTCGCGGTGTCCGGGCTGAGCCTGATCCCCGGGGTGGACGCCGAGGGCAACCCGGCGCGCCTGAGCTTGTTCGACTCGTTCTACGTCATGAGCTATACAGCCACGACGATCGGGTTTGGTGAGGTCCCGTACGCGTTCACGATTCCGCAGCGCATGTGGATGACGGCATCGATCTTCGCCTCGGTTACGGCCTGGGCCTACAGCATCGGCACCATGTTCGCGCTGCTGCAGGACCCGGCCTTCCGGGAGGCGATCGCGACCCAGCGCTTCCGTCGGCGGGTGCGGCGGTTCGCCGAGCCATTCCTCATCGTCGCGGGGTACGGCGGCGCCGGCCGCGCCGTGGCGAAGGTGCTGGACGAGGCGGACCGCCGGTTCGTCGTCGTCGATCACCAGCACACCAAGCTCGACCGGCTCGCCGGCGCCGCGCTCGGCCACGACGCGCCGGGCTTGGAGGCCGACGTCCGCATCCCCGCAGTGCTCGGGCTCGCCGGTCTGGACCACCCCTACTGCGCTGGCGTCCTGGCACTCACCGATGACGACAATGCGAACCTCGCCGTGGTGATGAGCGGGCATCTGCTGCGTCCCGACGTCCCGATCGTCGCGCGATGCAGCAACCGCACGGTGGAGGAGCGGATGCACCACTTCGCGGCGGATGCCGTGATCAACCCGCAGGACCGGTACGGCGCCTACCTTCTGCTGGCGATCCGCCAGCCGGAGACCTTTCGGCTGGCGCAGTGGCTGATGAGTCCGGTCGGCACCGAGATCACCCCGCCGCGCAAGGAGGTACCGGATGGCCGCTGGATCGTCGTCGCCACAGGAGAGTTCGGCGAGGAGCTCAAGCACGACCTCGAGATCGCCGGGCTCGACGTCGAGCTGATCGGCCCGGACCACGGCGATCCGGTGACCACCGGCGCGGTCGGGATGGTGGCGGGGACGCCGGACGACGCGGTCAACCTCGCGCTGGCCGCGCACGCCCGGCACGAGCATCCAGAACTCTTCCTCGCCGTCCGGCAGAGCCACACGAGCAATGCGCCGCTGGTCGACGCATTCGGTTTCGACTCGGTCTACGTGCCCACGAGCCTGGTCGCGCAGGAGACGCTCGCCCGGGTCGTGACGCCTTTGTCGTGGCGGTTCATCGAGTATGCGCTAGGCCAGTCGGACGAGTGGGCGGCCGCGCGGCTGACGGAGATCATCCGGGACTGCGGCACCAGCACACCCGAGAAGGAGCGGATCGACCTGAGCGCGGTGGGCGCGCCGGCCGTGCACCGGTGGCTGCGGCGGGGCCACCCGCTCACGATCGCCCAGCTGATCAGCGACCCCGACGATCGCGACCGCCCGCTGCGGATGTACGTCGCGGCGCTGGTGCGGGGCGAGGAGTTCATCTTCGATCCGGACGTCGAGACGCTTCTCGAGCCCGGCGACAGCCTGCTGGTGTTGACCCGACGCTCGGCGCTGCGCGCGCTCGGCGCGACGCTCTTCTACGACTCCACGGTCGAGTACTCGGCGACCGGTCGCACCGTCCCGCAGACCTGGTTGTTCCGCATTCTGCGACGCACCTCCGGCTCGCCCGACGGCTCTGCGCGCTAGCTTCGGCGCACCGGATCAGCGCTCCAGCGTCGCGGATGAGCACCCTGACGCCGTGGAGAAGTCCGGCGGCGCCCAAGTGTTCGTCGGCACCATCGTCTCCGACAGGTTCGCGCCCGAGATTGTCGGGTGCGGCCCTCGCAACTTTCGTCCGGGCGGCGCGATGGCCGCTCAGGCCTGCGGGATGCGGCCCGTCTTGGCGATACGCGACGGTGGCGGCACCACCGGGCCGATGTCGCCGTCCGGTGCCTCGTCCAGGTCGACGATGACCGGCGCATGGTCGCTGGGGCCCTTCCCCTTGCGTGCCTGACGATCCACCCACGCGGCGCGGACCCGCTCCGCCACCGGATCCGAGGCGAGCACGAGGTCGATCCGCATGCCGAGATCCTTGTGAAACATGCCCGCGCGATAGTCCCAGTAGGTGAAGATCCGCTGCTCCGGCCACCGATCGCGGACGACGTCCCGCAGACCGGTGTCGTGCAGCCGCTGCAGGGCCGCGCGTTCGGGTGCGGTGACGTGCGTCTGTCCGACGTACGCGGCCGGGTCGAAGACGTCCTGATCGGCCGGCGCGATGTTCACATCACCGCAGACCACCTGGTCGGCGGGGCCGGCAGCGACCAACTCGTGCAGTGTCTCCAGCCATTCGAGCTTGTACCGGTAGTGCTCCGAGTCCGGCACGCGGCCGTTGGGGACATAGACCGACCGGACGGCGATGCCGCCGCAGGTCGCCGACACCAGCCGCGCCTCCTGATCGGGGAACCCGGGACCACCGGGCAGCCCGGCGACGATGTCGGTAAGCCCGACCCGGGACAGAATCGCCACGCCGTTCCACGAAGGCTGCCCGTGCACCGCGACCTGGTACCCGCGCGCGGCCAGCGCGTCGCCGAGCAGGTGGTGAAAGGCCTCGTCGGTCACCTTCAGCTCCTGCAGACAGACGACGTCCGGGGCGCGCTCGTCGAGCCAGGGCAATAGCCGGTCGACGCGCTGCTTGACCGAGTTGACGTTCCAGGTCGCGATCCTCACGCCACCACCGTAATCAGCCGCCCCGGGCAGGAGGGGACGTCGGAGCTCAATCGGGTGCGTTCACTCCGATCACGAGGCGGGGTAGGTCTTGAAGCTCTGGTGAGCAGCACGGTCGCTTCCGGACAGCTCCAGTGCCCGATCGTCCAGATCGCGTGCGACATGCGCTCGCTCGGGGCTAGGAGACCTCGTTGCCGTCGCGGTCGACGCGCACCGCGGCGGCGTGCATGTCGAGACGAGCCGCGTAGACCTCCCAGTTGCGCTTGATCGCGGCGCGCTCGGCGTCCGTCGTCTCGCGAACCACCTTCGCGGGTGAGCCGACGACGAGAGAGTTCGGCGGGATCTGCGTGCCCTGGGTGACCAGGGCGCCGGCCCCGATGATGGAACCGGTGCCCACGACCGCCCCGTTCATGATCGTGCTGCTCATGCCGACCAGGACGTCGTCCTCGATCGTGCAGCCGTGCAGGACGACGTTGTGCCCGACCGACACCCGCGCGCCTACGGTCAGCGGGAAGTCGGGATCGGCATGGCAGGCCGAGCAGTCTTGGATGTTCGTCTTCTCGCCGATCGTGATCTGCGAGGTGTCGCCGCGGATCGCCGCGCAGTGCCACAGCGAGGACTGCGACCCCATCTTCACCTTGCCGACCACGACCGCGGTCGGGGCGATGAACGCGGTCTTGTCGATCTCGGGGGTGCCGGCGTCGATCCGGTAGATGTTCTCAGCCATTCCTTGATTCTCGCACTGCCGCCTGGGAAAGCGCCCGCGGCGATCGAGAACCGGATGGGGCTGGGATGCGGCATCTCTGCCGGATCCCAGCCCCATCGGTTGCGGTGCTTGCTAGCCCTTGGAGGAGTAGCTGCCCTTGATGCTGCCCTGGTAGCTCCCGTCCGGGCCGGAGCCTGCGCGCTTGCTGGGTGCGGCCGCGGGCTTCGCCGCCATCGAGGCGGACGCGGGCGCCTGGTGGTCAGCGGGGGGCGCGCTCGCCGATTCGTCCGGCCCGGTGGCATCGGCGGCGTAGGACTCCTCAGGCGCACCGGACTGTGGCTCGTCAGCCTGCTCCTCGGGAGCCGCATGGCGTGGGCCCTGCTCGGCTGGAACCTCAGCCGGAGCCTCGGTCTCGGTTTCCGGAGCCTCGTCCTGCGGCGCCTGCGAGGCGGGTGCCTCCGCTGGCTGCGTATCCGCGGTCGCCATCTCGGTCGGCACCTGGGCGGCCGTGTCTGCCGGTGCCTCAGCTGACGCCTCGGCGGATGTGTCCGCCGGTGCAGCAGCCGGGGCCGGGGCCTTGCGCTGGTACTTCGAGAGGTCCGAGTTGCCGTAGCTGCCCTTGACGTTGGACTTCGGCAGGGACGGCGCCGCCGGTGCTGCCGAAGCAGCTGCCCTCGGTGCCTCGTCCGCAAGGTCCGCCTTCGCCTCGGCCGCGGGGGTCTCAGCGTCGGCCTGCTCGGTGCCCGGTGCCTCGGCAGCCGGAGCCTCTGCCACGGGAGCCTCGGTCTCGGGGGACTCCGCAGCCGGTGTCTCGGCCGACGCGTCAGCCGGTGCCTCGGCCGGGGCCGCGGCGGCCGGAGCGGCCTTCTTCGAGTACTTCGACAGGTTCGAGTTGCCGTAGCTGCCCTTGTTGCTCGAGCCGTAGGACCCCTTCGGAGCAGCCTTCGCCTCGGTAGCGGGCGCCTCGGCTGCGGGCGCCTCGGCGGTGGCCTTCTCGGCACCAGCAGCGGTTGCACCCGTCGCCTCGGCCGGCGCCTCGTCCTTGGGTGCCGCGGCTGCCTTCTTCGAGTACTTCGCCAGGTTGCCGCCGCCCGAGCCGTAGGAGCCCTTGGCCCCGCCCGACCCGTACGAGCCCTTCGCCTTCGGCTTCTCCGCCGACTCGGCAGGTGCCTGCTCGGCGGCCTGGGCGGCCTTCTCCTCGGCGGCGATCTCGGCCGCGTCGCCATCCGGCTGCGACCGCTTGCCACCACCCGACGAGTACGCCGTCGCCTTGCCGCCGGAGGAGTACCCGCCGGCCTTGCCGCCGGAGGAGTATCCGCCGGCCTTGCCGCCGGAGGAGTATCCGCCGGCCTTGCCGCCGGAGGAGTATCCGCCGGCCTTGCCGCCGGAGGAGTATCCGCCGGATGTCGACTTCTCCGCCGGTGCCTGCTTGGCAGGGGGAGCCTCCGGTGCCGCGACCGACGCGGTTGCAGCAGGCGCCTCCTCCTCCGCGGCCTGCGGCTCGGCGACAGCGACCGCTGTAGCGGCCGGAGCGACTGCCGCCGCGGCGCTCGCGTTGCGCACCGCCTCCGCGAAGCGTACCGACGACTCCTGGACGCCGGTTACCGCGACCGCGCCCACCGGGGCGACCTCCCGCTTGTCGGCGCCCTTCATCGAGCGCTGCATGATCTGCGCGACGTCCAGGACCTCGACCTCCTCGCGGACCTCGCCGGCCTGCTTCTTCGCGGTGATCGCGTCGGTCAGCATCGTGATGCAGAACGGGCACGCCGTCGAGACGATGTCCGGATCGAGCGAGACGGCCTCGTCGACCCGCTCGACGTTGATCCGCTTGCCGATCCGCTCCTCCATCCACATGCGGGCGCCGCCGGCGCCGCAGCAGAAGCCGCGGTCCTTGCAGCGGTGCATCTCCTCGGTGCGGATGCCCGGGACGCCGGCCAGCACCTCGCGCGGCGGGGTGTAGACCTTGTTGTGGCGGCCGAGGTAGCAGGGGTCGTGGTAGGTGACCTTGCTGTCGATCGAGGTGACCGGGGTCAGGCGGCCGGTCTCGACCAGATGGCCCAGCAGCTGGGTGTGGTGCACGACCTCGTAGACGCCGCCGAGCTGCGGGTACTCGTTGGCCAGCGAATTGAAGCAGTGCGGGCAGGTCGCGACGATCTTGCGGGTGCCCTCCCTGCGGTTCTCGAACACACCGTTGAGTACCTCGACGTTCTGCTGAGCGAGGCCCTGGAAGACCATCTCGTTGCCGAGGCGGCGGGCCGGGTCACCGGTGCAGGTCTCGCCCGAGCCGAGGACGCCGAAGGAGACACCGGCCAGGTCGAGCAGCTCGGCGACAGCCTTGGTGACCTTCTTGGAGCGGTCCTCGAGTGCACCGGCGCAGCCCACCCAGAACAGGTACTCGACGTCCTCAGGGATTTCGCCCTCGATCTTGCGGACCTCGAAGTCCAGGCCCGTCATCCACTCGTCGCGGGCATTCGAGGCCAGGCCCCACGGGTTGCCCTTGCCCTCGAGGTTCTTGAGCATCACTCCGGCCTCGGACGGGAAGGCCGACTCGATCAGCACCTGGTAGCGCCGCATGTCGATGATGTGGTCGACGTGCTCGATGTCGACTGGGCACTGCTCGACGCACGCGCCGCAGGTGGTGCAGGACCACAGGACGTCGGGGTCGATGACGCCGTTCTCCTCGGCGGTGCCGACCAGCGGACGCTCGTGTGCCGCGAGCGCGAGCGCGTTTACGCCCTCGAGCGCGTTGGGGTTGCCGATCTCCTCGCCCATGCCATCACGCCGTCCACCGGCCTGCAGGTACGGCGCCAGGGCGTGCGAGTGATCGCGCAGCCCCATGACCAGCAGCTTGGGCGACAGCGGCTTGCCGGTGTTCCAAGCAGGGCACTGCGACTGGCACCGACCACACTCGGTGCAGGTGGAGAAGTCGAGCAGACCCTTCCACGTGAAGTGCTCGACCTGCGATACGCCGAAGAGGTCCTTCTCAGGATCGGCCTCCTCGAGCTCGAGCTCCTTGCCGTCGCTCATCATCGGACGGGCCGCGCCCAGCGCGGTAGCGCCGTCCGAGTTGCGCTTGAAGAAGATGTTGAAGAAGGCCCACAGCCGGTGCCAGCCCACACCCATCGTGGGCACCATCGCCAGGGTGAAGAAGAAGGTCCAGGACGCCATGATCTTCACGAATGCCACGAGGCTGAGCAGGACGCCGGCGGCCGACCAGGTCACGCCGAGCGACTCCCACAGGCTGGCGAGCGCGTGGGTGACCGGCGCGGCCCAGACCGGGAAGTACTCATCGCCCGAGACGTTGGTGCGTACGACCTTGAACGAGCGGATCAGCAGGATGCAGAAGCCGATCGTGAAGACCAGGGCCTCGACCAGGTAGGCCTGCCAGAACGTGGAACCGGAGAAGCGGGACTTGCGCTTGGGGTCGCGCGGGTGGTTGAGCTGCCGGATGACGGTGAGGACGAGGATGCCGACCACAGTGCCGACCGACAGGATCTCCATCACCAGGCCGAACGGCGTCCAGTGGCCGATGAGCGGCAGCTCGAAGTCGGGATCCAACGCCTCGCCGTACGCCTCGACCAGGGTGAAAAACAGGCCGAAGAACCCGAGGTAGACCGCCCAGTGCGCCAGGCCCACCAGGTTCCACTTCAGCATGCGCGTGTGGATGAACGACTCCTTGAGAGTCGTCACGGCGCGCTGGCCCTTGTCGTTGCTGCGGGTGCCATCGGGCTGGCCGGCCTTGAAGACCTTCCACACGCTCAACGCCTTGCGCACAAACAGCGCAAGCGCGGTGAGCGTGAAGGCCACTGCCACGACGAACAGGATCCAGTTAAAGACGGTCATCACGGTCCTCTCGGGTTCCGGGTCGAGAATACTCCGAGTGAAGTTCCGGTGAGCGGGCCGCGGGGCGCTATCTCGATGGATCCGAATACGATTTGGTCTCGCTGCGCCGCCACGACGTCGACGGTCCTCGTTGGTGCCCGCCCGGCGTGCTCTGTTAGTCCGCGGGCCCGGGCTGGACCGAATGGCCGCTCGGCCTCTAGCGTCGAGTCATGAAGCCTGACCTGCACCTATCTGCCAACGGCCTCGACTTCGCCTGCCTCGAGCGCGGCAGCGGCCCACTTGCCCTCGTGCTGCACGGGTTTCCAGACACGCCCGTCTCGTTCGTGCCCCTGCTGGAGGCGCTCGCGGAGGCCGGCTACCACGCCGTCGCGCCCTGGATGCGCGGATACGCACCCACCTCGATCGCCGCCGACGAGGATTACTCGGTACCGGCCCTGGTCGCCGACGCGGCCGCGCTGCACGAGGCGCTCGGGGGCGGCCCGGACGCCGTGATCATCGGCCACGACTGGGGGGCCTCCGCGTCGTACGCCGCCGCCATCGCCCACCCGGACCGATGGGCCAAGACGGTGGTGATGAGCGTCCCGCCGCCGCCGTACTTCACCCAAAACCTGATGACCTACGAGCAGTTGAAGCGCTCGTTCTACATGTGGCTGTTCCAGCTCGGCATCGCCGAGAAGGTGGTGTCGTCGCGTGAGTACGCCTTCCTGGAGTCGTTGTGGCGCGACTGGTCCCCGTCGTACGACCCCACCGAGGCGCTCGTGGACGTCCGCCGCGCGCTGGCCACCCCCGATCACGTCACCGCTGCGATCGGGTACTACCGCTCGACCTTCGGCGCCTACCGGCTCGGTGCACCCCGCCGGACCGAGACGCCGGTGCCGCCGAAGCCGGCCCGCCAGCCGGGGCTGTACCTGCACGGAGTCGAGGACGGCTGCATCGCGGTCGACGCGGGGCTGCTGGCGAGGATCACCGGTGCGTTCGGGGAAGGCTCCTTCTGCGAGCATGTCGAAGGGGCCGGTCATTTCCTGGTCAACGAGCAGCCCGAGGTGGTCAGCAAGCGGATCGTCGAGTTCTTACGCGACTGAGGCCGTGAGGACGGACCTGCGGACCCCGGGAGTACCCTCGCCACGTGGATGACGAGGACCGGATCGCCCTGTTCGTGGACTATGAGAATCTCGCGCTCGGTGCGCGCGATCACCTCGGGGGAGGGTTCGACCTCAAGCCGGTGGCGGACGCGCTCGCCGAACGTGGTCGGGTCGTCGTCCGCCGCGCCTACGCCGACTGGTCGTACTTCGACGACGACCGCCGGATGCTCACCCGCAACCATGTCGAGCTGATCGAGATCCCGCAGCGGATGGGCGCGGTCCGCAAGAACGCCGCCGACATCAAGATGGCGGTGGATGCGATCGAGCTGGCCTTCGAACGCGGGTACATCACCACCTTCGCGGTGCTGACCGGCGACAGCGACTTCACGCCGCTGGTCGACAAGCTGCGCGCGCTGAACAAGCGGGTCATCGGCTTCGGCGTCCGACAGTCGACCTCGGCGCTGCTACCACCGGCCTGCGACGAGTTCCTGTTCTACGACGACCTCGAAGGGGTGGAGCCGCCCGGGACGAGGACGTCGCGATCTCCAGGGGGCGGCGGGTCCCGGCAGAAGAACCCCGCCGCGAGCCCTCCGGCTGAGCCCACGAACGAGGCGCTCGGCAGTGAACCGGGCGGCGGGCCGGACGACGACGTGGCGATCGCGACCGACGGGAGCCGCGCCGATCTGGCTGCCTTCGTGGCACAGTCCGTCGGCGGCCTGCAGCGGACCTCGGGAGGGCCGGTGACTGCATCGGTGCTCAAGCGGACCCTGCTGCGCAAGGATCCGACCTTCAGCGAGGCGAGCTACGGCTTCCGCGCCTTCGGCGAGCTGCTCGCGCACCTCGCCGAGCGCGAGGTCATCGAACTCGACCAAGGCCCGTCGCGGGGCGACCCTGAGGTCACGCTGCCGGAGGCGGGTGAGCGCAGCGTGGCCTTCGCGCTGCTCCGCGAGACGGTGGCCGCGCACGACGGGGACGGCGCGCCGCTGTCGGGCCTGAAGGACCTCATGCGGCAGCGGGACGCGGACTTCTCGGAGAAGACCCTGGGTTACGGGTCATTCCTGCAGTTCTGCAAGGCCGCCCAGACCGCCGGGCTGGTCGAGCTCGAGCGAGAGGACGACGGCTACCGCCTGCGCGCCACCTGACCCATTCCCGTTCGTCGGGTATTTCGCGCTCGTCGGGTGTTTTACGGTCGTCGAGCGAGTGTTTTACGGTCGTCGAGCGAGGGAGCGCCAGCGACCGATGTCGAGACGTGGTGGCCTGTTCGCGATGGTCGGTGTTCTGCGGTCGTCGAGCGAGGGAGCGCCAGCGACCGACGTCGAGACGTGGTGACCCTCCACGGTGGAGCGAGAGAGCGCTCAGTCGAGAGCTTCGCCGGCGAGGGCCTTCGCCGCGAGCCGCTCCTCCTCGGCTACTTCCCAAACTTCGTACGCCGAGTACAGCGCCAGCAGGATGATCCCGGCTCCGAGAATGATGTCCGGCCAGCCGGACCCCGTCCACAACGTCAACGCAGCCATCACGATGATCGAGACGTTGATCAGCACGTCGTTGCGAGCCGCGACGAAGGCCGCGCGCGACAGCGAGCCGCCATGCGATCGGACGCGGGCAAGCAGCCACGCGCTGATGCCGTTGATGACGATCGCGCCGAGCGATGCCAGAACGAGGGGCCAGAATGCGGGCGGCTGAGGGTCGCCCGCCTTGTCGATCGCCTGCCACGCCGCCGCGAGCGAGGGGACGACGATCAGCAGCGCCATGATCTTCCCGAGCACCGACCGACGGCGCAGCGGCCAGCCGAGTGCCACGAAGATCAGCAGATTGACGGCCGTGTCCTCGAGGAAGTCGACCGAATCCGCGAACAAGGCGACCGACGCGATCGCTAAGGCCACCGACATCTGCACGAAGAAGTAGCCGAAGTTCAGCACGGCCACGACCAGGACCGTCCGCCGCAATCGCGCCGGATCGGTGATGCGGTCCTCAGCGCGCACGCCGCACGACGATGGTTCTTCCACGGCGATCATCGTAAGGTCAGGCGTAGGGTCCCCGCCCGAGCGGAACCGCCGGTTCGGCGCGTGTCGTCTCACCGGCGCGCCGGAACGACTTCGGCGCACCGCACATTCTGAACACCACTACGCATGAGCACCGCCGAGCGGCTGAGCATCGGCGATTTCCTTGGGAGTCATCATGAGTGTTGACAAGTCCGCCCCGGGCGGCGACTACTACAAGGGTGGAGAGACCACGCCGGGCGGCGGCTACACCTTCGACTCGGATGGCGACGGTGTCGCGGACCAGGTCGGATACGACACCGACGGGGACGGCGTCCTCGACACCTACAACATCGACACCAACGGTGATCAGTGGACCGACACCACCGTGACCGACTGGGACGGCGATGGGTATGCCGACGACGGCTCGGCGACGGTCTACCACAACGAGTACGACACCGGTCAGAACCCGCCGGTCGCCGGCGGCGCGATCGCCGGTGACGGAGCGCCCGCGCCCGCTGCCCCCGCACCCGCTGCTCCCGCCTCGCCCGACACGACGTCGTCGGATGCTGGCTGGGTGTCGGAGACCTTCGACGATGCCACTGCGGGGTTCGAGGACGAGGTCTTCTCGACCTCGGCGGACGGTACATCGGCCAGCAGCGGCGATTTCTCCACGGACGTGTTCGCGGGCGGCTCAGGCGGCAGCGAGGCGGCGTACGACCCGACGGTCGCCACGACCGGCAGCTACTACGACAGCAACGGCGATGGCTACGCCGATGCACAGGACGCCTACAACGCCGACGGCGAGTACGTCGGCACCAGCTGGGACACCAACCAGGACGGCATTCAGGACCTGTACGGGATGGATACCGACGGCGACGGAGGCCTCGACACCTATGGCCTGGATGCGAACAATGACGGGGATATCGAGCTGATCGGCTACGACCACAACCAGGACGGCGTGATCGACGAGATGCACTCCTACGACGAGTGAGCTAGAGCCGATGAACGACCTGCTTCGACCCAATCCGGGGATGAGTGGTGTTGCGACGCTCAGCGCCGTCCCCGGATCGCTGCGGCTGGAGTGGCCGGACGGACGCCGCGAGTACCCGATCGGACCCGAAGGTGCCCTCACGCTCGCCAGGTACACCACCGTCGTCCGGCCGCCCAGGAGGCCGGGAGAGGTCCAGCGACGTGGTGTGCCGCGATCGGGGTGGCGGATCCTCGACGCGGCGGGCGGCACCCTCGCGTGGCTCGCGAACTCCGACCGCGAAGCCTACGATCCCGCGGCAGCCAAGCGGTTCGCCGAACGCGCGGGGCTGCAGTACGCCGACCTCGGGTACCTGCAAACGGCCGAGCTGACGGCGAGCGCGGGCGAGCGGATCGGTCCGGGCACCAGCGTCGCCGGCTCCGTCGCCGCGCCGCCGTTCCAGTGGATGATTGTCGGCGCCGTCCTCGGCGGTGCTGCGCTGTTGGCCGGGTTCTTCGTCCCGGAAGAGGGGTCGCGACCGGTGCTGGTAGCGGTCATGGCCTTCCTCGGGATGTTCGTCGGTGTCGTCCTGGCTCAGCCGCTCGGTCTGCTCGCACTGGTGTGGCGCGAACAGCGTTACTACCAGAGACATCGCGCCGCCGGGCTGCGCAGCGCGAACCGAACGCCTGGCCTGATCCTCGTCGCCGACGGGCACCGTCTGACCCTCCACGACTACGCCAAGGCCCAGGACTTCCCCCAAGGCCAGGCGCTGGTCCTCGCGCCGTACGACGTCACGGGGAGTGGCCGGCACGCGGAGCGCGGCCTCGTGGTCCGGGGACGAGACCCGCAGACCGGTGAACGGCTGTCAGCGGACATCACCGAGCCGTTCGACCCGCGCGAGCTCGCCGCCTTTGCCGCGTCGTACGGCATCCGGGTGGAACCCGCTCACGTGGGCCAGCTGCCCAAGCGGCGGACCGGCGTGGAGGCGGTACGCACCGATCTGGTGAGTCAGCTGCAGAAGGTCGCCTGGCTGGCGCCGGTCTTCTGGGTGGCAGCCCCGATCGTCGCGATCATCGGAGTCCTCGGCCTGACCGGGGTCCTGAGCGTGCCGATCGGCACGAGCATCTCCGCGCTGGGGTTCGCCGTGCTGCTGCTGGCGGGGCACGGGCTCATGGCCGCCCAGCTCAACGAGAGCCTGGTCGACCCGAAACGGCTCTGAACCTCATTCGAGGACCAGTGGCAGGCCCGCAAGCCGGAAGTGGTGCGGCTCGAACCAGCCGACGACGTCGCTGATCTTGCCGTTGCGCACCTGTAGAACCTGGAACTGGAAGGCCTCCCACTGATCGCCCTTGCGCAGGTACATGCCAACCGCGGGCTGGCCGTTCGAGCGGGCGCGTCGGAATCGCAGATCGCCCGCCTCGTTCGCAGGGCAGTGCGTGAACGAGAGCGTGGCGGCGTCCTGATTGCCGATATAGTAGCGATCGAACGGCGGCATCTGCCATCTGACGTCGCCGGCCATGGAGCTGACGATGGCGTCGAAGTCATGCCGCTCGAAGGCGTTGACGAAGGCGTCGACCGCCGCGGCGTCCTCGTCGTCGTCCGCGCGATCTGCGCCGGTCTCGCCCAGCCCGTCGCCCACGGCTGCGCGGCAGCGCTGCAGGGTCGAGTTCACCGACGCGACGGTGGTGTCCAGGGTCTCGGCGGTCTCGGCGGCCGACATCTGCAGCACCTGCCGCAGCAGGAGGACGGCGCGCTGCTTGGGAGTGAGCCCGTGCAGGGCCGCCGTCCACGCGAGGGTGATGTTCTCGCGACCGAGGAGTTGCTCCTCGGGAGTCGGTGCGGCGTCCTGCCACATCATCGCCTCCGGCAACGGCTCGAGCCACGGCTGCTGCTCGCGCGGGGTGATCGCGGCAGCAGGATCGCCGGGGCCTCCGCCGAGATCGCTGGGCAGCAGCCGCCGCTGCGCCGACGACAGCGCGTTGAGGCAACTGTTCGTGGCGATGCGGTACATCCAGGTCTTCACCGAGGATCGGCCGTCGAAGTCGTGAAATGCCCGCCACGCGCGCAGATAGGTCTCCTGCACCTGGTCCTCGGCGTCCACCGCGGATCCCATCATCCGGTAGCAGTGCGCGAGCAGCCCGGCACGCAGCGGCATGGTCTGGCGCTCGAAGTCCTCGCTGTCCACCGCAATCTCCTTCATCGAGTGGGGAATCTGCCGGGCTGTGGAGCACGCTAGCGGTATCGCAGCGTGCGCCACAGCCCCGCAGATCGTGGGTCTAGCCGAAGGAACCGGCCGCGGTGGCCTTCTCGACGTCCATCCACATGATCTCCCAGATGTGGCCGTCGAGATCGGCGTACGAGCGCCCGTACATCCAGTCGCCGTTCTGCTCCTTGCGGACCTGCGTGCCGCCGGCCGCCAAGGCGGCCTCGACGACCTGGTCCACCTCCTGCGGTCCGGACGCCGACAGGCAGGTAAGCACCTCGTGCTGGCCGGCCTCGGCGATCTGTGCGTCGTGGAAGGTTCCGAAGAACTTCCGGTCGAGCAGCATCGCGTACATGTTGGGGCCGAGCTCCATGCCGAGGCAGGTGCCCGCCTGGCACATCCGCTCGTCAAAGCGGTAGCCGATGCGCGTGAAGAACTCCCGGCTCGCATCGATGTCGGCGACGGGGAGGTTGACGAAGATCATCTGGTGCTGCATGGCGTTCTCCTTCGGGTCGGTGGTGCGGCTCTTGTCAGTACTGACCAGGCAGCCGCCGCGAACTCATCGGGATCGGGGAGAATGTTGCGGATAGACCGCTGAGCGCAGATGAGCAGAAAGAGCTGACCTGAATGATCGAGATCCTCTCGCCGCGCGAGATCGAGCAGATGAAGCCCGCCGGCGAGTTCGTCGCCCACGTGCTGTCGACTCTCCAGCAGGAGGTCCGCGTCGGTGACAATCTGCTCGACATCGACGCCCGGGCCCACGAGATGATCCGCGAGCGCGGCGCCGAGTCCTGCTACATCGACTACGCGCCGTCCTTCGGCCGCGGACCGTTCGGCCACGTCATCTGCACCTCGGTCAACGACGCGGTGCTGCACGGCAAGCCGCGCAGCTACAAGCTCAAGGACGGCGACCTGCTGAGCCTGGACTTCGCGGTGTCGGTCGACGGCTGGGTGTGCGACTCGGCGGTCAGCTTCAACGTCGGCACCGAGAACCCCGACGATCTGCGGATGATCGAGACCGCGACCAAGGCGCTCAACGCGGGCATCGCGCAGGCTCAGGCGGGCAACCGGGTCGGCGACATCTCGCACGCGATCGGGCAGATCATGCGCGGTGCCGGCTACGGCTTCAACACCGACTTCGGCGGACACGGCGTCGGCAGCACGATGCACGGCGACCCGCACGTGCCCAACGACGGCGCGGCGGGTCGAGGGATGAAGCTCAAGCCGGGCCTGGTGATCGCGATCGAGCCGTGGCTGATGGTCTCCACCGATGACCTGGTGATCGACGACGACGGCTGGACGCTGCGCGCCGCGGACGGCTCGCGCACCGCGCACGTCGAGCACACCGTCGCGATCACCAAGGACGGCCCGATCGTCATGACGGCCCGCGGGTAATTCGATCCCGCGGCCGATTCGCCGCGGCAGAGCGCCCAATCACTTAACAGTGCTAAGGGACTCGGGCACAATGGCGGCATGACGGGCGAGCCAGCGAGTGAGGTGCAGCGGCCGCCCGCGCCGACGTCGCGCCGCTCACTGATCGCGGCCGTGGTCGTGCTGTGCGTGACCCAGCTGGTCGGCTGGGGAGTGCTGTTCTACGCGATGCCGGTCGCGCTCGAGGTGATGAGCGCCGACACCGGCTGGAGCCGCTCGGCGCTGTCGGGTGCGTTCACCGCCGGGCTCATCGTGAGCGCGTTCGTCGGCGTGCCGATGGGCTGGCTGGTCGAGCGGCGCGGGCCGCGGATGCTGATGACTCTCGGATCGTTGCTCACCCTGCCGCCGATTCTGCTGATCTCGCGCGCCGAGTCGCTGACCGAGCTCACGATCGGCTGGATGCTGTGCGGAATCGCCATGCCGGCGCTGTTCTATCAGGTCTCCTTCGCCGCGTGCGCCGCGTGGCTGGGCAAGGACCGCGTCAAGGGGATCACTGCGGTCACGCTCGTCGGCGGGGTGTCCAGCACCGTCTTCGCCCCGCTCACCAGCGCGCTGCTGGAGGCCTACGGGTGGCGGACGACGTGGGTGATCCTCGGCATCCTGCTCGTCGTGGTGCTGGTGCCGTTGCAGTGGTTCTTCCTCACCCCACCGTGGACGCCGGTCCGCAAAGAGACCACGGGTATCGGTGTCGGGCCGATCGTCCGTTCGGGACGGTTCATCGCGCTATCGGCTTCGGTCACCACCTTCACGTTGTGCGGGTTTGCGGTCACCCTCACGATCGTGTCGCTGATGACCGAGCGAGGCTTCAGCCACGGCTTCGGCGCGGTTGCGCTGGGGGTGGTGGGTCTGGGCCAGCTCCTCGGCAGGCTCGGGTTCGGCCGCTTCAGCGCTCCAGCGATCCGCAGCATCCGCAACATCGTCATCGTGGCGACGATGGTCACGTCGACAATGCTGCTGGTGGCCATCACCGGCCCGATGTGGGCGGTCGTGGTGATCGCCGTCCTCTTCGGAGCGGCGCGCGGCGCGGGAACCCTGATGCACGCCACCGCGGTCGTCGAGGTCTGGGGACCGGAGCGGTACGGCGCGCTGGTCGGCGTCTTCGGCATGCCGATCACGCTTGCGCAGGCGCTGTCGCCCTGGATCGGCGCCTCGCTCGCCGGGGCTCTGGGCAGCTTCGCGGCGATGGACCTCGCCATGGCGATCGCCGCCGCGATCGCCGGAATCGGCATCTACCTAACTACGCGCGCTCGACCCGGGGACCGGCTCGAGGTCTACCCGAGCAGCGCATGAGTGGCTCGGTCGCAGACGGCGTCCGAGGGGCCAGAATATAGGGGTGGCTGAGCAAGATGCGGTGGTGACCTGCCAGGTCTGGCGTAACGGTGCGGTCGCTACCGAGCGGATACCGCTCGAGCGGATCTCCGACGAGTTAGCGAACCCCGGCTCGATGGTGTGGATCGATCTGGTGCGGCCCTCGCGTAGCGATCTGGAGAAACTGGCCGCCGCGGTCGGGCTGGACGACGCCGCGCTGGAGGACGCGACCGCCCCGCGGGAGCGTCCCAAGGTGACCCGGCATGCGCACCACCTGTTCTTCATGACCTATGCGACGCGACTGGTCGATCAGCCGCTCGACGCGGCCGACAACCACGGACGGCTGCGGCTGAGCCGTGTGTCGGGATTCCTGATGGACGGCGGGCTGATCACCGTCCGGCTGGACGACGACTTCGACATGTCGCCAGTGCTGCGGGCGTGGGAGGAGAACTACGACCTGCTCGTGCACGGCAGCGGCGCACTGATGCATGGGCTGCTCGATGTGATCGTCGACGGTCACTTCGAGACCATCCAGCAGCTGGACGACGGCATCGAAGACTTGGAAGATACGCTGTTCGAGGAGCGCCACACCGGCCGGGCCTTCCAGCGGTCCATCTACGGGCTGCGCAAGGACCTGGTGCAGCTGCGCCGGGTCGTACTGCCGATGCGCGAGGTCGTCAACACGCTGCTGCGGCACCGCAAGACCGGCAACAGCGCCCTCGATCCGCTGTACGACGACCTGTACGACCACGTCCTGCGGGCGGCGGAGTGGACCGAGTCGCTACGCGACATGGTGACCACCGTGTTCGAGACCAATCTGTCGCTGCAGGACGCGCACCTGAACGTCGTGATGAAGAAGCTCGCCGGGTGGGCGGCGATCATCGCCGTACCGACCGCGGTCACGGGATGGTTCGGGCAGAACCTGCCCTATCCGGGATTCTCGAACAACTTCGGGCTGGTCCAGTCCGTGGTGCTGATCCTCGCGCTGTCGATCGGTCTCTACGCGCTACTGCGCTCCAGGGACTGGATCTGAGGCCGGCGGCTACTTCTTGGTCAGCGTGAGGTCGTTGACCTCGATGATCTGCTCGCCGCAGGTGGCGGTGACGGTGCGCTTGGCCGTACCGCCCTCCTTCGGCATCTCGATGACGACGGTCGCCTCGGTCTGCTCGCCGCCGGCGGAGCACTGAATCGTCTCCTTGCTCTCGCCCTTCCAGGTGTCGCCCTCAAGCGTGAGGGTGACCTGGGTGTCGCCGGGGGTGATGCTCAGCGGGAGCTCGCAGCTCGCGGCGTCCGTGCACTCGCCCTCGATCGTCCAGGTCTGCGGGCTTTTGAATGCAGGGTCTCCGGCCTGCTTAGGCCCGCCGCCGAGCTGACCGGTCTGTGGACCGGTGTAGCTCGCGACGGTGCCGCTGACCTCGTAGGTGCCGACGATCGCCGCAGCAGCATCCTCGCCGCCGCCCTCCGCGGTGCCGGCGTCCCCGGAGCGGTCGGCGTCCTGTGAGGTCGTGCGCTCGCCGTCCGCTGCGCTGGACTCGTCGTCGCTACCAGGCTTGATGATCAGGAAGTAGACGCCCGCCGCGAGCGCCAGCACGGCGATCAGCGCAGCCAGCGGTACGGCCCACTTCTTTGCGCCGGAGCCCTCGTCGTCCGGCCCCTTGGCGCGCTCTGCCGATGCGCCGCCGAAGGGGTCGGGAGCGTCACGATAGGTCTGCTGCTGTGGGCTCGTGGGGCCAGTCTCGACCACGTACTCGTTCTCCGGTGACTGCCCATAGTCGTACGGCGGTTGCTGGCCGTACGACGCGCGGGGACCGTCCTGCTCAGTGCCCTGCGCTGCGAACTGACCGGGGGCAGTCGGCGGCGGAGGCGTGCTCGGCGCGCCGTCGTACGGGCTATGCGGTCCGGTCGGCGCCCCGAAGTCGCCGTTCGGGCCGTCGCTGGGGAAGCGCTGATCGGGATCGTGGGGATTGCTCACGGGGGCTCCAACCGGTGACTGCGAGGAACTGGAATGAGCCTACGACGTCCGGAACCGGATCTTGGACTCATCGACTTCGCGTACTCATCAGCGGACCGGGAATTACCCGCTCACCCTGCGTGTTGGACCGTATGTAAAGTTGAGCAAGACCGACTCAAGTCTTCGATCACGGCTTCGCTCAACCGAGCGAAGCAGACATATCCACCGAAACATCTAGAAGGAGAACACCCATGGCACGTGCTGTTGGTATCGACCTCGGAACGACCAACTCCGTCGTCTCTGTCCTCGAGGGTGGCGAGCCGAAGGTCATCGCCAACGCCGAGGGCTCGCGCACTACTCCCTCCGTCGTCGCGTTCGCCAAGAACGGCGAGGTCCTCGTCGGCCAGGCCGCCAAGAACCAGGCGGTCACCAACGTCGACCGCACGATCCGCTCCGTCAAGCGCCACATGGGCACCGACTGGTCGATCGAGATCGACGGCAAGAACTACACTCCGCAGGAGATCTCCGCCCGTGTGCTGCAGAAGCTCAAGCGGGACGCCGAGACCTACCTGGGCGATACCGTGAGCGATGCGGTCGTCACGGTTCCGGCGTACTTCTCCGACGCGCAGCGCCAGGCCACCAAGGAGGCCGGCGAGATCGCGGGACTGAACGTCCTGCGCATCGTCAACGAGCCCACCGCAGCCGCGCTGGCCTATGGGCTGGACAAGGGCGAGAAGGAGCAGACCATCCTGGTCTTCGACCTCGGTGGCGGCACCTTCGACGTCTCGCTGCTGGAGATCGGCGACGGCGTGGTCGAGGTCAAGTCGACCTCGGGTGACACCGAGCTCGGCGGTGACGACTGGGATCAGCGCATCGTCGACCACCTGGTGAAGACCTTCAACAACGAGCACGGCGTCGACCTGTCCAAGGACAAGCTCGCCATGCAGCGGCTGCGCGAGGCCGCGGAGAAGGCCAAGATCGAGCTGTCGGGCTCGCAGTCGACCACCATCAACCAGCCGTACATCACCGCTGGCCCGGATGGCCCGATGCACCTCGACGTCACGATCAGCCGCGCCGAGTTCCAGCGCATGACCCAGGACCTGCTCGAGCGCTGCAAGGCGCCGTTCAACCAGGCCGTCAAGGACGCCGGCATCGCCGTCGGCGACATCGACCACGTCGTCCTCGTCGGCGGCTCGACCCGCATGCCTGCGGTGACCGAGCTGGTCAAGGAGCTGACCGGTGGCCGCGAGCCCAACAAGGGCGTCAACCCCGACGAGGTCGTCGCGGTCGGCGCGGCGCTGCAGGCCGGCGTCATGAAGGGTGAGGTCAAGGACGTCCTGCTGCTCGATGTGACCCCGCTGTCGCTGGGCATCGAGACCAAGGGCGGCGTGATGACCAAGCTCATCGAGCGCAACACCACGATCCCGACGAAGCGCTCGGAGATCTTCACGACCGCTGATGACAACCAGCCGTCGGTGCAGATCCAGGTCTTCCAGGGCGAGCGCGAGATGACCCAGTTCAACAAGCGCCTGGGCATGTTCGAGCTGACCGGCCTGCCGCCGGCTCCGCGCGGCGTGCCGCAGATCGAGGTCACCTTCGACATCGACGCCAACGGCATCGTGCACGTGACTGCCAAGGACCTGGCTACCAACAAGGAGCAGTCCATGCAGATCACCGGCGGCTCGGCCCTGAGCAAGGACGAGATCGACCGCATGATGAAGGACGCCGAGGCGCACGCCGAGGAGGACAAGAAGCGCCGTGAGGAGGCCGAGGTCCGCAACAACGGCGACGCGCTGCTGTTCCAGACCGAGAAGTTCCTGGCCGAGAACGGCGACAAGGTCCCGGCTGAGAAGAAGGACGAGCTGAACGACGCAATCGGCGAGCTGCGCGGTGCTCTGGGCGGCTCGGACGTCGAGGCGATCAAGACCGCCCACGAGAAGGTCCAGAACCTGACCCAGCAGGTCGGCGCCGCGATCTACGAGCAGGCGCAGGCGGCAGGGGCGCCGGGCGCCGAGGGCGCGGAAGGCGCCTCGGAGTCGCCGTCCGACCAGGACGACGACGTGGTCGACGCCGAGATCGTCGACGACGAGGGCGACAAGAAGTAACCGTCTGCGGCGTACTTCGCCACGGAACCGGAAGGTTCGTGTGGTGAAGTACGCCGCCGGTCGGCATCACCAGACTGCATAGAGGGATCTCAATGGATAAGCAGAACGAGAACGCCGGCGGTGAGGAGCAGGAGCGCATCGTCATCCGCGACAAGCGTCGCGTGAACGACGAGAGTGGCGCCCCACGCACCCCATCTGCCGATCCGGCGGCCGCCGCGACGACGGACGCCCCCGCTGCGGACGCGAAGCAGGCAGAGCAGAGTGCGGACGTGCCCAGCGACGAGCAGCTGGTCGAGATCGACCGGCTGACCAAGGAGCTCGCTGAGCGCACGAACGATCTACAGCGGGTCAACGCCGAGTACGCCAACTACCGCAAGCGCAGCGATCGAGAGCGTGCGGAGATCGTGCCGCTGGCGCAGGCGGCGCTGCTGACCCAGCTGCTTCCGGTGCTCGACGACATCGACCGCGCCGACGAGCACGGCGATCTGACCGGCGGCTTCAAGAACGTCGCCGACGGGCTGCGGAAGGTGCTCACCGACGCGGGCCTGGAGGAGTTTGCCGCCGAGGGCGACCAGTTCGACCCGCAGATCCACCAGGCGGTTGCGCAGCAGCCCTCGCCCGACGTCGACAGCGAGCAGATCGCATCGGTCATGCGCAAGGGCTATCGCGTCGGAGAGCGCGTCGTCCGCGAGGCCATGGTCGCAGTAAAGGTCCCAGCGTCTTAACAGTGAGGAGGGGCGTTCAGTGAGTCAGAAGGACTACTTCGAGAAGGACTACTACGGCGCGCTGGGCGTCCCCAAGGACGCCAGCGCGGCGGACATCAAGAAGACCTACCGCAAGCTCGCCAGCGAGCTGCACCCGGACAAGAACCCGGGCGATACCGCCGCGGAGAAGCGGTTCAAGGAGGTCTCCGAGGCGTACGGCGTCCTGGGAGACCCGAAGAAGCGTGCCGAGTACGACGAGGCGCAGCGACTCGCGGCCAGCGGGTTCTCCGGCGCCGGTGGCTTCCCCGGTGGCTTCGGCGGCGGTCAGCCCGGCGGCTACTCGCAGTCGTTCAACGCCGAGGACCTCGCCGACCTCTTCGGCCGGGCGGGCGCGGGCCGAGGCGGTGGGTACGGCAGTGCCGGGCCCGACCTCGGCGACATCCTTGGCGGGATGTTCGGCGGCGGGCGCGGCGGGGATTTCCGCGGCGACTTCGGCGGCGGCGGCTTCGGCCAGCCCCGGCCGCAGAAGGGTGCCGACACCGAGGCGAGCGTGTCGCTGAGCTTCGAGGACGCCGTGAACGGGGTCAGTCTGCCGTTGCGGTTGACCGGACCGAGCGGCACACGCAACATCACCGTCAACGTGCCGGCCGGCATCAACGATGGCCAGAAGTTCCGCGTGAAGGGCAAGGGTCAGCCCGGTGTGAACGGGGGCCCCGCCGGCGACCTGCTGGTCAAGGCGTCGGTGGCCGAGCACCCGCTGTTCGGTCTCGACGGCCGCAACCTGACCATCACCGTCCCGATCACCTATGCCGAAGCGGTCCTGGGCGCTGACGTGCGGGTGCCGACCCTGGACAAACCGGTGACGCTCAGGGTGCCGCCCGGGACCCAGAGTGGCCGCAAGCTGCGCGGCAAGGGCAAGGGCATCACCACCAAGAAGGGTGCCGGCGACCTGATCGTGACGGTCGAGATCGCGGTGCCGAACAACCTCCCGGCGGACGCCGAGGAGGCGCTCAAGAAGTACGCCGAGCTCGCCGGCGAGAACCCGCGCCAGCATCTCGGGGTCTAACGACAGGATCGGACGAGGAACGGAGTCGACATGAGCAAGCGCGACCGCCCAGAGGCGGGGTTCGCCGATCTGCCCGCTGGGCACCTCGCAGAGGACGCGCCGGTGTTCGTCATCTCCGTGGCGGCCGAGCTCGCGGGGATGCACCCGCAGACCCTGCGCCAGTACGACCGCGTCGGCCTGGTCACCCCGGGCCGTACCGCGGGTGGTGGACGGCGCTACTCCCCGCGAGATGTGGCCGTGCTGCGCATGGTGCAGCGGCTGAGTCAGGACGAGGGAATCAATCTAGCCGGCATCAAGCGGATCATCGACTTGGAGAATCAGGTCGCTGCGCTGCAGTCCCGCGTCGAGGAGCTGCTGGTCGAGATCACCGAGATGGGCATGCGGGCCCGCGCGGCGGAGGCGGCGGTGCACGCGTCGTACCGGCGCGATCTCGTACCGTTCAAGTCGATGTCCGTCGTCCCACGTAATCACTTCTTCCGCTGAGCCCGGCCTGACGTGGGCGTCGCCCATGTCGGGCCTGCACTAGCGGTCGACTGGTGCCACACCGCTAGCGGCCCCGCTGGTGCCTGGCCTCCTCGGCAGCGCGCTGGGCGCGTTCGTCGTCCCCGGCCGCTCGCCAGGCAGCGGCCGCCACGTCCCACACGCTCGCGGCGGCCTTGTGATGCGCTGCGCTCATCAGCTCGGCTGCGGTCTGGGCATGCCTGCCTGCTGACAGCAGATCCTTGCTGTGCACCGATACCTGATACTGCAGCAGATGGGCTTCGATCTGCTCGTCGCCAGTGGTGTCACGAAGCAGGCTCCCATGCTCTTGTACGACCCGGACTGCCTCGTCGTGTGCTCCCTGGCTGAGCAGGACCTGGCCCAGCGTGAGGACTTCAGAGGGCAGGGTGTGCTGCCACGGGCTGTCGCGAAGCGACCGGATCGACTTCTCTAGGTCGGCCGCGCCGCTCGACCCGTCGCCCGACGCGATCCGTAGCAGTCCCCGCAGTCGCAGGGTGCTCGCCAGGAACACCGCGCCGAGCTCGTGGCCGGCCTCGACGGCCTCCTCGGCCGCGGCCAGAGCCCTGGGGAGCCCGTCGGGCTCTGCGCCGTACATCCCCGTGAGAAAGCGCAGCATCATCGCCAGCTGCATTGTGTCCTCATTCGACCGGGCGAGGCGGATCGACTCGGCTACCTTCGCGTGGGCGACATCGCCGTGGCCGGCGTCCAGCTCGCACAGTGCCGAGGCGCCGAGCACGCGGGCCCGCTCCCCGTCGTCCTGGGCGCGGGTCTCGGCCTCGGCAAAGTACTCCCGGGCTTGGTCGAATCGATGCACCTGGAGAGCGGCATACCCTGCGGCGAGGATTCCGTTGAGCAGCCGACGGGGGGTCGGCTGCGCCGCTCGCAGCGCCGTGAGCAGATGCTCCTGCTTCTGCGCGAGTGGGGCGATCGCGATCGTGTCGCTGCCAAGAGCGCTGATCTCGGCCGTCACGGTGCTCATTCGAGCCGCCAGCTCGTTCGCGTGGTCTCCGTGCGCGCGCCAGGCCTCTGACGCGAGGCGGAAGTGGTCGACCGCGTCCGCGAAGCGCATCTCCTGCGAGCTGACGTGCGCCGTCGCCTCGTGCAGTAGTGCTCGATGCCGATCGGTGAGCTCGACGTCCGCGCGGACGACCGCTTGCGCTGTTACCTCCCGGGCGCTGCGTAGCTGGCCGATCAGCGTGCCGGCCTCGATTGCGGTCTCGAACGAGTCGAGCGCGTGGGTGAGTCCGGCACTGGGCGAGACGTCCATGCGCCCATTGTTCCCAGATCGCTGATGCGGTGGCAGGCTGGGCACGGTTCCTGCCCCGTAAGAGGAGATCCTGTCATGAGCAAGCGAGCCGTTATCGTCGTCGACGTCCAGCAGCAGTACTTTGACGGCGTCCTGCGGATTCAGCACCCGTCGCCGGAGGATTCCCTGGCGAACGTCGAGCGAGTGCTCGATGCCGCCATCGAGCGCGACCTGCCGGTTGCGGTGGTGCAGCACGAATACCCCGAGCAAGCGCCGGTCTTCGCGAAGGGCTCCGATGGCTGGCGTGTGCGGCCCGAGGTCGAGTCCCGGGTGCAGCCCTCCTGGACGCACGTCACCAAGAACAAGGGCAGCGTCTTCGCAGGGACCGATCTTGCCGGATGGCTCGCCGAGCGCGATGTCGACACCGTGACGCTCGTCGGTTTCATGACGAACAACTGCGACCTCGCCTCCGCGGTGTACGCCGAGGAACTCGGGCTGACCGCTGAGGTCCTCTCTGATGCCAGCGGCGCGATCCACCTGGCGAACGACGCGGGGAAGATTCACGCGCGAGACGTTCATGAGACGCTCATGGTGCTGCTGAACTCGAACTTCGCCGCCGTCGCCTCGACCGACCAATGGCTGGCGGCGCTGGAGTCGGGGGAGAGCCTGCCCAAGAGCAGCCTCGGCGAGTCCGCCGCCCAGGGCGCGGCTGTCTTCGGCGCATAGCCTGGCCCCGTCACCGGCGGTGGCCTACCGGTAGGTAGATGTCCCCAGTTGCGGCGCGTTTGCCGCAACTGGGGACATCTTCTTGGCTCGGTCCCCGGGCGCCCCGCGGCGAGGTCGCTTACAGGCCCAGGGCCAGGGCGCTTGTGCTGTGCTGGATCGGGGTAATCGCCCGAAACCGGCACAGTACAACGGGTGCGGGGTGGGCGAGGGCGTACGGTTGGCCCATGTGCCGAAACATCAGGGTCCTGCACAACTTCGCGCCGCCGGCGACGAATGACGAGGTCGCGGCGGCCGCGCTCCAGTACGTCCGCAAGATCAGCGGGTCGACGAAGCCCTCGACCGCCAACGAGGAGGTCTTCGACCGGGCCGTCGCCGAGGTCGCCGCGGCGACGCAGCGGCTGCTCGACGGGCTGGTGACCCACGCGCCACCGAAGGACCGCGACGAGGAAGCCGCCAAGGCGCGCGTCCGCAGCGCGGCGCGTTTCGGGCGCTGAGATCGCGATCGGAAGGAACCGCATGTCCTCTGCCGAGGGAAATCTGACCTGGCTGCCGCTCGAAGATCATCCCGAGCTGGTCGCGCCCGCGGTGGCCACGGCATCGGCGTCCGCCCCGGGCGCGCGCGTCGCCGAGATCGACGGGAGCCTCGCCGACACGGCAACGTTCTGCGAGGCGTACGGCGTCGCTCCCGAGTCCTCCGCGAACTGCGTCGTAGTCGCTGGACGCCGGGGTGAGAACGTTACGCACGCGGCGGTGATGGTGCTCGCCACGGACCGGGCCGACATCAACCGGATCGTGCGCAAGGAGCTCGGCGTCCGCCGCATCTCGTTCGCCGACCAGGCCGAGACCGAGCAGTCCACCGGCATGCGGCAGGGCGGTATCACGCCGATCGGACTACCCGCTGACTGGCCGATCCTCGTCGACCAGGCGGTCGTGGACGCCGGGCCGGTCGTGATCGGTGGGGGAGTCCGCGACTCGAAGATCCTCGTCGACGGAGCGGTGCTCGCCGGGCTGCCGAACGCCCGAGTGCTCCCGCTGACGATTCCGGCCGACTGAGCCCCGAGGCGGACTCAGCGAGTCAGCAGGACGCCGACCACCCATGCCCCGATCATCGCCACCGCTGCGGTGAACTCGATCAGCATGCCGAGCGCGAATCCGCGCAGGCCCGCTTTCGTCGCCGCCCAGGCCGGCGCGTGCGCGCGCAACCGCACCCGCTCGGCCAGATAGACGCCCAGCACGAACCCGATCGGGCCGCCGACGATCGGGATGACGAACAGGCCGACGATGCCGAGAACCAGCGCCAGCCCCATCGAGATGTTGCTCGCTCCGGCCTGCGACGTCCGCTTCGCCGGAATCGCGTACTTGAGCCAGGTTCCCGCGAGAGCGAAGGCGACGACGAACGCGAAGGCCGACCAGTGCGTCGCCGTGCCGCCGTCCGCGATCGCCCACCACAGCGCGGCCCCCGCGATCAGCAGGATCCCGGGAAGGATCGGCACCACGATGCCGGCGAGACCCGCCAGCATCAGCAGGCCCACGACTGCGATTCCGAGCTCGGTCATGCCCTCATCCTGCCGCCTCGCCGCGCGCGGGGGAGCTTAGGTAGGCCGCGCGGCGCACGTGGCCTACGCATCCGAGAGAGGCGACGCGGAGTCGGCGACCGACTGGAGGATCTCCCGGACCGCCCTGATCGCAGGTGAGCCGGTGGAGGACGTCCGCACCGAGGTGAAGACCGTGCGCACCGGATCGCCGGGCAGGCGGATGCACGCGACCCGGGCTGGGGTGCTCGCCAGCATGAGGCCCGGCAGCATCCCCACCGCGTTTCCCGAGGCCACCAGGGCGAGGTGGGACTGCAGGTCCGAGGAGACATAGCGGACGTCGGGCTCGAACCCGGCCGACCGGCACACCTGCTCAGCCCAGTGCCGGGTGGCCGTGCCTTCTGGCTCCAGCACCCAGGGGAGGGGGCGTCCGGCGAGCACCGTCTCCAGCTCGCGACCCGGGGGCAGGGGCACCCCGCCGACCGTGAGGCCGGTCGGCGTGATCAACTGCAGATCGTCCTGCAGCAGGATGTGGCGGTCCAGACCTGGCCAGTGCACGGGCGCGTGGCCGGGGTAGTACTCGGCGACGACCAGGTCGACGTCCCGCACCCACGTCTCGTGTAGGGCGGTCTCGGGTTCGTACTGCACGACCTCCAGCCGCAGCTGCGGATGCCGCTCCCGCACGGCGGTCAGCACGCGGGGAAGCAGCGCGATGGCCGCCGACTGGAACAGCGCCAGCCGCACTCGCCCGGTCACCTCCTCCCGAGCCATGCCCAGGGCAGCCTCCGCCTCCTCGAGCGCGTCGAGGATCGGATCAATGCGGGCCACCAGCGCCTGCGCCTCCGCCGTCAGCTGCACCCCTCTGCCGGCGCGACGCAGCAACGTCGTGCGGGTCTCCTTCTCCAGCGCCGCGAGCTGCGCCGACACCGACGAGGGTGCCATGTTCATCGCCGCCGCGACGGCAGTGACCGACCCGCGGATCGCCAGCGCCCGCAGCAGGACGAGCCGGCGTACGTCCAGCACTGGTCCACCCCCACATCCCTCCGAACAATCGTCGGATAATCCGAACGATATTGTACGAAAGCATTCGCTGTTCCCGGATGCTCATCCGAGTCACAATCGCTCTATGCCATCCGATTCGTCCGCCCCCGCCCCCATCGGCCACCCAGACCCCGCCGATCTACGGCGCCTCGCCCCGGCAGCCGTCCTGCAGGTCAGGGTGTGGCTGGCCGCGGCGCTCCAGCATCCCGCCGGCTTCGCGGCGCGACAGCTCGCCGGCGTGCTCGAGGACCCGCACGGGCTGGAGTTCACCGTCGGGTTCGTGGACCGCGTCGTCCGCCCCGAGGACACGCGAATCGCCGCTGAAGCGCTACGCGATCTCGCCGCACGCGTTCCGACCTTCCTGCCCTGGTACATGAAGCTCGCCATGCGCGTGGGCGGCCGCCTCGCCCCGCTCGTACCCCGCGTCGCCGTCCCCGTAGCCCGCAGGGTGCTGCGCAGTCTCGTCTCGCATCTGATCGTCGATGCGTCCGAGTCCCGGCTTGGTCCGGCCATCGCCAAGATCCGTCGTCCCGGCGTCCGCCTGAACATCAACCTCCTGGGCGAGGCGATCCTGGGGCGTGAGGAGGCCGAGCGCCGCCTGACCGGCATCCGGACGCTGATCGAGCGTCCGGATGTCGACTACGTCTCGGTCAAGGTCTCGGCCGCCACCGCTCCGCACAGCCCTTGGGCGTTCGAGCAGGCCGTCGACGAGGTCACCGAGCACCTGCTGCCGCTCTATCAGCTCGCGGCCCGCCAGGCCTGCTCCGCCGCCGGTGCCACCTTCATCAACCTCGACATGGAGGAGTACCACGACCTCGACATGACCCTGGCGGTGTTCATGCGGATCATGGACCACCCTGAGCTGAGAACCTTGCCCGCCGGCATCGTTCTGCAGGCCTACCTGCCGGACGCCATGGAGGCGATGACGCGCCTGCAGGCATGGGCCGCCGAGCGGGTGGACGCCGGGGGAGCGCCGATCAAGGTGCGGGTGGTCAAAGGGGCCAACCTGCCTATGGAGCAGATGCAGGCCTCCCTCATGGGGTGGCCACAAGCTCCTTACCAGACCAAGCAGGCCACCGATGCCAACTACAAGCGGGTGCTCAACTACGCCCTTACCCCGGAGCACACCCGGAACGTGCGGGTCGGCGTCGCGGGCCACAACCTGTTCGACATCGCTCTGGCCTGGCTCCTGGCGCAGGACCGAGGACTGAGCACCACCTGGCCGGGCGCCGCAGCAACGTCGACCACGGAGTCGACCATGACGCCGGCCCCGACGTCGTCCACGGCGACGTCCACTCGAGCGCCGGACGTGGAGTTCGAGATGCTGCTCGGCATGGCCACCGGGCAAGCCGAGGCCGTCAAGAAGGACGTCGGCTCACTGCTGCTCTACACCCCGGTCGTCCACCCGGCCGAGTTCGACGTCGCCATCTCCTATCTGGTCCGTCGCCTGGAGGAGGGCGCCAGCCAGGAGAACTTCATGTCAGCGGTCTTCGAGCTCGACTCGGACCAGCGACTATTCGACCGGGAGGAGCAGCGCTTCCTGGCCTCCGTGCAGGACGTCGACCTGACCGTCCCCGCGCCGCAGCGCTCGCAGAACCGGCTGACCGGCGAGACCGGCCCGGTGCCGCTGGCCGTGGACGGCTTCGCGAACACCCCGGACACCGACCCCTCGCTCGAGGCCAATCGGGACTGGGGTCGGCAGATCACCTCGCGCATCCCAAGCTCCTCCCTCGGCCGGGACACCGTGGAATCCGCTCGCGTGCGCAACGCGGACCAGATCGACGCCGTCCTCAGGGCCGCCGGGCGCGCCGGTGAGACGTGGCGGACCCGCTCCGGGGCCGAGCGAGAGGCCGTCCTGCGGCTGATCGGCGACCAGCTGGAACTGCGTCGTGGCGACCTGCTCGAGGTGGTCGCCGCCGAGACCGGCAAGACGCTCGATCAGGGCGACCCGGAGATCTCTGAGGCCATCGACTTCGCGCGCTACTACGGACGGCTGGCCCGCGGCCTCGACGAGGTCGCCGGCGCGCGGTTCGAACCTTCCCGGCTCACCGTGGTGATCCCGCCGTGGAACTTCCCCGTCGCCATCCCGGTCGGTGGCGTGCTCGCCGCCCTCGCCGCGGGTTCCCCGGTCGTGTTCAAGCCCGCGCCCCAGTCCGTGCGCACCGGAGCGGTGGCCTACGACGCGATCCGTGCGGGCCTTCGCGAGGCGGGGATCGCGGACGCCGAGCAGCTGGTCTCGTTCATCTCGATCGATCCGGACGACGAGGACGAGGTAGGCCGCAGCCTCATCACGCACCCGGACGTCGAGCGGGTCATCCTCACCGGCGGCTACGAAACCGCGAAGCTGTTCCGGTCCTTCCGCTCCGACCTGCCGCTGCTGGCCGAGACGTCGGGGAAGAACGCGATCATCGTCACCCCGAGCGCCGACCTCGACCTCGCCGCCAAGGACGTGGTGAGCTCGGCCTTCGGGCATGCCGGCCAGAAGTGCTCGGCGTCCTCGCTGGTCATCCTGGTCGGCTCGGTCGCCACGTCGAAGCGCTTCCGTCACCAGCTGCTCGATGCGGCGTCCTCACTACACGTGGGCTACCCCGCGGATCCGCGCGCCCAGATGGGTCCGGTAATCGAGCCGCCGGGCGAGAAGCTGACGCGTGGGCTGACCCAGCTCGCCGACGGTGAGCGGTGGCTGCTGCAGCCGCGACGGCTGGACGACACCGAGCGGCTGTGGTCTCCCGGGATCCGGACTGGCGTGCGACCGGGCTCAGATGCGCACCTGACGGAGTACTTCGGCCCGGTGCTGGGCGTGATGAGCGCGCAGTCCCTGAAGGAAGCGGTCGGGCTGGTCAACGCCGTGGACTACGGCCTGACCTCTGGGCTGCACTCGCTGGACGCCGACGAGATCGGCTACTGGCTCGAGCACGTGCGCGCCGGCAACCTCTACGTCAACCGCGGGATCACCGGCGCCATCGTGCGGCGCCAGCCATTCGGCGGCTGGAAGCGCTCGGCCGTCGGCGCCGGCACCAAGGCGGGTGGCCCGCACTACCTGCACGGACTCGGCACCTGGCACGACCGTCCGGTCGAGGGCATTGACGGCGCGCGGCCCACGGCGGGCGCGGGGCGCGGCCTCGATCACGAGGTGGTCGCCGGGTTGGTCGCTGCTGCCGACCGCGTGGACGACGCGGTGATCACGCCCGCGGAGGTCGCCTGGCTGTTGTCCGCCATCGCCCTCGATGACACCGCGTGGCGGACGTCCTTCGGTGCGGCGCACGACATCAGCGCTCTGGTGGCCGAGCGCAACGTGCTGCGGCATCTGCCGCTCCCCGTGCTGGTCCGCCATGAGTCTGGCCCCGTCGTGCATCTGCTGCGGGTGCTGGCGGCCGGGGTGCGCGCCGGCGCGCCGCTGACGGTGAGTGTTCCGCGCGATCTGCCCTCCGAGGTGATGACTGCCGTGCGGATCGCCGAGCGGGCGACGGTCGTGGTCGAGTCCACCGAACAGTTCCAGAAGCGGGCTTTGCAGTGGACTCGCGTGCCGGCATCGGCGGACGACGGAGGCGACCCGCGGGTGCGCCTGGTCCTGGACTGGGACGGCGACGCCGACGCAGCGCGGGCCGCGGTGACGGCGCTGTTCGAGGCCGTGGACGGCTCTCCTGACCTGGCCGTGTACGCAGGGCCGGTCGTATCCGCAGGCGAGGTCGAGCTCCTGCCGTTCGTGCGCGAGCAGGCGGTTGCGATCACGGCGCACCGGTTCGGCACGCCGGACGGGCTGACCGACGACCTGCTGTGACCCCGCCGGACGGGGTGACCGACGACCTGCTGTGACCCCGCCGGGAGGGCGGTACGTCGGACGCGGTGGGTGACTGCGATCGGCATGAGC
Organism: Blastococcus sp. Marseille-P5729; assembly: GCF_900292035.1. Taxonomy (NCBI): domain Bacteria; kingdom Bacillati; phylum Actinomycetota; class Actinomycetes; order Geodermatophilales; family Geodermatophilaceae; genus Blastococcus; species Blastococcus sp. Marseille-P5729. Next base: position 1,306,758 of record NZ_OMPO01000001.1, on the reverse strand, counting down.
GGAGACACAGTCACAGTGCGCCGCGGACCATCGCGAGCCGATGCCCGGATCACTAGCCTTGCTGGGTGCATTTCTACCCAAGCGACCTGCTGGCCTCCGGGGTGAGCGACGCGTTCACCGCCGCCCAGCCCGGCAGCTATCTCGCCCTCGTGCTGGTGATCGCCGTCCTGTGCCAGTGGCTGGCGAGCCGGCTACGCGTCCCCGGGATCCTCGTGCTGCTCGTCGTGGGCTTCGGACTCGGCCAGCTCATCTCTCCCGAGGAGATCATCGACCGCGAGATGCTCTTCGGAGGGACGACGCTCGCGGTCGGAGTGATCCTCTTCGAGGGATCGCTCACGCTGAAGTTCAAGCAGATCCGTGACCTCGGCACGTCGGTCAGACGACTGTGCACCGTCGTCGTCCTCATCGCCTGGGCACTCATCACCGCAGCGGCGCTGCTGATCGGCTACGACTGGCGCATTGCGCTGCTGGCCGGCGCGATCCTGGTCGTCACCGGCCCCACCGTCATCAGCCCGATCCTGCGGCAGCTGCGCCCCACGCGCCGGGTCGCGTCCCTGTTGCGCTGGGAGGGGATCGTCGTCGACCCGATCGGCGCAGTCCTCGCCGTCCTCGTCTATCAGGCGATCGTCGCCGGGCAGGACGGCGCGATCGGAGCCGTCGTGCTCGGGTTGCTTTACACCCTCGCGATCGGCTTCGGCATCGGCCTCGGAGTGGGCTGGGTGATGGCACAGCTGACGCGACGGCACCTGATCCCGGACTTTCTCGACGGCATCGCCTATCTCGCCGCAGCGCTCGGCGCCCTCACCCTGTCGAACATGCTCCAGCACGAGACGGGTCTGCTCACGGTGACCGTCATGGGTATCTACCTGGCGAACCGGGCGGATCTGCACCTCGAACGGGTGCTGGAGTTCAAGGAGCACCTGCAGGTCCTGTTCGTCGGCGTCCTGTTCGTGCTGCTCGCCGGACGGATCACCTGGGCGCAGCTGGTCGACGTCCTGCCACAGGCACTGCTGTTCCTGGCGCTGCTGGTAATCGTCGTGCGCCCGGTCAGCATCTTCGTCGGGCTCTGGGGCAGCGATGCGACCACGCGTGAGCGGATCCTGCTGGCCGCGATGGCGCCGCGCGGAATCGTGGCGGCGGCGATCATGAGTATCTTCGCGTTGCAGCTCGACCACGCCGCGGCCGGCGTCCAGAACGGCCCGCGATCGAACGATCTGACCCTCCTCGCCGACCAGGCAGACACTCTGGTCCCGCTCGTGTTCGCCTTCATCGTGGGGTCGGTGACCATCTACGGTCTTGGCGTCGGGCGCCTCGCCGAACGCCTCGGGCTCGCCAGCACCAACCCCACCGGGGTGGTCTTCGCGGGCGCGCCTACCTGGGCAGTGCAGGCCGCTCAGCGGGTCGCCGAGGACGGCACGGCGGTCAAGGTCGTCACCCGCGACTACAGCGCCGTGAAGGCCTGCCGGTCGGTCGGTGTGGACGTCGAGTTCACCCACATCCTCAGCGAGTACGCCGCTGACGACATGCCACTCGCCGGCTTCGGAACCCTGCTTGCAGTCACCTCGGACGATGAGGTGAACGCGACCGCAGCACGACAGTTCGCCCCCGTCTTCGGCAAGCCGAACGTCTACCAGCTCAAGCGGCACGAGGAGGCGACGTTGTCGATCAAGGGTGCCAAGACCAAGGCGCTCCCGGCCCGTCACCTGACCGCACCCAGCCTCGGCTCGCCGGCGCTCACCTTCGAGGAGCTCGACCACCGGACCCGGCGAGGTATGCGGGTCCGCAGCACCAAGCTCACCGAGGCCTACACGCTGGACGACTTCAGATCACGGTACGGCGACCAGGCGACGATCCTGCTGGCGAAGATCGGAGGGCGATACGTGCCGGTTACCGACGACACCGTGCTGCCCCGGTCCGGCACGACGTTGATCTCCCAGGTGCCCGGCGGGAAGGCCGCGAATGCCGAGGCCGCTCGCGCGAACGGCACCGCGTAAGTCAAGGCGTGGGTGGCGTCGAGTGGACGCCGGGTCCCTAAGGTGGGCGCATGCGGACATGGCACGTGACTAGGCTGGGCGAGCCGCCCTCGGTGATCGAGCAGGTGGATATTCCAGAGCCCGAGCCCGCCGATGGCGAGGTGCTGCTGGAGGTCGAGGCGGTCAGCGTCGGGTTCCCCGACTGGCTGATGGCGCAAGGCCTCTACCACGACAAGCCCGACCTGCCCTTCGGTCTTGGCGGGGAGTCCTCCGCCCGGGTGCTGCGCGCTCCCGCCGGGTCCGGGCTGACGGAGGGTCAGCGGGTAATCGCGCTCGCCGGAGGCAAGGGCGGCATCACGCTCACCTCGCGCATCGCGGCCACCCCGGACCGGCTGCTCCCGGTACCCGACAAGATGTCGCCCGAGCACGCCGCCGTCCTGTTCGTTGCCTATCAGACGGCGTACGTCGGGTTGATGCGTCGCGGGCGGCTGCAGGTCGGTGAGACCGTCGTCGTGCACGGTGCCAGCGGCGGCGTGGGGATGGCCGCGGTGCAGATCGCGAAGGCGTCCGGTGCCCGGGTCATCGCGGTCGCGGGTGGAGAGCAGAAGGCCCAGGCCTGCCGGGAGTTCGGGGCGGACGTCGTCATCGACCACCGCACCGATGACTTCGTCGAGGTCGTCAAGGAGCTCACCGGGGGTCGTGGGGTGGACGTCGTGTTCGACCCGGTCGGTGGGGACACCTTCGACCGGTCCCGCAGGATCATGGCAGTCGAGGGCCGGCTGGTCGTCGTCGGCTTCGCCGGCGGCACGATAGCGCAAGCGCCCACGAACCACGCGTTGCTGAAGAACTACGACGTCGTCGGCTTCCGGATGCGGCCCTTCCGCGAGGATCGTGCCTACCGGCGACGGGTGCACGACAGCCTGGTGCAGATGTATCAGGCAGGTGCGCTGCACCCACGCGTGACAACGTACGACTTCGATGACCTCCCGGCTGCTCTGGAGCTGATCGGCTCCCGCCAGGTGATCGGCCGTGTGGTGGTCTACCCGCCCACCTGAGCAAGCCCGTCGGGGAGAGCAGGTCTACAGGCGATGCATGGCGGTCGTGAGCAGCACGAGCTCGCCGGCCGCGTCGGTCGCGTCGAGGTCGACGACGGCGTCCACCACCCAGTCACGGTTGCCTTCCGGATCAAGCAGCGTCTGCCGCACGTTCCATAGACGTGCATCGATGTCAGGGTCGCCGCCAGGCTGTGGGCCGGATGCCGGCTCGATCCGCAGGTTCGCCAGCGAGCGTGCGTCGCCGTCCGCGATCAGTGACTCGTGCTCGTCGTAGTAGGCATCGAGCGCCGCGTCCCACGCCGCTCGGGTCATTACCGGCTCGCGCGGCGGGTCGCACTTGCCGGCTGCCGTGGCGTCCGCGGCGACGAGCGCATCGACGCGGTCGAGCGAGATGTGCTGCACGCGGGCGAGCATGGCGCTGCGCACCATGACCTTTAGGACCCGCTCCTGTGAGGACAGCGGCGGCGGCCCCGAGACCGCCTCCTCTCGTGTGGCCGCGGCCGCCGAGGGGTCGGCGAGCGCCGTCCACTCGTCCAGCAGGCTCGAGTCGACCTGCCGCACGGTCTCCCGAAGCCACGCCTCGATGTCGTCGAGCTCGGGCGTGCGCGCCGACTCCGGCACGGTCTGGCGCAGCGTGCGGTAGGCGTCCGTCAGATAGCGCAGCAGCAACCCTTCGGAGCGGGCGAGCTGGTAGCGACTGATGAAGTCGTGAAAGCCCATGGCCTGCTCGTACATCTCCCGCACGATCGACTTCGGATCGACGGCATGCTCGGGCATCCACGGATGGCCCTGCCGGTACAGCTCGTACGCCGCCGCGAGCTCGTCAGCCAGCGGACGCGGCCAGGTGATGTCGTCGAGCAGCCGCATACGTTCGTCGTACTCGACGCCGTCCGCCTTCAGCTCGGCCACGGCCTCCCGCTTCGCTGCGTCCTGTTGAGCGAACAGGATCGCACGCGGCGCCTCGAGCACCGACTCGACGACCGAGACCACGTCGAGCGGGTAGCTCTCGCGGGCTGGGTCGAGCAGCTCGAGCGCGGCGAGCGCGAAGTGGGCGAGCGGCTGGTTGAGAGCGAAGTCGTAGGGGAGGTCCTCGGTCAGGACGTAGCGCCGTCCGTACCGATCGGGCTCGTCCAGCCGGCGGGCCACGCCGCTGCGCAGCAGGCTGCGGGTGAGCCGCAGCGCCCGCCGGGCGAGCTTGACCTGGTTGGCGCGCGGCTCGTGGTTGTCGGTGAGCAGTCGCCGCAGGACCTCGACGGCGTCCTCCTCGCGGGCGCCCACGTTGATCAGCATCGCGTTGTCGACCTTCATCCGCGAACGCAGCTGCTCAGGGGCGCCCGCGACGAGCTTGTCGAAGGTCTGCTCGCTCCACACCACCGTGCCCGGCGGCGCCTTCTTCAGCTGCGGCTTGCTCTTCTTCTTGGGGTTCGCTGCGTTCTTCGCCTCGGACTTCGCCTTGGCGCGCTCGTTCTCGATCACGTGCTCGGGCGCCTGGACCACGACGTACCCGACGGTGTCGAAGCCCGCCCGCCCCGCGCGACCGGCGATTTGCTGGAACTCCCGGGTGCGCAGGATCCGCTCGCGCCGTCCGTCGAACTTCGCCAGGGAGGTGAACAGCACCGTCCGGATCGGGACGTTGATGCCGACGCCGAGGGTATCGGTGCCGCAGATGACCTTCAGCAGCCCGGCCTGTGCCAGCTGCTCCACGAGCCGTCGGTACTTCGGCAGCATGCCAGCGTGGTGAACGCCGATACCCGCGCGCAGCAGTCGCGAGAGGGTCTTGCCGAAACCGGCCGAGAATCGAAAGTCGCCGATCTTCTCGGCGATCGCGTCCTTCTCCTCGCGGGTGGTGAGCGTGGTCTGCAGCAGCGAGCGGGCGTGCTCGATCGCGGCAGCCTGGGTGGTGTGGACGACGTACACCGGAGCCTGGTGGGTGGTGACCAGTTCCTCGACCGTCTCGGCGAGTGGCGTGAGAGACCAGCTGAAGCTGAGCGGCACCGGCCTCGGGGCGTCGGCGACGAGGGCGGTCTCCTGGCCGGTGCGGCGAGTGAGGTCGTCGCGGATCTCGGTGACGTCGCCGAGCGTGGCTGACATGAGCAGGAACTGCGCGTTGGAGAGCTCGAGCAGCGGCACCTGCCAGGCCCAGCCGCGCTCGTGGTCCCCGTAGTAGTGGAACTCGTCGGCGACGACGAACCCGACGTCGGCAGACGGGCCTTCACGGAGCGCGATGTGGGCGAGGATCTCGGCGGTGCAGCAGATGATCGGTGCGTCGGGGTTGACCGAGGAGTCGCCGGTCAGCAGCCCGACGTTCTCCGCCCCGAACAGCGCGCAGAGATCGAAGAACTTCTCGTTGACCAGCGCTTTGATCGGCGCCGTGTAGAAGCTGACCCGGTCGCCGGCGAGAGCGTTGAGGATGCCGGCCGCGGCGACCAGCGACTTGCCGGAGCCGGTGGGAGTCGCGAGGACGACGTTCGCGCCACCGAGCAGCTCCAGGATCGCCTCGTCCTGATGGGGATAGAGCTCGATGCCGGACTCGGTCGCCCATTGCAGGAACGCCTCGTACACGTCGTCGGGCCCGGCGTCCGGCCCCAGATGCTGGTCCAGCCGGGACATCCGCCCATCCAATCACGACCCCCATCTGCGCTGCGTTCTGCCTCGCTATAGCGAGGTAAGACCCACCGCAGGTGGGGAGTGATTGCTCGTTCGCTGGGCGCGGAGCCGCCGGATCCGCTAGAACGTACTGGTGTCAACTAGCGCGCACGGGCTCCGCGACGAGCCGATCGTCCTTGGCCCCCTGCTCAGGATGGTTACCACCAGCACGGCCTCGGTCTGGGTGCAGACCGCTCGCGGGGGCGTGGTCACGGTACGCGCTGGCGAGCGCAGATGGAGCGCGCCCACCTTCCGCGTGCTGGAGTTCCACTACGCGCTAGTCGTTTGTGACGGGTTGGAACCGGGCACCTCGGTCGAGTACGAGGTCCTGCTGGACGACGAACGGGTATGGCCCCAGCCGGACTCCGATCTGCCCCCGCCCCGGCTGAGCACGCTGGATCCTGACCGTCCGCTGCGTCTCGCGTTCGGGTCGTGCCGCACCAGCGTGCCGCACGACGCCGCGGGAAACGCCAGCAACGGCGTGGATGCACTGCGCGCCTACGCGCTCGATGCGCTGACGAAGGACCGCGACGAGTGGCCCACGATGATCGCCTTCCTGGGCGACCAGGTGTACGCCGACGAGACCTCCGATGCGATGCGGGAGTTCATCGACCAGCGTCGCGGCTTGGACGAGCCGCCCGGGGAGGAGCTGAAGGACTACACCGAGTACGCCCACCTGTACCGGCTCGCCTGGAGCGACCCGGTCAACCGGTGGCTGCTTGCGAGCGTGCCCAGCGTGATGATCTTCGACGACCACGACGTCCGCGACGACTGGAACACCTCGCGCGACTGGCACCGTGAGATGAACGAGCTCCCATGGTGGCATGACCGCATCGTCGGCGCGCTGTCTTCCTACTGGGTGTACCAGCACTGCGGGAATCTGAGCCCCGACGATCTCGCCGCGGACCAGATCTGGCAGCTGATCGCTGGACACGATCCCGCCGCGGGTGAGTGCGACGTGACCGAGGTGGTGATGTCGCTGGCGGAGCGGGTCGACAAGGATCCGACCGTCTATCGGTGGAGCTACACGGTCGACCTCGCGCCGAACCGGCTGGTGATGATCGACTCGCGGGCGGCGCGGGATCTCGACCCGGACAACCGGCGGATGCTGGACGCCGATGAGATGCGCTGGCTGCAGACGCAGCTGACCGGGGACGTCGAGAACCTCTTCCTCGGTACCTCCTTGCCGTTCCTGCTGCTGCCCGGGATCCACGACCTGGAAGCGCTCAACGAGGCGATGTCCCAAGGTGCGTGGGGACGAGCGGCTGCCTGGCTTGGCGAGCGGGTGCGCCGCGCGGTCGACCTCGAGCACTGGGCAGCCTTCCAGGACTCTTTCCATGAGGTGTACGACGCGGTCGTCGAGGTCGCGACCGGACGGCGCGGCACCCCGCCGCGCACGATCACCTTCCTGTCCGGTGACGTGCACAACTCGTTCGTGGCGTCGCTGCCGGAGGACGCGTTGGGAAGCGGAGCCTCTCGGGTGCTGCAGGCCGTCTGCTCCCCGATCCGCAACCCGTTGCCGCGGTTCATTCGGGCGGGTCACACCCTCGCTGCCCGCAGGCTCGCGGCACCGATGCACTTCATCGTCAAACGCACCAAGAAGGTGACCGAGCCTGAGCATCGATGGAAGATCCTCGGACCGTGGTTCGACAACAACCTGGCGACCGTGATCGTGCAGCCCGACGGTCTGGAGCTCCGGTGGGAGTCGGGCGTCATCGACGACGAGCAGACCCAGACACCGCGCCTCGAACTCGTGTCGCGCGTCATGGTGACCACCGAGGGCGACGACGAGATCTCCGAGAACGTGGGGAGCCCCGAGGCCGGCCTGGAGAGCTCCGGTCGCTGAGCTCCGGTTGTCGAGCTCCGGTTGTCGAGCTCCGGTCGCTGAGCCGCGAGCCATACTAAGGTCGATCGTCGTGAGCACTCTCGATGACGCCCGCGCGGGCATGAACCTCGACATCCGGCCGCAGGACGACCTCTTCGGGCACGTCAACGGACGCTGGCTCGAGGCGACCCAGATCCCGAGCGACCGGTCGAGCTGGGGGCCGTTCGTGGAGCTCGCGGACGCCGCCGAGCAGCAGGTTCACGCCATCGTGGAGGAGCTGGCTGCGTCCGAGCCGGCGAGCCTGACTGAGGACGGCGCGAAGATCGCCGCACTGTACGCCTCGTTCATGGACGTCGAGGCCGTGAACGCCCGCGGGATTGGGCCGCTGGAACCGCAGATCAGGGCGGTCGGCGAGCTCACCGACGTCCGGGAGATGGCGGCCTTTCTCGGCGGCTTCGAGCGGACCGGCGGCTCGGGACTGTTCGGTATGTACATCGACACCGACGACCGTAACTCCGACCGGTACCTCGTCAACATCCTGCAGGGCGGGCTCGGGCTGCCCGACGAGTCCTATTACCGCGACGAGAAGTTCGCCGACGTACGCGACAAGTACCTCGCGCATCTCGCGCGGATGCTCGCCTTCGCCGAGCACGACGATCCCTCGGCCGCGGCCGTGAGCATCCTCGAGGTCGAGACCCGGCTGGCGGCTGGCCATTGGGAGCGGGCCGAGACCCGCGACGTGCAGAAGACCTACAACCTGACCACCTTCGAGGAGCTGACCGCGCTCGCGCCGAGCTTCGACTGGACTGCGTACGTGGGCGCGCTCGGCGGTGACCAGCGCACTCTCGCCGAGGTGTGCGTGCGCCAACCGTCATACCTAAAGCATCTATCGAATGTTCTCGATGACGTGCCGATCGAGAAGTGGCGCGACTGGTTGCTCGTCCGGGTGCTGAGCGCCGCCGCGCCGTACCTCGCGGACGAGATCGTCGAGGCGAACTTCGACTTCTACGGACGCACCCTGAGCGGCACGCCCGAGCTGCGAGCCCGGTGGAAGCGCGCGGTCGGCTTCGTCGAGGGCGCCATCGGCGAGGCGGTCGGGGAGCTGTACGTCGCACGGCACTTCCCGCCGCGGGCAAAGGAGATGATGGACGAGCTGGTCGACAACCTGCTCACGGCGTACCGCACGTCGATCGAGCAGCTGGACTGGATGACGGCCGAGACCAAGCAGCGGGCGCTCGAGAAGCTCGACACCTTCCGGCCGAAGATCGGTTACCCGGATGAGTTCCGCGACTACTCGGCCCTCGAGGTCGGTGACGACCTGCTTGGCAACGCGCATGCGGCGGCCGCGTTCGAGACTGACCGGGAGCTGGCCAAGATCGGGGCCCCGGTTGACCGGGACGAGTGGTTCATGCTGCCGCAGACGGTGAACGCCTACTACAACCCTGGCACCAACGAGATCTGCTTCCCTGCCGGCATCCTGCAGAAGCCATTCTTCTCGCCGGACGCCGATGCAGCTGAGAACTACGGAGGGATCGGCTCGGTGATCGGTCACGAGATCGGGCACGGGTTCGATGACCAGGGCGCGCAGTACGACGGGGCAGGCAACCTCAATGACTGGTGGAGCGCCGCCGACAAGGCGGCCTTCGAGGTCAAGTCCAAGGCGCTGATCGAGCAGTACGACGGGTTCGCGCCGCGCAACCTGCCCGATGAGCGGGTCAACGGCGCGCTCACGGTGGGCGAGAACATCGGGGACCTCGGCGGGCTGACCATCGGCCACAAGGCCTATCAGATCTCTCTGGGTGCGCCGTCCGACGGCATCGCCGACCCCGCGGGCTCGCGCCGGCTGTTCATGAACTGGGCATTCTGCTGGCGAGTCAAGCGTCGACTCGAGCAGGAGCGGCAGTACCTCACCATCGATCCGCACAGCCCGCCGGAGTTCCGCGCCAACATCGTGCGCAACCTGGACGAGTTCCACGAGGCCTTCGGGACGACGTCCGACGACGGCCTCTGGCTCGACCCCGCCGACCGCGTCCGCATCTGGTAGCCAGAGACGGCATGCTGAGAGGGCCGGCCGCGGCGGATCATGCTGCTCCTTGGCAAGAGGTGGGGCTACGGGGCGGCGCTGGCGGCCCACCCCAGCGTCACCAGCTCGCGCAGGACGCAGAGGTCGACCTCCGCCAGCTTGTTGACGTAGAGGCAGGAGACGGCGCGACGGTGCTTACCGAGCTGAGCGAGCAGCTCGTCGGTGCCGGGGTGTCCGAACAGACCATAGAGCGATGTCGATGCACCGCGCGGGCTGAACCCGACGCGCGGCATGTCTCCCTCGCGCCCCGACTCGTAGACATAGTGCAGCTCGCCGTACCCGACGATCGATGGTCCCCACATCACCGCCGGGACGCCGGTGACCCCACCCCGGGTGGCGCCGACCGATGGATCGTCGTCCGCGAACGACCAGCCGTGCTCGGCCATCGCGCAGGCGGCGCGGACGACGACCCGCACCGTGCGGCACTACCACCAGCTCGGGCTGCTGCCCGAGCCTGCGCGTCGGGCCAACGGCTACCGCGAGTACGAGCTGGCCGACCTCGTGCGCATGCTGCGCATCACCTGGCTGAGCAAGGCGGGCGTGCCGCTGGCGACCGTCGGCGACCTGCTCGCCCGCGAGAGCGACCACGGCGACGGGCGCTCTGTCGAGCACGATCTCGCGATCGTCGCCCAGACGATCCAGGCGGAGCGCGACCGGCTGACCCGCCAGCTCAATGCGCTGGAGCAGATCCAGCAGTCGGTCGCGAGCGGACGCCGACTCAGCAGCCTCGCGCCTGCGCTCGCCGATGCCTTCGACAGGGTCGCCGACGCCGCAGCCGCAGAGCTAGTCACCGACTCGGACCCCGCAGACCCGGCGGTGGGCGATCCCGCCGACGACTCGGCGGCCGCGCGGGCCCGCGCCGTTGTCGAGCGTGATCGGGAGATGCTCGAGATCTTGGCGCTGTCGGGGCAGCTGCCCGACGAGGTCACCGCAGCGTACGTAGCGCTCGCCGATGACCCGCAGCAGCTGAGGTCGGCGCTGCGCATCATGAGTGAGTTCGCCGCGCTGGAAGGAAAGCGTCCGCGGGAGGTCGACGGGCGTATCGATGCGCTCGTCGACCTGCTGCTGCAGACCACAGTCGTCAGCCGCCTCATCACGGGGGCCGAGCCGGCCGAGATGCCGCACGACGACGACCTCGCGTTCTTCATGCCCGACCCGGCGCAGCGAGAGGTCGCGCGGCGGCTTATGGAGCGGTCGCGATGAGCGGGCGCCGTCCTGCCTGGCAGAGGCCTGGTTACCTCTTCAAGCGCGCCGTGCTGATGGAGTGGCGCGGGTACAAGAGCATCTGGCGCCAGCTGGCCCGACGTCCGCGCGTTCCCGCGGGAATGCGTGCGCACGACTATCACCGCGCGATCGCTCCGATGCTGACGGTGTTCCTCCTCGTCTGCGCGATCGAGGTAGTCGTCGTCGACATCATGGTCCACCGCTGGCCCGCGGTCCGGCTCCCGCTGCTGCTGTTGGGCATCTGGACGGTCGCGATGATGGCCGGGCAGCTGTGCGGCGTCCTCTCGCGGCCGCACGCCGTCGGCGATGACGGGATCAGGGTGCGCTACGGGCCCGAGATCGACGTGCCGCTGAGCTGGGCGACGATCGACTCGGTCGAGCTGCGGAGCCGTACCCGCCGCGACAAGGAACCCGCCCTCACCACCGCAGAGGGCCGAACGACCTACCACCTGCGCGTCGCCGACCAGACCAATCTCGACATCACGCTCGAGGAGCCGACGACGATCCGGCTGCCGCACGGCACCGAGAGGGTCGACGTCATCGCGGTGTACGCCGACGACCCGAAGGCATTTCTGGCCGACGTCCGCCGTGTCGCCGGCGCTCCGGAATCGCGTCAGGGGGTCGTGAACCCGGCCTTGGTGAAGTCGTCGCCGACGTACACCAGTGGGATCTCGCGGCTGCGTGCGAGCGCATACGAGAAGCAGTCGCCGTAGTTGAGGCCCGCCGGGTTCCGGCCCTTCCCGAATCGCCGCCATCCTTCCATGGCGATGCGCAGCTGCGACTCGTCGAGGGGGACGACGGTTAGGTCGAAGTCGGCGAGGACTCGCTCGAGCGGCGTGCGTCCGTCTGTCAGGGATTCGACCACGATGCCGAGCTCGACTGCGGTCGCCGCGCTGATCAACCGGCTTTCGGCCGCTCGTAGCTGCTCGACGATCCGGTCACGATCCCGCTCGCCCTTCAGGACGGCGATGACGGCCGACGTGTCGACGGCGACGGGCTCAATGCTGCCGGAATCGCTCACGCCGGAAGGCCGTGCTCGTCGTAGCCGATGATCTCGTCGGCGCTGCGGTCGTCGCGGGCGTGCTCGCGAAACTCGATCGATACGCGCTCGATCGAGTGCGCAACGTCAATGGCGGCCTCCCGGCGTATCCGCTCGAGCCGTTCTCGCAGCGCGATCGTCACGGCCTCGGTCAGCGACTCACGGGTGAGCCGCGCGAGCTCGCGGGCGAGCTCGTCGGCCTCCGAGGTCTTGATCGATAGTGCCATGTCTAGAATTCTAACGCAGTTTCTAGAATCGGCGGGGTGGGCGCACCGGGGTTGGGTGTGTTGCGTGCGGTTCACGCCAACAGACAGCTGGTTTCGGCCCAGTGTGGAGATTCAAAGTTGAGCGGAATAGGCTCAACTTTGGACGGCGTTACATCTATGTCGCCGTATTCGGCAAGCACGGGTGCGGCGCCCTGAATGTTCAATGACTTTCGAGGAGACCGCACGTGGACCAGCAGAAGCTCACCACCAAGTCATCAGAAGCGCTCGCTGCTGCCCAGCGGCTGGCGGCCGAGCACGGCAACCCCCAGCTCGAACCGCTGCATCTGTTGGTCGCGCTGATCGAGCCCTCCGACGCCATCGCCCGCCCGTTGCTTGATGCAACCGGCGCCAACCCGCAGTCGGTGCTGACCGATGCGCAGGCGAAGATCGCCCGGCTGCCCAGCGCCAGCGGCGCCACCACCGGAGCGCCACAGGCCAGCCGCACGCTGCTCGACGTCCTGAATGCCGCGACCAAGCTCGCGGGCAGCCTGAACGACGAGTACGTCTCCACCGAGCACCTGCTTGTCGCCATCGCGCAATCCGGGGGCGAGGCCCGTACCAGTCTCACCGACAACGGCGCCACCCCCGATTCGCTGATCAACGCCTTCAAGACCGTCCGCGGCAACCGGCGCGTCACCAGCGCCGACCCCGAGGGCTCCTACCAGGCGCTGCAGAAGTACGCCGACGACCTCACCGAGAAGGCCCGTAGCGGCAAGCTCGACCCGGTCATCGGTCGCGACACCGAGATCCGCCGCGTGATCCAGGTGCTGTCCCGCCGTACGAAGAACAATCCGGTTCTCATCGGCGAGCCCGGCGTCGGCAAGACCGCGATCGTCGAGGGGCTCGCCCAGCGCATCGTCGCCGGCGACGTCCCCGAGTCGCTCAAGGGCAAGCGGCTGATGAGCCTCGACCTCGCCGGCATGGTCGCCGGAGCGAAGTACCGCGGTGAGTTCGAGGAACGGCTCAAGGCCGTGCTGCAGGACATCACCGAGTCCGAGGGCGAAATCATCACCTTCATCGACGAGCTGCACACGATCGTCGGCGCCGGTGCTGGCGGAGACTCCGCGATGGACGCCGGCAACATGATCAAGCCAATGCTCGCCCGCGGTGAGCTGCGCATGGTCGGCGCGACGACGCTCGATGAGTACCGCGAGCGGATCGAGAAGGATCCGGCCCTCGAGCGTCGTTTCCAGCAGGTGCTGGTCGGCGAGCCGAGCGTCGAGGACACCATCGGCATCCTGCGTGGGCTGAAGGATCGCTACGAGGTGCATCACGGCGTCCGCATCCTGGACCAAGCACTGGTTGCTGCCGCGACGCTCTCCGACCGCTACATCACCAGCCGGTTCCTGCCCGACAAGGCCATCGACCTCGTCGACGAGGCGGCGTCCCGGCTGCGCATGGAGATCGACAGCCGCCCGGTCGAGATCGATGAGATCGAGCGCGTCGTACGCCGCCTCGAGATCGAGGAGATGGCGCTGTCCAAGGAGGACGACGCCGCCTCGAAGGCCCGGCTCGAAGCCTTGCGCAAGGACCTTGCCGACAAGCAGGAGCTGCTGAACGAGCTCACCGCCCGCTGGCAGAAGGAGAAGGGCGCGATCGAGGCGACCCGGGGTCTGAAGGAGCAGCTCGACGCGCTGCGCGGCGAGGAGGAGCGCGCCGAGCGCGACGGCGACCTGGCCAAGGCCGCCGAGCTGCGCTACGGACGCATCCCGGCCCTGGAGAAGCAGATCGCCGAGGCGACCGAGGCCGAGCAGTCGGCGGAGGTCATGCTCAAGGAAGAGGTGTCCGCCGACGACATCGCCGAGGTGGTCGCCGCATGGACCGGGATCCCGGCCGGCCGCATGATGGAGGGCGAGACCGCCAAGCTGCTGCGCATGGAGGAGGCGCTCACCCAGCGCGTCATCGGCCAGGAGACCGCGGTCTCCGCGGTGGCGGACGCCGTCCGCCGCGCCCGTGCTGGGATCGCCGACCCGAACCGGCCCACCGGCAGCTTCCTGTTCCTCGGCCCGACCGGCGTCGGCAAGACCGAGCTGGCCAAGGCGCTCGCGGAGTTCCTGTTCGACGACGAGCGGGCGATGGTCCGCATCGACATGTCGGAGTACTCCGAGAAGCACAGCGTCGCGCGGCTGGTCGGTGCGCCTCCCGGCTACGTCGGCTACGACGAGGGCGGACAGCTCACCGAGGCGGTACGTCGTCGCCCGTACACCGTCGTCCTGCTCGACGAGGTTGAGAAGGCCCACCCGGACGTCTTCGATATCCTGCTGCAGGTGCTGGACGACGGGCGCCTGACCGACGGGCAGGGCCGCACGGTCGACTTCCGCAACACGATCCTGATCCTCACCAGCAACCTTGGCTCGCAGGCGATCATGAACGCCGAGCTAAGCGATGCGGAGAAGAAGGACGCCGTCCTGGCGGTGGTGCGCGGACACTTCAAGCCCGAGTTCCTCAACCGCCTCGACGAGGTCGTGGTCTTCAGCAGCCTCGGCACCAGTGAGCTGGGCCGGATCGTCGACATCCAGCTCGACGTCCTCGCCGAGCGGCTGCAGGACCGTCGTCTCGAGCTCGACGTCACACCCGCCGCCCGGGAGTGGCTGGCGCTGGACGGCTTCGACCCGCTGTACGGCGCGCGTCCGCTGCGCCGGCTGATCCAGTCAGCGATCGGAGATCAGCTGGCCAAGCTGCTGCTGTCCGGCGAGGTCGGCGACGGCGACACGGTGCTCGTCGACCGCGGCGACGACGGCCTCACCGTCACCAAGAAACAGTAGCTGCACCCTTGGCTGGCGGTCGCCTTCCGCCGACGGTCGCCGGGAAAGTGGTCGTCGGGAAGGTGGTCGTCGGCCGAAGCGCGGAGCGGAAGCGACGGCGACCTCCATCGCGCCTGGCAGACGCGCCAGCGCGGGATGGCCGTCGGGGGCACGCCGAACTGTGGTTGCGGACCTCGGCCAGCACTCGGCTACGGGCTAATGAAGCGGTCGGTGTCGATGCCGAACTCGCGGACCTTCCGATAGAGCGTCGATCGGGCCACACCCAGCCTCCGCGCTGCGAGGGCCTTATTGCCACGGCACTCGGCGAGGACGGTCAGCAGGGCGTCCAGTTCGGCGCGTTCCAGGACCGAGTGAACCTTCGCCGTAGGCGGCTGACGGTATCCGGTAGGCAGGTGCTGTAGCGCGATGTCTCCGCCGAGGGCGCGGGCAGCCGCGGATTCGATGACCGATCGCAACTCGCGGACGTTCCCCGGCCATGAGCGGGCGCGGAGCGCCTGCAGGACGGCGGGTTGAATTCGCTGGGCTCCGCGGCCCGGCCGGGCGCGCTCGGCAAGGATCTCATTGGCGAGATCCTCGATCTCGTCGTCGCGCAGGGTCAGTGGAGATATGGCGACCCTCCGATCGAATCGGGCCTGCACGCGGGCGATCAGTCCCTCAGCGATCTCCGGGCCGGTAACGATCAACCGCCAGCCCTGCTCGACGGAACGGTCGATCGCAGCCATCAAGTGAGGCATGAGGGCGGGATCCGCACCGGCGACGTTGTGCAGTACGACCGTCGCGCCACGAGCGAGGTGGTGGCGCAACTCGAATCCCCAGTAACGGGCTCTCGACCCTTCGATGAGCCCGAGATCGAGCTCATGGAGCTGACTGTCAGGGCTTGCCCAGACGTCATGTAACCGCCGCGCGGCGTGCCTCTTACCGACGCCTGGCTCGCCCGTGATCAGCGTAGGCCCCGGTTGGTTGGCAACGAGGTCGAGTTCGGCATTGAGCCTGCTGGTGGCCCTGCTTCGCCCAGCGAGCCTTGCCCTCGCTGGCCCGTGCCCGCTGGGCGAGCATTGCGAATTACCTCGACGGCCGGGCACTACGCGAAGCTCTAGGACGACGCCCATTGTGCGGCGGAGGTCAGCCAGTCGACGCGCCTTCGCGAGAACAGTCATGTCGCTGGCCAGCTGCAGCTCGCCCATCACCTCGTCGGACCCGCTGAGTCGCTCGCATGCCCAAGCCCACAGGTAGGCCTGATCGGACGGCTGGAGCAGCCGCGCTGCCGCCGGATTGGTCATCACCATATCGTTGCTGAGAGTGACGACCGCCGAGCCGCCACGGCGTGAGGTACGCAGGAACTCCTCGAGCAATGCGCGTTCGTCGTTGGAGGCCATGTCGTAGAGCTCT
This sequence comes from Blastococcus sp. Marseille-P5729, assembly GCF_900292035.1. Classification (NCBI taxonomy): domain Bacteria; kingdom Bacillati; phylum Actinomycetota; class Actinomycetes; order Geodermatophilales; family Geodermatophilaceae; genus Blastococcus; species Blastococcus sp. Marseille-P5729. The sequence goes on along the minus strand of NZ_OMPO01000001.1, from coordinate 1,290,493 downwards.
TGTTCGATCTCGCGGACCGCGGCCTCAACCAGCGGGGCCATCAATGGGCTGGCGCTGGGTAGGTCGCAGGTAATGTCGAGGATTCCCTCGACACCCCGGCCGACTGGATGGACGATCGGTTTGCCAACGCAGGCGAGGTTCTGCAGCGACTCGCGATAATGCTCTCCACCTTGCACCGCGAACAGCCGCCGTTCCTCTAGTGCGGTGCCGATGCCGTTGGTGCCGCTGCTCTCCTCAGCGAATCCGAACCCTGGGGCCACGTTCGCATCGTCGAGGCGATCGCGCATCCTGTGGCTTCCGACCCGGCGGTCGACGATCCGCGCGGCGCTGTCCGCCAACAGGATCGTCGCGCCCGAATCGGCTAACTGCTCGGCAAGGCGGCTAAGTATGGGCTCCGCGGCCCGGCGCAGGCGGCTGTCCTCGGGCAGGTCGGCGGTGTATGGCAGAGCCGCTGCCCCCGGCGCAACGCCAGTCATCCGGCAGCGGCGCCAGGACTCCTGAATCTCGGTACGGATCATGGCGGTATCTGCGGACGTGTCGACTCCGGACTGGTCAAGAGCGCGATCGCGCGCCGACCAGCGGGCGCGCACCTCGTTGGGAACGGACATCGTTACTCCTGCAACTGCTCCCCTGTGGAGTGAGGTATCACACAGTAGAGAGTGATGTATCGCACAGAATACGACTGCAGCCGTCAGTTGGGGTGTCCGATTGCGCTACACCTGTTCCTTCCGTGGGGTGACGTGTCGCGGAATCGGACGGTCTGCTGGGTCGGAAGAAGGCCAGAGTCTCCGCAAGCGACCAGTGGTCGCCAGCTCGCTCAAGCCGCGGTGGCGGGAGCGGGCCTCACGAGAGGCAGGACGAAAACATGACAGAACGCGAACTGCGCACGGTCGCCGAAGGCCTAACTTATCTGGAGGGGCCTCGCTGGCACGACGGGCAGCTGTACTTCGTCGATTTCTACACCTACGCCGTGTACCGCATTGGCGCTGACGGAGAGGTCGAGAAGGTGCTCGACGTCCCGCAGCAGCCCTCCGGGTTGGGCTGGCTTCCAGACGGGCGCATGCTTGTTGTCTCAATGAAGGATCGCAAGATCCTGCGGGTCGAGGACGACGGGGAAGTCGTCGAGCACGCCGACATCTCCGATCTGTGCCGAGGCCATGCCAACGACATGGTCGTGGCGTCGAATGGCAACGCGTACGTCGGGAACTTCGGGTTCGACCTGATGGGTGGGGCTGACCATGAGCACACCACCCTGGTGCTCGTGCGCCTGGACGGCAGCGCCGAGATCGTCGCTGACGGGTTGGCCTTTCCCAACGGCATGGTGATCACGCCTGACGAGAAGACACTGATAGTGAACGAGTTGTTTGGCAACCGGATCAGCAAGTTCGCCATCAAGGACGACGGCACACTCGGTGACCGACAGGACTTCGCCAACTTCGGCGAGTTGGGTGACGAGGGTGATCTCGCCAAACGGCTCGAGGCAGCGACGATCATCCCCGACGGGCTGACGCTCGATGCCGAGGGCGCGGTGTGGTTCGCCGATACGATCAATCAGCAGGCGGTCCGGATGGCAGAGGGCGGGGAGGTGCTCGAGACGGTCAGCACCGCTCCGCTGGGAGTGTTCGCCGTCGCGTTGGGTGGCCCGGACGGCAGGACGCTGTTCCTGTGTGCGGCCCCGGACTGGGACGAGGGTGCCCGCTCGGCCGCGACCGAGGCTAAGATGCTCGCCACTACGGTCGACGTCCCGCACGCGGGAACTCCGTAACGATCAACGCGTGAGGGGCCGGGCTCATCGTGAGCCCGGCCCCTCCCGCGTCAATGCCGCTTACGAGAACTCGTAGCCGGCGTATCCGTGCTCCTTGCGCTCGCGCCACGCAGCCTTGTATATCTCCAGCCCGCCGCAGTAGTTCAGCATCTGCGCCGGCTTGCCGGGCACGTTCCCACCCCAGTACCAGGAACGCGCCTTCGGGAACAGCGAGGCCTCGAAGATCTCGTCGAGGTGCTTGGTCCACTCGACCTCAGCGTCTCGGGTGTTCTCGAAACGTGTGTACCCCTTGACCTTCACCCACGCCAGGAAGTCGGCGACCATCTCGCCCTGCAGCTCGGCGGACGTCGGGCCGTTGCAGAAGCCTGAAGGGCTCTGCGGCCCGTAGAGGAACATCAGGTTCGGGAAGCCCTCCGATGACAGCCCCTGCACGGTGTCGACCCTCGTCTCCCACTTCTCCGCGAGCTTCTTGCCGCCCACGCCGGTGATGTCGATGGCCATGATGCCGCCGCGGTTGCTGTCGAACCCGGTGGCCAGTACCAGGACGTCGGCCTCGATCTTGCGGCCGCTCTTGGTGATCACACCGTCCGGCACCACCTCGACGATTGGGTCGAAGTTGCTGTCAATGATCTCGACGTTGTCCTGGTCGCAGATCTCGAAGTAGTTCTGCTCGAGGCACGGCCGCTTGACTCCCCACGGGTGCGGCGGCTGCTCTGGCGCGAGCAGCTCGGCCTTCTCCTTGTTTTTCATCCGCGCGTGTACCTTGCGGCGCCAGAAGTCGTAGAAGGTGCGGCCAGCCGCCTCGTCGGTGAGCAGGTCGTGGTAGCTGCCGAGCCAGGGCCTGAACCCTCCTTCCTGGAACATCTGCTCATAGGTCGCCTCCCGCTCCTCGTCGCTGACCTCAAGAGCGCTTTCCGGTAGGAAGTCCATGTCGAAGCCCGCGAACGCGTTCATCCGGATGTCGAAGCGGTTGGGCATGCCCTTGCGCAGCTCGTCGTTGTCCGCTGCGCTGAGCTGGCGCTGCTGCATCGGGATAGCGATGTTCGGGGTGCGCTGGAAGACGGTCACCTGCGTGGCGACCGCCCCCGCCTCCTGGATGGTCTGGACGCCGCTGGCGCCGGTACCCATCACCACGACCTTCTTGCCGGTCATGTCCAGCCCATCCTGCGGCCAGCGGGCGGTGTGGTGGCACTCGCCGGCGAAGGTGTCCATGCCCTTGAGGTTGGGGTAGTACGGCTTGCTGGCGAATCCGGTGGCCAGGATCAGTTGGTTTGCGCGCTGCTGCTTGCCCTCGGAGCTCGTGACCGTCCAGGTACGAGCGTCCTCGTCCCAGGTGGCCGTCTCGGCGAGGGTGCTGAACTCGACGTCCTTGCGCAGTCCGAGCTTGCTGTCGACGTAGTTCAGGTAGTCGCGCACCCCCTCCCAGCCGGGGTAGAGCTCCTTGAAGTCGTAGTCCTTCCAGAGGTCCTTGTACTCGAACTGGTAGACCTGGCCGGTCGAGTCGGTGCGGGCACCGGGGTAGCAGTTCCACCACCAGGTCCCGCCGAAGTCGCCAGCGGAGTCCCACACCTTCACTGAGAAGCCGAGGTCGCGCAGGCGGTCGAGCTCGTACAGGCCAGAGAACCCGCCCCCGACGATGAGCACGTCGAGGACGTCGGTGCGCTGATCAGGCATTGTCGCTGTCATGAGCCACCCCATCGATGTTCGGCACGCCGCCAGTCGGCGTTGAGTGCATCGACGGTAGGAGCTGCGCCGGAGGTCAAGGTGTCCGATTTCGCGTCAGCTACGGCGAGCGGGCGGGTTTGTGACGAGCGGGCGGGGATTAATGTCCTCTCGCTCGTGCCAAGCCCGCTTGTAGAGGGCGAGCCCTCCGGATGCGACCGGACAGAGCTGAGCGGGGCGAGCCGCCCTCTCGTGGGTTCACGTAGGCTGGAACAGACTGCCGCGCGACCACTGCGGCGCTATCCCCTGCGAAAGGTCTCCGCGCGTGAGTGAGCCGACACCGCCAAGCGCGCCGGCTCCAGCCCCACCCGAGCCGGCCGCCGAACGCCCTCCGAAAGAGGCGCCCACCGAGGTCAAGCGGGCGATCACGCTATACACGACGACGGCGGCCTTCCTGGTGTTCATGGGCGTGACCGCGCTGTTCATGATCGGCGAGACCGAGCGCGAGCTGCGCCGCCAGCTGACCGAGATGGACGACGAAGCGCTGACGGCGGCCTTTACCCACGGGATGATTCGGGCGACGGTGATCCCCTCCGGCGTCGTACTGCTGACGGTCGCGATCGGTCCCGGGGTCACTGCCCAGGCGCTGCGTGACCGCAAGTCGTGGGCCCGCCCCGTCGGGTTTACCTTCTCAGGCGTCCTGCTGGCAGTGGCCGCACTCGCGGTGCTGTCCGGCGCGCTCAACATCCAGACCTTGTTCTTCATGGTCGCCGGCCTGGCCGGCATCCTCAACCTGGCCAAGCCGCAGGTTCGCGACTACCTGCAGCCCTGGCCGCGGTCCGGTCGCGGCCCCAGCGGTCAGGGCGGCCCCAGCGGTCAGGGCGGTCCCGGTGGTCCGGGCGGTTTCGGTGGTCCTCAGGGGACTGGCGACTGGCCGCCGGTGCCGAATGCGCCGGGCGGCCCGTGGCAGCAGCCCCCGCCCGATGGTCACCACCCTCCGCCGGCGGTGGGCAGCTCGCCGGTGCGACCACCCGCAGACCAGCAGGCCCCGCCACCGCGCGACGACTCCACCCCGACGAGCTGACCGGCGCCCAGCCGCCGACGCAGCGCCACGCAGCACGCAGAACCAACCAAGGAGCATCCCTTGACCGATCGCGACAATCCCGCCGCGCGCAGTTCCGAGCCCGACGACCGCGATCGGGATCCAGCGCGCGATGAGACCGGGCACGACTCATCTCGCCCGCCCGGCGGCGCCAGCCCGGCCAACGACGACATCCCGCGCGAGCCCTCCAGACAGGAGCTCGACGAGGCGATGAGCGCGGACGCCGACCGGCCCGACGACGCTTACGCCACCGACGTCCGCGGCACCGACGCCGCGGACGACGACCTCCTGGCCGCCCCGCCCGCGCCCGAGGAGGACCTCACGGGCGCGCCGGTGCTGACCAAGCGCCCGCCGTCCAAGCCCGCCGTCATCGCCGGCGGCATCCTGGCCGCGCTCCTGCTCGGCCTGGCGCTCCTGGCCACCACCCAGAGCCCCCGCGAGTTCCTTCCCGAGGTCAACAAGCAGATGGTCGCCGGCGTGGCCAACCTCCTGGAGGAGGAAGACGTCGCCGAGTACACCGACGATGAGGTCGAGGCCGCCCAGCAGGCCTACGCAGACGCCGGCGGCGATCGCAACATGAACGACGAGAACGTCGCCGACGCACTCAACTCCGCCAAGCCCGAGTCGATCACCGCCGCCGAGATCCAGGAGGCGCGCGACAAGCACAACGCCAACTACGCTTCGCTGGAGCAGATGGAAAGCCAGCTGCGCAGCCAGATGATCCTGTTCGCGGTCACCGGTGCCCTGATGGCGCTCGCCACGGTGTTCTACCAGCGTGGCAAGTCCTGGGCCCGTTATATCGGCATGTTCGTGGCGGGCTTCGTCGCGGTCATGTACGTCATGCAAGTCGTCCAGGGCGCGCTGAACATCCCGGGTCTGGTCATCACCGTGGCCTCCGTCGCTGCCTTCTACTTCTTCATGAAGGGCCGGCTCGAGGACCCGCCGCCGGGGATGACGGGCGGCGGGTTCGCCGGCTTCGGCGGCATGTTCGCGCCGCGCGGCCCGCGTAACCGGCCCGCCGAGTAGCCGATGTCGACGGCGATCGTCACCGGCGCGTCGTCCGGTCTGGGCGAGCAGTACGCCGTCCAGCTCGCCGAGCTCGGCTACGACCTCGTGCTGGTCGGCCGCACCGCGAGCGCGCTCGAGAGCGTCGCGGAACGCGTGCGCGAGACCGGCCGGGACGCCGAGGTGATGATCGCCGACCTTGCCGATGCCGCCGACCTCGAGCGGGTGTGCGAGCGGGCGCGTCGCCGGGACGTCGGCATGCTCGTCAACAACGCCGGGGTCGGGACGCCGGGGGAGTTCGTGAGCTCCGAGCCGCGGACCGAGCAGGCAATGCTCGCCCTCAACGTCACCGCCGTCATGCGGCTGTGCCATGCCGCGCTGCCCGGAATGCTGGACCGCGACCGTGGGGCGATCGTCAACGTCTCTTCGGTCGCGGCGTACACCCCCAGTGACACCGGTCCCGGCTACAGCGCCAGCAAGGCGTACGTCGCTGCGCTGACTGAGTCGATCGCGGTCAAGACCCAGGGGACTGGTGTCAAGGCGATGGCGGTCTTCCCCGGGTTCGTGCGCACCGAGTTCCACCAGCGCATCCGGATGGACACCGACTGGATCCCGTCGTGGGCCTGGCTGCGCGCCCAGGACGTCGTCCGTGCGTCCCTGCAGGACCTGGCGATCGGGCGCACCCGCAGCGTGCCGTCCACCCGCTACAAGGTCGCGATGAACCTCGCTCGCGTCGTGCCCCGGCCGCTGCTACGGCGGGTCCTTGCAGCCTCGTCGCGCGTCGTCGACCGGGCCTGAGCCGCCCGCTTGCAGGCGTGTGACGAAGTCCTCGGACGCAACGTCCACACGCAGCCGGACCAGGATTGTCACGAACAGGTCACGAGGGTAGTGTGTTGACGTCCTGCCACCTAGACGGTCGCCCGACCGACGGGTAGGACACCGCCGAGACTCTCGCCCACCGGCCCCGGCTGGCGAGGTGCCGGGGAACCACTCAGGGGGATCCCGGGGGTGAATCCGCTGCCTGCAGCGGTAGGGCAACCTTCCAAGCCCGAACCCGTCAGCTAACCCGGTAGGCGGCTGAGTGGAAGAAGGAGAGCGGCCCCGCCAATGGCGCCCTCGAAGAAGCACCTCCTGGCCGCGTCGGCCGCTACCGCCCTGATCACGCTGCTCGGTGTGGCCGGACCGTCGTACGCCGACCCCGCCTCCGAGTCCAGCTCCAGCGCCCCTGCCAGTAGTTCCGAGACCGCCGCGGACGTCGCCCAGCAGGTCGCTGAAAAGCAGGAAGAGCTCACCCAGGTCAACGAGGAGTACCTCGACGCCAAGCTCGAGCTCGAGAAGCAGAACGCCGCAAAGGCGGACGCCGAGGCCAAGCTCGCCGCCGCCGAGGCCGACCTCGCTACCGCCAAGGACCAGGTCGCGGCGATGGGCGCCGAGCAGTACAAGTCCGGGACGCTGCCTGCGAGCGTCCTGCTGCTGGTCGGCGAGTCGCCGTCCGACTTCATCGACAAGGCCAACGCCAAGCAGCACGTCGATGCCTACAACGACGAGAAGATCCTCACCCTCTCCGACGCCGAGGCCGCCACCCAGGCCGCGAAGGAGCAGATCGACGCCGCGCAGGCCGCCGCCGCGCAGGCCGCCGCGACGATCTCCGAGAAGAAGGCCCAGATCGAGGCCGAGATCCCCAAGCTCGAGGAGAAGCTCGCCACGCTCACCGAGCAGGAGCGCGCCGCGCTCGAGGCCGCCCAGGGTGGCGACACCGAGGAGGCTCAGCAGGCCGCCGCGAACCCGCAGGCTGCTGCCGCCACCGAAGCCGCAGCCCAACCGGCCGCGGCCTCCTCCGGCTCGGCCTCCACGGTCGTGTCCTGGGCGATGTCCCAGCGCGGCAAGCCCTACGTCTGGGGCGGCAGCGGCCCCAACGGCTACGACTGCTCAGGCCTGACGATGATGGCCTACAAGCAGATCGGCATCAGCCTGCCGCACTCGTCGTCCGCTCAGCGCGGCTACGGCACGACCGTCCCGTTCAGCCAGCTGCAGCCCGGCGACTTGGTCTTCGCCCCGGGTCACGTCGCGATCTACATCGGCAACGGTACCGTCGTCCACGCACCGACGTTCGGCTCGCCGGTGCGCACCATGCCGATGGGCTACATGAACTTCACCGTCGCCAAGCGCCTGGTCTGAGACGAACCCCGGTCGGACGCCGGGCAGCCGCGCCACCCTCCGCGCGGACCGGATTGATGCGGTCGGCGTCCTAGCCCGTGCGCGGGAACCGCCTTACGCGGGCGCCGTCAGAAGCAGCAGAACGCACCCGCGACAAACGGAGGAACCCGTGCAGGACCCGGCAGCGGAGAGAGTAGCGCGGCTGGCCGATACCGCACCGCTGAGCACCGGCATCCACGGGTGGACCTGGCTATGGTTCGTGGTCCTCGGGGCGCTGGTGATCATCGGCGTCGTGCTGGAGAAGAAACGCCAGGAGAGGATCCAAAAGTTCGCGGCCGCCCGTTCTCTCACCTACGCCAAGCGCGACGATCGCTGGGTACATCTCGACCTGGGCTACCCGCACGGCAGTGGACGGGCCCACAAGGGACGCCACGCGATGACCGGGGTCCACGAGGGCCGCGCCATCGCGATCTTCGAGCATGAGTGGGTCACCGGTTCGGGCAAGGAACGACGCACCCACACGGTCCGTGTCACCGTCACCGAGCTGCCGCGCTCCTTGCCGCGGCTCGATGTGGGCAAGGAAGGAATCTTCGGTCGCGCTGCGCGACGCATGGGCGCCAAGGACATCGAACTCGAGTCAGACGACTTCAATCGGGAGTACCGCGTCAAGGGCGATCGCCGGTTCGCGTACGACGTCCTGCACCCGCGATTCATGCAGTGGATGCTGCACACCGACGCGCCGGGGTTCGTCATCAACGGCCGGTACATCGGCTACACGGTCGGCGGCAAGATCGACCTCGACCAGGTGGACCGCGACCTCGCCTACCTGGATGCGGTGATCGATCAGCTGCCCAAGTTCGTCATCGGCCGCTGAGCCTCCGTCGTCCCGCGCGTTCGGGCGCCTACCGTGAAGGGACCAGTCAACCTGATCGGAGCCGAGCGATGCCCGCCGTACGACGCGCACTCGTGGTCACAGTGCTCGCCGTCGCGCTGGCCGGGTGCAGTGGTCCGGGAGAGAGTTCGTCGTCCGACCAGACCAGCACGAGCGCGGCCTCGACCACGGCTCCGCCGCCGTCTGGTGCGGGATGCGCGGGAGCCGGCGACCTGGGCGACCTGTCCGAACTCACCTTCGTCGATGCGTTGCAGGCCCTCCCGGTCGCCACTGGTTTCACCGGCTATGCGACTGGCGATCCCGAGCGAGCGAAGAAACTCAACGCGCTCGACGGTGTGACGGCGTTCGTGCCGGTGGACACCGCTTGGCAGGCGCTCGATGAGCCGACTGCGCAGTCGCTCGCCGACCCGGCGGTTCAGCAAGGCGTGGTCGAGTACGCCCTGGTCGCGCAGACGGTGCTGCCGCAGGACATCGTCGCCGGCGAGGCGAAGTCGCTGGCCACGTTCCGAGGTCCGAACGTCACGATGTCGGTCGTCCAAGCGGGGGAGGAGATACGGATCAACAGCGCCGCGAGCGTCGTCTGCTCAGCGATTCCCTTCGACGGCGGATATCTCTACCTCACCGACCGCCTGCTGCTCCCGCCGTCCTGACCCCACCCTTTCACCGCCTGCGGTACGTTCTGCCTCACCATAGCGAGGTGAAACCCACCGCGGGTGGGATGTCGAGATCCCGCGCACTGCGCCGTCCCAGGGGTGAGGCGAGCACGATGGCTTGCACGAACCGGAGGAGAACGTCATGGCGAAGTACCTACTGCTGAAGCACTACCGCGGCGGCAAGCCGGCGGTGAACGACGTACCCATGGACCAGTGGTCCCAGGGCGAGTTCGACGATCACGTGCAGTACATGCGTGAGTTCGAGCAGCGATTGCGCGGCACCGGGGAGTTCGTCTCCGGAGAGGCCCTGTCGATGGACGGCGTGTGGGTACGGTTCGACGGCGCCGGAAGGTCCCCGGTGACCGACGGGCCGTTCGCGGAGACCAAGGACCTCATCGCGGGGTGGATGGTGATCGACGTCGAATCGTACGAGCGCGCGGTCGAGCTGGCCGGCGAGCTCTCGGCGGCCCCGGGCGCCGGGGGAAAGCCGGTGGGCGAGTGGCTCGAGCTGCGTCCGATCATGTCCGAGCCCCCGACCGTCACCGACTGACACCGGTGGACACCACGGGACTGAGGGAGCTCATCCCCGAGGTGATCGGCATCCTCGTCCGGCGCGGCGTCGATTTCGCGTCGGCCGAGGACGCCGTCCAGGCCGCGCTGGTCCGGGCAATCGAGACGTGGGACTCCGATCCGCCGCGCGATGTCAAGGGCTGGTTGATCGCGGTGGCGTGGCGTAGGTTCCTCGACTCGCTCCGTAGCGACAAAGCCCGTCGCGCCCGCGAGGAGCGGATCGAGCTGGAGCGCGAGCCCGAACCGATCTCCGGCCGGGATGACACGCTGTGGCTCTACTTCCTGTGCGCACACCCCGCGCTGACGCCCGCGAGCGCGACCGCGCTCACCTTGCGGGCGGTGGCCGGCCTCACGACGGCTCAGATCGCCGAGGCATATCTCGTGCCCGAGGCCACGATGGCGCAGCGGTTAAGCCGCCCGCGCCAAGCGGCGGTTGCGCGAGGTCCGGCTCGATCAGCCGGGGGACGCGGGCACTGTGCTCAGGGTGCTGTACCTGCTGTTTAACGAGGGTCACTCTGGCGCGGTCGATCTCGCCGCCGAAGCCATCCGGCTGACCCGGCAGCTGGCGCTGCTGGCCGACGAGCCTGAGGTGCACGGGTTGCTCACCCTGATGCTGCTGCACCATGCGCGCCGTCCGGCCCGACGAGATCGGTCGGGCGGGCTCATCCCGCTCGCGAACCAGGACCGGTCGCTCTGGGACACCGGCATGATCGCCGAGGGCATCGAGATACTGCAGGCCGCGCTCGCCCGTGACCGGCTCGGCGAGTACCAGGCACAAGCGGCGATCGCGGCGCTGCACGCGGACGCACCGGCCGCCGAGCAGACCGACTGGGTCCAGATCGTCGAGTGGTACGACGAGCTGCTCGCCCTCACCGGCTCGCCGGTCGTCGCGTTGAACCGGGCGGTCGCGGTCGGGGAGGCCGACGGTGCCCGCGCCGGGCTGGCGGCGCTCGCCGGGCTCGACCCGAAGCTGCCGCGGTACGCCGCCGCGTCCGCGTACCTGCACGAGAAGGCGGGCGATCACGCCACAGCCGCGCAACTGTACGCCGAGGCGGCCGCACTGGCGACGTCGTCCGCTGAGCGCGATTATCTCGCCCGCCGTGCCGCTGATCTCCGAGCAGCGTCGTTCTGATCCCAGATGCGGTGGGTTCTGCCTCGTTGTAGCGCGGTGAAACCCACCGCAGGTGGTCGGATAGGTTGAAGCGGACCGTTCGAACTGGGAGAGACACGTGGCTGATCGTGACCGTCTGCTGCAGCTGATCAACGAGATCGCCGTCGTTCGCGGCAAGGTGGTGCTCTCCAGCGGCAAGGAGGCCGACTGGTACGTCGACCTACGGCGCATCTCGCTGCACCATGAGGCGGCGCCGCTGGTTGGCAAGGTGCTGCTGGAGGCCACCAGCGACCTCGAGTACGACGTGGTCGGCGGTCTGACGCTCGGCGCCGATCCGGTGGCTACCGCGATGCTGCACGCCGCGGCGGCCCAGGGCCGGGCGCTGGATGCGTGCGTCGTCCGCAAGGAGCAGAAGAAGCACGGCATGCAGCGCCGCGTCGAAGGACCAGGGGTCGAGGGACGACGGGTGCTGGCGGTCGACGACACCTCGACCACCGGAGGCTCGGTGCTGCAGGCGGTCGAGGCGCTGCGGGAGGCCGGTGCCGAGGTCGTCGGCGTGGCGCTCATCGTCGACCGCGGAGCGCGGCCCGCCATCGAGGACGCCGGCTTGCAGCTGCGCTCGGCGTACACCATGGACCACCTCTCAGTCTGAATCGAACCCGCCGCATGATGCCCGCGCCGCGAGGCCGGTCGACTACGGTGGAAGCACCTGACCCGAGCAAGGAGGCTCCGACGTGAGCACTGGTGTCATCATCCTGATCGTCGTCCTGGCTATCCTGGCCATCGCGGCGGTCGCCGTCGTGGCGATGTACAACCGCTTCGTCTCGCAACGCAATCTGGTTGCCGAGTCGTGGCGCCAGATCGATGTCGAGCTCAAGCGGCGTTATGACCTGATCCCGAACCTGATCGAGACCGTGAAGGCCTTCGCCTCGCACGAGCGCCAGGTGTTCGAGTCGGTCGTGCAGGCGCGCGCCAACGCCGTCCAGGTGCATGACACGCCCGGGCGCACACCCGAGGCGCAGGCCCACGCCGAGAAGCAGCTGTCCGGCTCACTGGGGCGGCTGTTCGCGCTGGCGGAGAACTACCCGACGCTGCAGTCGAACCAGAACTTCCTCAACCTCCAGCATGAGATGACCGACACCGAGGACCGCATCGCCGCCGGACGCCGGTTCTACAACGGCAACGTGCGCGCGCTGAACACCCGCGTCGACTCCTTCCCCTCGAACATCATCGCCAACATCTTCGGGTTCAAGAAGGAGCAGTACTTCGAGCTCGACGACATCGGCGCGCGGGACGCCGTCCGCGCCGACTTCTCCACGCTGACCGGCAGCGGCCCGTCCGACCGGGACGTCTACCGGCAGCCCGGCCCGGAGGGCGCCTTCGTTCCCGGCCGCGCGACCGCCCAGCCGGAGCTTCCCCAGTCGCAGCCGCAGGTGCGGCAGCAGTGGGAGACCCCGCAATCCGACCCCCAGCAGGCCGGCGGCCAGTGGGGCGCGGGCCAGCCCGACGGCAGTCAGCTCGGCGGACCCCAGCAGGGGCCGCCGCCGACGCAGCCACCCACCCGCTAGCGAAACGACTCTTCACAACACAACCGTCCGCGACAGGACGGTTGTGTTGTTCTGTTTCCGGGCGCCATTGCCCGAAAGTGGCGCAGCATAACGGTTCGGGCGGACGTCGAACGGTCCAGCACCGGGGCAGGGCCCGCGGTTAGGGTAGGCGCATGTCCCTCGACATCAACACTGTGCAGACGGTGTCGCTGATCGTCATCGGCGTGCTGGTGCTGCTGGCGATCCTGTTCGCCGCGATCATCACCAAGATGATCACGAAGCTCGTCATGATCGCCGCGGTGCTGGTGCTCGCCGGACTGGTCTGGTGGCAGCGCGACCAGCTCACAGAGTGCGCGCAGACCTGCCAGTGCACTTTCTTCGGCCAGGAGGTCATCTTGCCCGAGTCCGAGTTCACCCAGTGCGCGCAATGAGTTTCGACATCCAGGCCGCGCTGGCCGACCTGAAGCGGGATCTGCCAGACGACGTCCTCGTCACCGATCCCGACGTGACCGTCGCCTACTCGCGCGACATGGCGATGCTGGCACCGAGCGAGCAACCGGCCGCGGTGGTGCACGCCCGCGACACCGACGACGTCGTGACGGTCATCAAGACGGCGGCGCGGTACGGCGTTCCGGTGCATCCGAGGGGGGCCGGCAGCGGCCTTGCGGGGTCATCGAACGCCACGATGGACTCGATCGTGCTGTCGCTGGCGAAGATGAACCAGATCCTCGAGATCAACCATCTCGACCGCTATGCCCGTGTTCAGCCCGGTGTGGTCAACCTCGACTTCCGCAAGGCGCTCGAGCCGTACGGGCTGTTCTACCCGCCGGATCCCAGCTCGTACGACTGGTGCACGCTCGGCGGCAACCTCTCCACCAACGCCGGTGGGTTGTGCTGCGTGAAGTACGGCGTTACCACCGACTTCGTCATGGGTCTGGAGGTCGTCCTGGCGAACGGCGAGGTGCTGCGTACCGGACGCCGCACCGTCAAGGGGGTCGCGGGTTACGACCTGGCGCGGGTGTTCGTCGGCGCCGAGGGCACGCTGGGCGTCATCACCGAGGCGACGCTCATGCTGCGCCCTTTGCCGGAGCCGCCGGCCACGCTCGTCGCTTCGTTTGCCGACCTCTTCCACGCCGGAGCCGCCGTCCAGGCGATGATCGACGACGGACTCGTGCCCTCCCTCCTGGAGATAATGGACGGCACCGCTCTGATGGCCGTCGAGAAGGCGCACCGAATGGGTCTGGATCTGTCGACCAAGGCGCTGCTGCTGGCGCAGTCCGACAGCGGGGGCGAGCGGGCCGAGCGTGAGATGGCCGCGATCGAGAAGCACTGCCGAGACGCCGGAGCAACCGAGCTGCACCGCACGGACGACGCCGAGGAGGGCGCGATGCTGCTGTTCGCGCGCCGGCAGGCGCTGCCTGCGCTCGAGGCATATAAGGGCGGCTCCCTCGTGGACGATGTCGCCGTACCGCGCTCGCGGATGGCCGAGTTCCTCGTCGGCTGCGAGCAGATCGGTCTCGACACCGACACGATGATCGGCACCTGCGGGCATGCCGGCGACGGCAACATGCACCCGACGATCTGCTTCACCCCCGGTGACGACGCCGAGTACGAGCGCGCCAAGGACGCCTTCGGACGCATCCTCGACCTCGGCCTCTCGATGGGCGGGACCATCACCGGGGAGCATGGCGTCGGCTCGATCAAGCAGGGCTTCCTCGCCAAGGAGATCGGCGAGCTCGGGCTGCGGGTGCATCGCCAGATCAAGGACGCGCTCGATCCGCAGGGAATCCTCAACCCCGGCAAGCTCTTCTGACGCACCCGCCGGAGGTCCGATGAATCCGCTGCGCTCACGTCCGCGGCATGTTCGGCTCGGGCGGGCAGTTCAACCCGATGTACGATCCGTCGTGGCCGCTGGCTGCGGCTCCAGATCTAAGGCGCCGCGCATCCCCTACATATGCGCAATCCCGGCACCAAGGACCCAGTTCGCGACTTCAGCTGCTATTCGCCGGCATCACCGTGGCGCTCATCTGTGGCTCGGTCTCGGACCGGATGAAGTTCGGGGCCTGGATGTGGTTCGCAGGCCTCTGGGCGCTGCTGGTCTACTTCCCCGTCGCGCACTGGGTGTTCGCCTTCGACAGCGCAGACGGCACGGTCATCGGCGGCTGGATCGCCAACAAGCTGCAGGCGATCGACTTCGCTGGTGGAACCGCGGTCCACATCAACGCAGGCGTCGCAGGACTGGCTCTTGCGATCGTGCTCGGCAAGCGCCTCGGGTTCCCACGCCAACCCCGTCCGCACAACCTTCCATTGACGGCGCTCGGTGCCGGGATCCTGTTCTTCGGATGGTTCGGGTTCAACGGCGGCTCTGCCCTGGCCGCAGGACATACCGCCGGCGTGGCCGTCTACAACACGTGCGTCGCAGCATGCGCGGGTGTGCTCGGCTGGCTGGTGATCGAGAAGGTTCGCGAGGGCCGGGCCACCCTTCTCGGTGCGATGTCGGGCCTGATCGCCGGCCTGGTCTCCATCACCCCGGCGGCCGGTGCGGTGAGCCCGCTCGGCGCTCTCGTCGTCGGCCTCATCCCGGGCGTCGTCTGCTTCTTCGCGATCTCGCTCAAGCACCGCTTCGGCTACGACGACGCCCTTGACGTCGTCGGCATCCATCTCGTCGGTGGCCTGATCGGCATGCTGCTGATCGGCTTCCTCGCCGACCCGGCGGCACCCAATGGCGGAACCGGTCTGTTCTACGGTGGTGGCCTGGACCTGCTGGGCCGCCAGGCGATTGCGGCCACCGTCGTCATCGCCTACTGCTTCGTGGTCTCCTTCGTCATCGCCACGGTGCTCAGCCGGACCATCGGGATCCGTGTCGATGAGCAGACGGAGATCGAGGGAATCGACATCGTGATGCACGGCGAGACTGCTTATGTGACCGATTCGCCCAGCACCGCGGTCTCGCAGTCGATCGCCCGCTCCGACGCCGCCGAGGAGGCGATGAGCTCGCACGACCGGATCTCCGCGCTGCTCGCAGCCAAGGGGCCGGCCAACCCTCCCGCTGCGGAAACGATCGAAGGACCGGCACAAGGGAGTGCCTCGGAATAGAGCCGGGGAACCTTCGACCGCCCGCCGGCCCCACCGACCTGGACCCGCTCTCCCTCGCTCGCGAGTCCAGGTCGGTGGTCGTCCGGCCGATCGGCGAATACATCGATACAGATCTATCTGCGTTCCAGAGATTCGATCTTTGTGAATTACAGCGATTCGTCAAAGCGTCATGCGCACGTAACCGTCAGGTCGGCTGAAGCAGGAGGTCTGGGCCGCATCCTTACCGCATGGCAACCTCGCTTCGGGTAGCAAGCCCCGCGCAGACCGCTGCACCGCAGACCACCTACTCCCTGCAGATCGTTCCTCCCGGACCCGAGGCCGAGCTCGCGCTGCGGCTGCGCTATCGCGTGTTCGCCGAGGAGATGGGTGCGCAGATCACCCCCACCGGCGGCCGCGACGTCGACGAGTGGGATGCCCACTGTGACCACCTCATGGTGCGCGACGATCACACCGGGGACGTGGTCGGCACCTACCGGATCTTCCCGCCGACCGCGGCCGCGAAGCTGGGCCGCTCCTACTCCTCGACGGAGTTCGACCTCGACAACCTACGTGGCATCGCCCCCGCGCTGGTGGAGGTCGGGCGCTCCTGCGTGGACCCCGCCCACCGCAACGGCGCCGTCGTGAGCCTGCTGTGGTCGGGGCTGGCTCGCTACATGCTGCTGTCCGGGCACCGCTATCTCGGCGGCTGCGCGTCCATCTACCTGAACGAGGGCAAGGGCAACGCCGCCTCGATCGTGCGCCAGGCGCTCGCCCGGCACGCCGGCCCGGCCGAGCTTGCTGTCACACCGCACACCGCCTGGCAGTACGAGCGCTACCCGGACCCGCTGCGCACCAAGATGCCGCCTCTGCTGCGGGCCTACCTCAAGCTCGGTGCGCGCGTCCTCGGCGAGCCATCGTACGATCCCGAGTTCAACACCGCGGACCTGTACATCCTGCTCGACATGCAGACCGTCGACCCCCGCGTCGTCGCGCGATTCACCGGACAGTAGGAGACCCGCCATGCCGCGCTTCGAGTCCTGCCCCCACCTCTGCGCACGTCAGGGGATCACTCGACGCCACGAGGCCGGGCTCGCGCTCATGGCGCGCCGGGTCCTCGCCATCCTGCAGGTGCTCATCGTCGGCATGTGCGGGATCGCGCTGCGCAGCACGACCGATCGCCTGCGGCGACGCCGCAGGACGCCCGCCTACGTCGCGCGCACCTACCGGCGGCTCATCGAGGCCTGCGGCATCGAGCTCGACATCGTCGGCGTACGACGCACCTTCGCCGACCGCGGCGAGCCGGTGCTGGTCGTGGGCAATCACGTCTCCTGGCTGGATGTCATGGCGTACGGCGCGGTACAGCCGGTGACGATGGTCTCGAAGAAGGAGATCGGCCAGTGGCCGCTCATCGGGGACGTCGCCAAGGCGGCCGGCACGATCTTCATCGACCGCGAGAACTACCGAGCGGTCGACGAGGTGCGCAAGGAGGTGGGCCGCCGTATGCGTGCCGGAGAGGTCGTCGCAACCTTCCCCGAGGCGACGACAACGTGCGGGCGGGGCATGGCACCCCTCTTTCCCGCGATGTTCCAAGCCGCGATCGACGTCGGCGTGCCGGTCCAGCCTGTCGCCTTCTCCTGGCTCGACCGGAACGGCGAGATCACGACGGCCGGGGCGTACGTCGGCGAGCAACCGTTGCTCGACTCGATCAAGGCAATCATCAGTCAGCGCGGACTGACACTTCGGATCGAGATCCTGCCGCGGATCATGCCCAAGCACGTCCGTCCCATCGACGACCGCAAGGCGTTGCGGACCGCCGCCGCCGAGTCGATCGCCACGGCTCTCGACCAGACGGTCGGCGAGTGGGAGGCCCACCTGCGACCGGCCACCTGCCAGGCGGCGCGCATCGAGCTGCCGGTGCTCAGCGACCCGCTCGCGGAGCTGGAGAGCCTGCCGCCGGTCGAGAAGCCGGCCGTACGCAAGGCAGGAGCGGCCTAGGGCGTCACCGGGCCCCGGCGACCGCTGGGTCGGGTGGGCAGAGCCACGGACGGGCGTGCTGACTCCCGGGGCCGGGCGCAATAGGGTGAGGGTAGCGGACAGAGTCGTCTACCCCGTCAAGGAGAACCCATGCCTATCGCTACTCCCGAGGTCTACGCGCAGATGCTCGATCGCGCCAAGAAGGAGGGGTTCGCCTACCCCGCCATCAACTGCACCTCCTCTGAGACCATCAACGCCGCCATCAAGGGCTTTGCCGACGCAGGGTCCGACGGCATCGTGCAGTTCTCCACCGGCGGCGCCGAGTTCGGCTCCGGCCTGGGCGTGAAGGACATGGTGACCGGCGCGGTCGCGCTTGCCGAGTTCGCGCACGTGGTCGCCGAGAAGTACGGCGTCAACATCGCGCTGCACACCGACCACTGCCCGAAGGACAAGCTCGACACCTACGTCCGCCCGCTGCTGAAGATCAGCCAGGACCGCGTCGCGAACGGCCAGAACCCGCTGTTCCAGTCGCACATGTGGGACGGCTCCGCCGTGCCGCTCGAGGAGAACCTGGAGATCGCCAAGGACCTGCTTGCCGAGTGCAAGAAGGCCAACATCATCCTCGAGGTCGAGGTGGGTGTCGTCGGTGGTGAGGAGGACGGCGTCGAGAACGCGATCAACGACAAGCTCTACACCACCAACGATGATTTCCTGAAGACCCTCGAGGCGCTCGGCTCCGGTGAGAACGGCCGCTACCTGCTGGCCGCGACCTTCGGTAACGTCCACGGCGTCTACAAGCCCGGCAACGTGAAGCTGCGGCCCGAAGTGCTGCGTGAAGGCCAGAAGGCGGCGGCAGAGAAGCTCGGCGGCGGCAACGACAAGCCGTTCGACCTGGTCTTCCACGGTGGCTCGGGTTCCGAGGAGCAGGACATCAAGGACGCCGTCTCGTACGGCGTCGTGAAGATGAACGTCGATACCGACACCCAGTACGCCTTCTCCCGCCCGATCGTGACCCACATGTTCCAGAACTACGATGGCGTCCTGAAGGTCGACGGGGAGGTCGGCAACAAGAAGGTGTACGACCCGCGTTCGTACATGAAGAAGGCTGAGGCCGCGATGAGTGAGCGCGTCGTGCAGGCCTGCGCCGATCTCGGCTCCACCGGTACCTCGGTCTCGAAGTAAGGAATCGCAGCATGGGCAACGTCAAGTTCGACTTCACCAACCGCTCGGTCATCGTGACCGGCGCTGCGCGCGGAATCGGCCTGGAGGTGGCGCGTTTCTTCCAGGACGCCGGCGCCCGCACGTACATGTGCGACTTCGACGCCGACGAGCTGAAGAAGGCCGCCGACGAGATCGGCGCCCACGGCTTCCCAGTCGACGTGAGCAGCACCGAACAGGTCGAGGCGCTGGTGGGCCAGGTCGTCGAGGAGACCGGCAGCATCGACGTCATCGTCAACAACGCTGGCATTCTGCGCGACACCGTCGTGTGGAAGATGACCGACGAGCAGTGGGACCAGGTGCTGTCGGTGCACGCCGGTGGCACCTTCCGCTTCACCCGCGCGGCGGTCCCACACTTCCGCAAGCAGGAGTACGGCCGCATCATCAACGTCACGTCGTACACCGGCCTGCACGGCAACACCGGCCAGGCCAACTACGCGACGGCGAAGGCCGGCATCGTCGGGTTCACCAAGACGACCGCCAAGGAGCTCGCTCGCTTCGGCGTCACGGTCAACGCGATCTCGCCCAACGCCAAGACCCGCATGGTCGCCTCCATCCCGGAGGACAAGCTCGGTGAGATCGCCGCCGGGATCCCGATCGGCCGGTTCGCCGAGCCGGAGGAGATCGCCGCGGCCATCGGATTCCTCGCCTCGGAGGAGGCCGGGTACATCACCGGAACTGTGCTGCCGGTCGACGGTGGCCTGGCCATGTAATTAACGGTCCGCGCCGCCGCCGGCGGCTGGGACGACGAAGGCCCCGCGCATCACGTGCGGGGCCTTCGTACGTCGTGGGCCGGGTGACTACGCCTTGGTTTCGTTGCGGAAGTTGACGTCACACTCCTGCCCCAGGAGGGCTTGTTGGCCACGCGCGGGGTTGTGGGCTGCGGGAGGGGTCGTGGGCTGCGGGAGGGCTTTTATCCCCGCTTGCACCGGGAAAGCCCGCTCGCGGCGTCCGGGCCCTCCGGCGTGAAAGGGTCCGGCGTAGGGTCCGTGAAGGGACACCACCGAGTAGAAGGAGAACCCCGTCATGAGCGACTACGACGTCCGGCAGGTCCTGCTGAGCACCGACGACCTGGATGCCTCAATCGCGTTCTACACCGAGACCCTGGGCATGAAGCTGAAGTTCCGCGACGGCGCCCACTACGCGGCGATAGACGGCGGATCGGTGACGATCGCGCTCGCGACCGCGGTCGATCATCCGATCCCGGGGCAGGTCGTCGTCGGCATCAAGACCTCGGACGTCGACGCCGCGGCCAAGGCGATCGTCGATTCCGGGGGCGCGGTCGTGAAGGACCCGTACGACGACGCGCACGAGCGCCGCGCCGTGGTCTACGACAACAAGGGCAACGGGCTGGTCTTCTACAGCCCGCTGAGCCGCTGAACTGGCAGATTCGTAGGGTGGGCATATGGACACCCAGACCGTCAGGGACGCCGTGGCTCGCGTCCTGCCGCAGACCATCGAGGATCTCAAGGCGCTCGTGGCGATCGAGTCGATCAGCTCCCTTTCCACCCATGACGACCGGGTCCGGGACTCGGCCCAGGAGGTGGCCCGGCTGTTGAGGGAGGCCGGCTGTCAGGACGCGCAGATTGTGGAGGCGGGCGGCAAGCCCGCGGTCATCGCGCGCTTCGCGGCTCCTGAAGGAAAGCCGACTGTCTGTCTCTACGCCCATCTCAAGAAGAGGCTTTCTGCCCTCGACCTCACCGTGTTCGGCGTCGGCGTCGTGATCGGTGCCGGGATCTTCACCGTCGCCGGCCGCGCGGCGGGCACGCAGGCCGGCCCTGCGGTCGTGATCTCGTTCCTCATCGCCGCGGCGTGCTGCGGATTTGCCGCGCTCTGCTATGCCGAGTTCGCTTCCACCATTCCCGTCAGCGGATCGGCGTACACGTTCTCCTACGCGAGCCTGGGCGAGCTGGTCGCATGGATCATCGGCTGGGACCTGCTGCTGGAGCTCCGGCTGGGAGCCGGCGTCGTGGCCCAGGGCTGGTCGGCATACCTGCAGATATTCCTCGGCCCGATCGGGATCGAGCTGCCGAAGTCGATCTCCGCCGGGTCGAGCTGGGCCGGACGTACGTGCTCGGCATCCACCACCTCGCGCATGCCGCCCGCAACCTGCAGCAGCGACGAGACCTCGTCATCGGCATGGCATCGCCAGCCGAGTGGGAGCTAGTGGAACGGCTCGCGCCGCTCACCGGTGCTGAACCGGTGCCCGAGGCGAAGCGGGCAGCCTTTCGGACCAGCCACGACAAGTTCGCCGATGCAGGGCTCACCGCGGTCCGCTCCCAGACGGTCGCCGCTGACCGCGTGCACGAGCTGCCGGTGAGCATCGAGGCGGTCGCCGGCGATGTCCGCCGCTCGGCCGACGGCGAGTTCTTCATCGTGCAGGCCGAGGTGCGGCAGGTGCTCGTGCGAGAGGACCTCGTCGTGCCCGGCACCGACCACGTCGATCTCACCCGCTGGCAGCCCCTCCTGTACAACTTCCGGCACTATTTCGGGCAGGCGCGAGACCTCGGCAAGACCTTCCGCGCCGAGTACTGATCGCGGCGCTCGTCAGGCTCTCGCCGGGGTCGTATGGTGGGGCGCATGGACCTTCAGCAGATCAAGGACGCCGTCGCAGATGTCCTGCCCGCGACCATCGAGGACCTCGTCAAGCTCGTCGCGATCGACTCGATCAGCTCCTCCGCCGAGCATGAGCACAAGGTGCGCGAGTCCGCCGAGGAGGTCGCTCGCCTGCTGCGCGAGGCCGGCGCGCAGGGCGCCGAGATCGTCGAGGCCGGCGGCAAGCCCGCCGTCATCGCGCACTTTCCCGCCCCGGAGGGCAAGCCGACGGTGTGTCTGTACGCGCATCACGATGTCCAGCCCACGGGCGACCCCGATCAGTGGACCTCCGAGCCCTTCGAGGCCACCGAGCGCGACGGCCGGCTGTTCGGCCGCGGCACCGCCGACGACAAGGGCGGGTTCGCCGCCCACCTCGCGGCGCTGCGCGCCTTCGGCGGCAAGCCGCCCGTCGGCGTCACCCTGTTCATCGAGGGTGAGGAGGAGATCGGCTCACCCTCGCTACGCGCCCTGATCGAGCAGCACTCCGATGCCCTTCGCGCGGACGTGTTCGTCATCCTCGACTCCGGGAACTGGGAGGTCGGGACGCCGGCGCTCACCACGACACTGCGCGGTCTGGCCGACTGCACCGTCGAGGTGCGGACCCTCGATCACGCACTGCACTCGGGGATGTACGGCGGGGTCGTTCCCGACGCGCTGACGACGCTGTGCCGGTTGCTGGCCACCTTGCACGACGCCGAGGGCAATGTCGCCGTCGAGGGCTTGCACTCGGCGACCGCCGCCGATCTCGACTATCCCGAAGATCGCCTGCGTGCCGAGACCGGGTTGCTGGAGGGCGTCGAGTGGATCGGCGATGGCAGTGCCGTCGACCGGATGTGGACCAAGCCTGCGGTGAGCGTGCTGGCCATCGACGCGCCTGCGGTCGCGGATGCTTCCAACACCCTCCTTCCCGTTGCCCGGGCAAAGGTCAGCCTGCGCGTCGCCCCCGGCGATGATGCCGATCGCGCGCTGCAGTGCTTGCGCAAGCACCTCGAGACGCACGCGCCGTGGGGTGCGCAGGTGAGCGTCGTCGACGGCGAGACCGGTCAGCCCGGGATCGTCTCCGTCGAGGGTGCGATCTGCGAGAAGGCGATCGAGGCGATCGGCCAGGCCTTCGGCACGGAGCCCGTGCAGATCGGAATGGGCGGCTCGATCCCCATGATCGCTGACTTCCAGAGCGCCTTCCCGGACGCCGTCGTCCTCGTTACGGCGGTCGGCGATCCCGACAGCCGTCAGCACGGCATCGACGAGTCGCTGCACCTCGGCGACTTCGCCAAGGCCGCGACGGCTGAGGCGCTGCTTCTGGCCAAGCTCGCCTGATTCACCGGCTGCGCGAGCGGGTAAGCACGTGAGCGCCGATCGGCAATCTAAGGAGACGATGCGCATGACCTCCACCGAGACGTCAACGCTGCCGGGCACGGGGGTGACGGTCGCGCTGTTCGCCACGTGCGTGTGCGACACGATGTTCCCGCAGACGCCCATTGCGACCGTGCAGCTGCTCGAAAGGCTCGGCTGCACCGTCGAGTTCCCTCGCGAGCAGACCTGCTGCGGCCAGATCTTCACCAACACCGGCTACTACGACGAGGCGCTGCCGAGCGTGCGCACCTACGCGAAGGCCTTCGGCGACTACGACTACATCGTGGGGCCCTCGGGCAGCTGCGTCGGCGCGGTCCGCGACCAGCACCCGATGCTCGCGTCGTACGCCAAGGACAGCGGGCTGGAGAAGCAGGCGACCTCGCTCGCGAAGCGAACGCTCGAGCTCAGCGAGTTCATCGTCGACGTCCTGGGCGTCGTCGACGTAGGCGCGTACTTCCCGCACCGCGTCACCTACCACCCGACCTGCCACTCGCTGCGGATCACCCGCGTCGGAGACCGGCCGCAGCAGCTGCTGAACGCCGTCCGCGGCATCGAGGTCGTGCCGCTGCCGGACGCCGAGCAGTGCTGCGGCTTCGGGGGCACCTTCGCGATGAAGAACGCCGACGTGAGCGTCGCGATGACCTTCGACAAGGTCGCCAACGCGAGGTCCACCGGGGCCGAATATCTGGTCGCGGGTGACAACTCGTGCCTGATGAGCATCGGCGGCGTCCTCGAGCGTGACCGCGCCGGCATCAAGCCGATCCATCTGGCCGAGATCCTCAACTCCCAGGAGCATCAGCTATGACCGCAGAGACTCCGCGCGTCGACGACGCACACCTGCGCCGTGACGAGAACGGGCGGCTGACCCCGGAGCCGCCGGCCGGTGACTTCCGTGACTCGCCGCCCTTCCCGGTGGCCGCGAAGCGTGAGCTGGCGAACGTCCAGCAGCGTCGCAACCTGCACCACGCCACGCACACCATTCGCAAGAAGCGAGCGAATGCGGTCGAGGAGCTACCCAACTGGCAGCAGATGCGCCGCGCCGGCGGCCAGCTGAAGAACCGCGTGCTTCGCCACCTGCCGCACTATCTCGAGCAGCTCGAGGAGTCGCTGACCGCGAACGGCGCGACGGTGCACTGGGCGCGCGACGGCGAGGAGGCCAACCGGATCGTCGTCGACCTGGTGCGCGAGGCCCAGGCCGAGGAGGTCGTGAAGGTCAAGTCGATGCTGACCCAGGAGATCGGCACCAACGAGGCGCTCGAGCAGGCGAGCATCGCGGCCTGGGAGACCGATCTTGCCGAGCTGATCGTGCAGCTCGGTCACGACCGGCCGAGCCACATCCTGGTGCCGGCGATCCATCGCAATCGCAGCGAGGTCCGCGACATCTTCCGCAAGGAGATGGGGCAGTACGGCATGGCTGCCCCCGACGACCTCGACGCGCAGCCGCCGCACCTGGCTGCCGCCGCCCGCGCGCACCTGCGCGAGAAGTTCCTGCGCTCGACCGTCGGCATCTCCGGCGGCAACTTCGCGATCGCCGAGACCGGGCAGCTGGTCGTCGTCGAGTCCGAGGGCAACGGGCGCATGTGCCTGACCCTGCCCGAGACGCTCATCAGCCTCGTCGGCATCGAGAAGGTGATCCCGCGCTTTGAGGATCTCGAGGTCTTCATGCAGTTGCTGCCACGCAGCTCGACCGCCGAGCGGATGAACCCGTACAGCTCGATCTGGTCGGGCGCTGCACCCGGCGACGGGCCGCATAATGTGCACGTCGTCCTCGTCGACAACGGCCGTACCCAGGTGCTCGAGGACCCCAAGGGTCGCGACGCGCTGCGCTGCATCCGGTGCTCGGCATGCCTGAACGTGTGCCCGGTCTACGAGCAGGTCGGCGGGCACGCGTACGGCGGGGTCTATCCCGGGCCGATCGGTGCGATCCTCAACCCGCAGCTGCGCGGTCTCGACTCCAAGGTCGACCGCGCGCTGCCGTTCGCGTCGTCGCTGTGCCACGCGTGCAGCGATGTGTGCCCGGTCGAGATCCCGATCGCCGACCTGCTGGTGCACATGCGCCACAAGGTGGTCGAGGCGAAGCGCGAGGACGGCGGCGTCCTGCCCCATGCCGAACCGGCGATCATGAAGGCCGGCGGCTGGGTCATGGGCGACCATCGCCGGCTCAAGGCCGTGCAGGCCGGGTCGAAGGCGACCGGCGGGGTGCTCGGGCGGGTGACCGATCACTTCGGCCCTCTGCCCTGGCCGCTGTCGAAGTGGACCAACGCGCGCGACGTGCCCATGCCGCCCGGGAAGACCTTCCGCGACTGGTGGGACAACGAGCACGAGAAGAAGGACGAGTCGTGATGAGCGCGCGCGAGGAGATCCTGCGCCGGGCGCGAGCCGCGCTCGCCGATGTCGATGCAAGCTCGCCCGAGTCCGACGTGCCGGTCGAGTGGACCTACGGGCAGCCGGTGGACGTCGGCGATGTCCTGGAGACCTTCATCGACCGGCTCGAGGACTACAAGGCGACTGTGAACCGCTGCGGCCCCGACGAGATCCCGGCCGCGATCGCCGCGGGGCTGGAGGCGACCGGCGCGAAGACGGTCATCGTGCCGACCGGTGTCGACGATTCGTGGCTCGCCCAGACCAGCGCCGAGATCATCCGCGAGGACTCGGACGCGCCGTACTCGCCCGCACAGCTCAACGAGATCGATGCCGTCGTCTCGGCGTGCGCCGTCGCCGCGTCCATGACCGGCACGATTATCCTCGACCACGGACCCGACCAGGGACGCCGGGCGCTCTCTCTCGTGCCCGACCGGCACATCTGCGTCGTCCGCGTCGACCAGGTGGTCAGCGGCGTACCGGAGGCCGTCGCGCGGCTGCGCGACTCCGTCGCGGCCAAGCGTCCGCAGACCTGGATCAGCGGCCCCAGCGCCACCAGCGATATCGAGCTCGAGCGGGTCGAGGGCGTGCACGGACCGCGCCAGCTGTACGTCGTTATCGCCGGCTAGCCGCCGGCGTCCTATCCAGCCACCCGCCGGCTGACGACAGCTCGCAAGAGGGGTTCTCACTCGCAAGAGGGGATTAATCTCCTCTTGCGAAGGCTAACTCCGCTGGCGAGCGTCTCGCGCGGTCCCAGCCGCGCCTGGTCCGCAGCCAGTGTTGCGTTGGAGTGCACTCGAAGTCGTAGGTTCGGCGGCATGATTCCCGACAGCCACGAGGACCTGCTCACCCGCGCTCTGTACAGCCACTTCGCCTCGCTGCGCAAGGACGGCTCGGTACAGGTCAACCCGACCTGGCATCTCTACGAGGACGGCGTCCTGCTCTTCACGACGTCCACCGCCCGCGCGAAGTATCACAACGTGCGACGCAACCCTCGCGTCGCCATCTCGGTGAACGATCCCGATCAGCCGTACCGCTATCTCGAGGTGCGCGGCGAGATCACCGAGATCCGGCCGGACACCAGCGGCGCGTTCTTCGACCGCCTCGCCCAGCGGTACGGGCTGCCATATGAGCCGCCGGTAGCCGACGCGGCGGACCGGGTCGTCCTGGTCATGCGGCCGGAGCACACGACCACCCAGTAGCAGGGACGGCGCCGGACCGCTCGCGCGCATACTCGTGGGGTGCCCGATACCGAGCTGCTGAGCCGCGCCTCCCGTGAGGGCCGGCTCACCCTTCTCGCGGTGACGCTGGGCTCGGGAATCAGCATCCTGGACGGAACCATCGTCAACGTCGCGCTCAAGGCGATGCGCGAGGATCTGCACGCTGATCTCGATGTGCTGCAGTGGGTGGTCAACGGCTATCTGCTCGCTCTCGCCTCGCTCGTGCTCGTCGGCGGCGCGGTGGGCGACCGCCTCGGACGACGCCGCGTGTATGTCGGCGGGATGCTGCTCTTCGCGATCGGCTCGGCGCTGTGCGCGCTGTCCGCGACCGCTCCGCAGCTCATCGCCTTCCGGGTGGTGCAGGGGCTGGGCGCGGCGCTCGCGATGCCGGGGGCACTGTCGATCATCCGGGCGAGCTTCCGCGAGGAGGACCGCGCGTCGGCGATCGGCACGTGGGCAGGCATGTCGGGCGTGGCTGCAGCCATCGGGCCGTTCGTCGGCGGCTGGCTGATCGAGCACGCCGGATGGCCGTCCATCTTCTGGATCAACATTCCGCTGTGCCTGATCGTCGTCCTGCTGTGCCTGCGGTACGCGCCCGAGTCACGCAACCCGCAGGCCGCCCGCGGCTTCGACGTGGCCGGGGCCGTGCTGTCGGTGGTGGTCCTCGGCGCGCTGACCTTCGCGCTCACCTCGGCGGGCGGCGGCGGTCCGGCGTTCTGGGGCAGTCCCGTACTGTGCGCCGTGGCTGCGGTCGCGTTCGTGTGGCGCCAGCTGCGCGCTGCTCATCCGCTGGTGCCTCCGGCGCTGTTCGGCGACCGGGTGTTCACGGCGGCCAACCTCATGACCCTGCTGGTGTACGGCTCCTTCGGAGCCGCCATGTTCGTGCTCGCCCTGCAGCTGCAGATCAGCCTCGGGTGGTCTGCACTGAATGCCGGTCTCGCGACGCTGCCCGTCACGATCGCGCTGATGCTGCTGTCCTCGCGAGCCTCTGCGCTGTCCGACCGCATCGGACCGCGGATCCCCATGGCACTCGGGCCCATCACGTGCGCGGCCGGTCTGCTGCTGCTCATGCCGGTCGCCCGCGGAACGAGCTACTGGAGCGGCGTACTGCCCGGGGTCACCGTCTTCGCACTCGGTCTGGCTCTGCTCGTCGCGCCGCTGACCTCGACGGTCGTCGCCGCCGCACCGGACGAGTACGCCGGTACGGCGAGCGGGGTCAACAATGCCGTGGCGCGGGCGGGCTCGCTGCTCGCGGTCGCGGCGCTCCCGGCGATCGTGGGTCTCTCCGGGCGCGAGTACGCCGATCCGGCAGCGATGACCGCGGCTCACCTTGACGCGATGCTGCTGTGCGCCGCGATGCTCGCCCTCGGCGGCATCGTGAGCTGGTGGGGCCTGCGGCCCGCCCCCTCTCGCAAGAGGGCTTGAGGCTCACAAGAGGGGATTAATCCCCTCCTGCGAGGGCTAACCCCACTTGTGAATGCCAGAGCGCCCACGACGGTCCGCAACGTCCGACGCAAATGACTGTGCCGGGACTCCCCAGAGGGAATCCCGGCACGGTCGAAAGGGTGGTGCTGACTAGACCTCGGCGCTGGGCTTGATCAAGCCGCCCGATTCGGCTAGCTCCTCGACGAGCGCGTCGCTGTCGTTGAAGGTCCGCATGATGACCGTCAGACGCTTGGCGTAGTGGCCGATCGGATACTCCATCGTCATGCCGATGCCGCCGTGCATCTGAATGGCCTCCTGCGAGATGTGCTGCGCGCACTTATCGATCTCGATCTTGGCGGCGGTGATGTCGCGGTGGCTGTTCTCTCCGTAGCTGCTCGCGGCCAGGCGCGCGAACAGCGCCATGGACTTGGCCAGTTCCAGCGAGACGTACATGTCGGCCGCCCGGTGCTGCAGCGCCTGGTTGATGCCGATGGGCTTGCCGAACTGCACGCGGGTGTGCAGGTACTCGCCGGTCATCTTCAGCGCGGTCTCCATCGCGCCGACAGCCTCGGAGCACAGCCCCGCGGTGGCGACGTCGACGACCTTCTGGATGGTCTGCTTCGCATCGCCCGAGCCCAGCCGCTGAGCGGGGGCGTCCTTCAGCAGCACGTTCGCGGCACCCAGACCGTCGGCCTGCTTCAACGGCATCAGTGTCACGCCCTCGCCCTGGGCGTCGACCACGAACAGGCCGACCTCGCCGTCGACCGATGCCGAGACGATCAGCTTGTCTGCCGAGTCACCACCCAGGACGCCGGACTTCTCGCCGGAGACGGTGTACGAGTCGCCCGAGCCGGACGCAGTCGTGGTGGGGGAGGTGAGGTCGTAGCGCTGGCCGGGCTCCTGCGCCGCGAACGCCAGCTTGAGCGAGCCCTCGGCGATGCCGCCCAGGAGCTCGGACTTCTGCTCATCGGTGCCGGCCTCATTGACCAGGCCGCCGCCCAGCAGCACGGTCGAGACGTACGGCTCGAGCACGAGAGCCTTGCCAAACTCCTCCAGGACCACGGCGACCTCGCCGAAGCCCATGTCTGCGCCGCCGTACTCCTCGGCGAAGGGAAGCGCCAACGCGCCGAGCTCGGCGTACCGGCCCCACATGTCGTCGCTGTAACCCGGCTCCGAGGCGAGAATCGCATCGCGCTTCTCGGCGTCGTAGCGTTCCTTCATCATGCGGCCGACCGTCGAGGCGAGCTCGCGCTGCTCATCAGTGAGTTCGAGATCCACTTTGAATACTCCTAGTGTCTGTGTCGTCGGTCGGCTCAGAGGCCGAGAATGGCCTTGGAGATGATGCCGCGCTGCACCTCGGACGAACCGCCGTAGATGGTGACCTTGCGGTAGTTGAAGTAGGTCGGCAGCGCGTCGACGGCGCCCTGCGGAACCGGCGAGAAGCCCTCCGGAGTGTCGTAGTCGTCGCGGAAGTACAGCCCATCCGGGCCGAGAACGTCGACGAGCAGCTCGGTGATCTCCTGCTGCAGCTTCGAGCCGACGAGCTTGAGCACCGACGAACGCGGATCGGGCTTGCCCGAGCCGGCAGTCTGCGTCGACAGGATGCGCATCTGGGTCATCTCCAGCGCCTGCAGCTCGACCTCGACCTTGGTCAGGCGCGCCGCGAACAACGGATCCTCGAGGAGGGTGCCCTTCTTGGTACGGGTGTTGCGAGCGAACTCCTTCAGGCGGGCGATGCGGGTCTTGGAGACGCCGACCCGCGCAATGCCCGTGCGCTCGTTGCCCAGGAGGAACTTCGCATAGGTCCAGCCCATGTTCTCCTCGCCGACGAGATTCTCGACGGGGACCTCGACGTTGTCGAAGAACACCTCGTTGACCTCGTGACCGCCGTCGATCAACTGGATCGGGCGGACCGTCACCCCAGGGGACTTCATATCGATCAGCAGGAACGAGATGCCCTGTTGCTTCTTCACCTCGGGGTTGGTGCGCACGAGCATGAAGATCCAGTCGCCGTACTGGCCGAGCGTGGTCCAGGTCTTCTGGCCGTTGACGATGTAGTGGTCACCGTCGCGGACCGCGGTCGTCTTCAGCGAAGCGAGGTCCGAACCGGCGTCCGGCTCGGAGAAGCCCTGCGACCACCAGATGTCCAGGTTCGCGGTCTTCGGCAGGAAGCGCTCCTTGATCTCCTGCGAGCCGAAGGTCGCGATGACCGGGCCGACCATCGAGGTGTTGAAGGCGAGCGGGGCAGGGACGTTGGCCAGCTCCATCTCCTGCAGCCAGATGTGCCGCTGCACGGGGGTCCAGTCCTGACCGCCCCACTCGACCGGCCAGTTGGGGACCGCATAGCCGTGCTTGTTCAGGATCTGCTGGGTGGTGACGATCGGTTCCTTGCTGTCGATCTCACCCCGGGCGTTCATCTCACGGATCTCCTTGGGGATCTCCGTGCGATAGAACTCGCGCATCTGCTCGGCGAACTCGCGCTCTTCCTTGCTGTACAGCTGGTCCATGGATTGGCTCCTGAGTCTGGACGTCGTCCTGGTTGTGGGGCGCCCGCCGACGAGGGGCCGATCGTGCGCGCTCCTGACCGAATCGTATTCGGTTTGATCGCTGCCGTCGCCCCCGGGTGAGCCAATCCACGCCTGGCCACGTTGCGGGCGGCGACGTTGTGAGTACTATTGCTGCGGGTCAAGAGCTCCAGCGTCAAGCCCCGGCTCGCTGGACGGCAACCCTCGCGATGCGGTGGGGTGCCCCGGGTGACGACCTGGTCGGGCACGATGACGTGCCCGGCAAGCGCAGCGCCCGCGAGGGCAGAAGGAGTCAGACGTGGCGACGACGTTCTACGCCGTACGACGCTTCACCATTGACTACGGCCGGCTCCGCACCACCTGTTCCTGACCCGCGCGTCTGACGGTCCCGGCAGTCGCTCTACGTCCGCTCGACGTCCGTCGATCGCAGGCTGAGCCGCTGCACGTTCGTCGACGCTGGCCGTAGGCCGGTAGGGACGGCGGTGTTCGTCGGCGTTCGGCCCGCGCCCCGTCGAGGACCTGCGCGGCACCGCCCGTGGTTCCGTCAACTGGCACCCGGCGGCGTCTCCGCGCGCCAGCGGGGCTGGTCCCGACGACCGTCCGGAATCCCGCCGCGCACCAACTCGCACCCCTGTTAGACAACCGGCGTACGCCGGTCATCACCGCACCCCTGAAATGGAGGAACGCATGTCCGAATCCGTTCTTGCCCTCGTCGAGATCGTCCCCGCCACCGCGTCGAAGGACGCTGCCGCCGCGCTCATCGAGCAGGCGTCAACCCGTGCCGCCGCCGCCGGAGCCGAGCTGATCGAGGCCGAGGTCACCGCCCCGGCCGACCGCGTCTTCCTGGTCTTCGAGACCGCCGACCTCACCGCTCTCGGCAGCGCCGTCCTCGGCCTGGACGACGTCACCGAGGTCGAAGGGCCCGATCAGGTGCGCCTGGTCGGTGCTGATCTCGAGGACATCAAGGCCGCCCGCCCCGAGGCCGGGTACCTGGTCGAGTGGGACATCCCGGCGCACATCGACATGGACACCTACCTCAGCCGCAAGAAGGAGAAGTCCCCGCTGTACGCCGAGATCCCCGAGGTCTCCTTCCTGCGCACCTACGTTCGCGAAGACGTCGCCAAGTGCCTGTGCCTCTACAATGCCCCCGACGAGGACGCCGTCGTCCGGGCGCGGGAGATCGTCTCGACCCCGATCGACCGGCTGCACGCCCTCGACGTCGCTCCGGTCCCCGGGGGTGCCGGATGAGCGCCGTGACGACGCAGTCCGACATCGGGCTCGTCCGCGCCGCCGCCGATGACCTGCGCGCCCGCGTGGCGGAGTCGGTACGGGCGATCGACTCCGGGGCGACGTCGACGACCGATCTGCTGCGCGAGCTCGGTGAGCGTCACCTGCTCGACCTCGGTGTCGACACGGTCGGCGACCCGCATGAGGCCGCATCGCAAATCGACGGGAGTTCCGAGCTGATCGCGCTCCTGGCCGAGGAGTGCATGAGCAGCGCGTTCAGCCTGTGGGCGCACCGCATGGTGCTGGACTACTTCGCCCGCGGCAACCGCACCGCACTGAACTCCGAGACCTGGACGCTGCTGCGCCGCGGTGAGCGCATCGGCTCGACCGCCATGGCATCGGGCATGAAGGCGCTGGCGGGAATCGAGCCGCTCGGCATCACCGGCCACGTCGAAGGCGACGAGCTGGTCATCGACGGGCAGATCCGCTGGGCATCGAACCTGGTGGACGGCGCGGTCGTGGTGATCCCCGTCGTGCTCGATGACGAACGGCGCATCATCACGTGGTTCCGGGTGGGCGCCCCTGGCGTCACGGTCAACTACGTCGACGGCCTGCTCGCGCTCAACGCAACCGCATCGGCGTCCGTCCGCCTGGAGGGCGCGCGGATCCCGTTGGACGCCGTGCTCAGCTGGGACTTCACCGCCACGGCACGCGCCTTCCGGCCGACCTTCTTGACGCTGCAGTCCGCCTTCTGCATCGGGATCGCGCGACGCGCGCTGACCGAGTCCGAGGCGCTGGTGACCCGCGCGGGCAACGAGGGGCTGCAACAGCGCTACCTCGACGCCCGTTCTGCCCTCGATGAGGTCGCGGACCGCTGGACTCGGCTCGGGTCTGACCTGTCGGCGAGCCCGTTGGTCGAGTTCGTCCGGCTGCGCCTGGACGCCAGCCTGATCGCCGGTGAGGCAACCCGCCTGGAGGCGGCCCTCGCCGGTGGCCGCGGCTATGTCGCCTCGAGCGGGACCGCACGCCGGTTCCGCGAGGCGGCCTTCCTGCCCGTGCAGTCTCCGTCGGAAGGACAGCTCCGATGGGAGCTCACGTCGCTCGCCTCGTAGGGGTCGAGGTCCGTCTCGGCGGTGAGAAGGTGCTGGACGGCGTCGACCTGACGGTCGAGCGTGGCCGGCAGGTCGCGGTTCTAGGCCGCAGTGGCGCCGGCAAGTCGACGCTGCTGCGGGTGCTGGACGGTGAGATCACGCCGAGCGAGGGCATTGTCGAGCTCACCGCTTCCTCGGGAGAGCAACGACAGGCCGTCGTGTACCAGCAAGCCTTGCTGCTGGACTGGTTGACGGTCCGGGAGAACGTCGCGCTGGGTCTTGGTTTCCAGCGAAACCGGGGAATCGAGCCCGGCCGAATCGACATGCTCCTCGAGCTCCTGGAAATCGCCCACCTCGCCGATCGCTATCCGGACCAGCTTTCCGGCGGCCAGGCGCAGCGGGTCTCGCTGGGGCGGGCGCTCGCCGTCCGGCCGGAGCTGTTGCTGCTTGACGAGCCCTTCAGCGCGCTCGATCCCGCGACTCGCGGGACCCTGCAGGGCTGGCTACGCGAGGAGACGAGACGCGAGGGGCTGACCTCCGTGCTGGTCACCCACGACATCGACGAGGCGCTGCGGCTCTCCGACGAGATCGTGCTGCTCGAGTCCGGACGAGTGCTGCGCCGATGGGACGTCGATCCAGGCAGCCGCGACGAGCAACGTGCAGAGATCCGCGCCGCGTTCGCCGTCGACGACGGAGCCACCAGCGACGCCGATTCGACCGAGGAGGCGCTGACTCATGTCTAAGGGCCGCCCCTCGAGCTACTCGCGGCGGACGGCGCTGCGCCTCGGCGGGCGCATCGCTGCGACGGGCGTGGTCGGTGGCCTGGCGGCCAAGGGCATCTGGGATGCCACCGCCCCCGCGACCGCGTCCGGAGACGAGCAGGCCTCCGCGGTCCGCATCGGCTACCTGCCGATCACCGACGCGTCGGCGCTGCTGGTCGCACACGAGAAGGGATTCCTTGCAGAGCAAGGAATCAGCTCTGCCGATCCGGTGATGTTCCGCAGCTGGGAGGCGCTCGCCCAGGCACTCGCGATCGGGGAGATCGACGTCGCGCACGTGCTGATGCCGCTCGCGGTTCAGCTCCGGCTCGACAAGCGGATTCCGCTCAAGGTCATCGGCTGGGGGCACGTGAATGGCTCCGCCTTGACCGTCGCCAATCAGATCGGCGGCATCGCGGAGCTGGCCGGCAGCACGGTCGCGATCCCCTACTGGTGGTCGATCCACAACGTGGTGCTGCAGCGGCTACTGATCGCCAACGGCCTCACGGCGGTGATCCGCGGGGCGCCGGCCGCCTCGAAGGGAACGGTGCAGCTCGCGGTCATGGCTCCCGCCGACATGGTGCCGGCGCTGGCCGGTGGCCAGGTCAGCGGATTCGTCGTGGCGGACCCGTTCAGTGCGGTCGCCGAGGCGAAGGGCGTCGGTAAGGTCGCGCGGTTCCTTGGCGACGTGTGGAAGGAGCATGCATGCTGCGCCGTGGTCCTCCGCGAGGATCTCATCGACTCGGCTCCTGAGAAGGCGCAGGCCGTGGCCACCGCGGTGGTCAAGGCCCAGGGATGGATCGAACAGAATCGCCCCGGGATGGGCGCGCTGCTCGGTGACGGAAAGTACCTGCCGCAGCCCGCGACCGCGGTGCAGCGGGTCTTCAGCCGAGAGGCCACGGAGTACGCCGGAGTCACCCGGCATGCAGCCTGGCATGGCGAGCGCATCGGGTTCTCCGCCCTGCCGCTGGCCAGCTACACCTCGGCTCTGGTCCAGGCGATGCGGGACACTCAGATCGACGGAGACTCCGCGTTCGTGCAGGGGGTGAGCGGCGAAGAGGTGCATCAGCAGCTCGTCGACGACCGATATGTCCGCCAAGCCCTCGGCGGGGGCGCGATTCCCGCCGACAAGCTGAGTCGACAGGAGCTGATCGAGCCATGAGCGTCGACCACGCACGCGACCTGGACCGCACGTCGCGTACTGCAGTCTCCGCCGATCCGGCTGAGCCGACCGATCGCGGTGCGCTACGGTCGGCCGCTTCCCGAGGGGGGCGAGACGACCAGAGCGGTTGGTATGCGCTGCTGGGTGCGGTCGCGGCGGTCGCGACCTGGTACCTGCTGACCGACCTGCTGCTGGCCCACCGCCCGCTCATGCACGAGTTCTCGCCGACCCGTACCTGGTCCGGCGTGGTCGAGCTCTGGGAGACAGGTGTCCTGGTGGACGACGCCTCGGCGTCGGTCATGCGGCTCGTCGTCGGTCTCGCGATCGCCATTCTGGTTGGAATCGTGGCGGGCGTGCTGATCGGCTCGGTGAGCTGGCTCGAGCGCACGACGCGGCCGGTCGTGGGCTTCTTGCGGATGGTCTCACCGCTCTCGTGGGCCCCGTTGGTGATCGTGCTCGTCGGCATCGGCGACCTCCCGGTCATCGCGCTGGTGGCGCTGACGACCGTGTGGCCGGTCATGTTGGCTGCCCTTGCCGGCGTCCGCGCGGTCAACCCCGGGCACCTGGCCGTGGCCCGCACGCTCGGCGCCACCCGATGGGAGACGCTGCGCAGCGTCATCGCGCCATCTCTTCGGCCGCATCTGCTCACCGGCGTGCGCGCGGCGGTCGCCCTCGGGTGGGTGGTGCTCGTTCCGGCGGAGATGCTCGGCGTCACCAGCGGACTGGGCTATCAGATCCTCAACGCCAAGGACCAGCTCGCGTACCACCACATCACTGCGCTGATCGTCGTGATCGGCGTGATCGGTCTGGCGATCGACGTCGTTGCCCGTTGGGCGCTGCGCACGCCGCGCGAACGACGCGCCGAGGCCGGAGTTCCGTAGCAAACCTGTCCACCCGGTCTTCGCGGTCGAGACCGGAAGGAGGCACAGCAGTGGAAGCCGTGATCAGCGCTGCGTGAGGTCTGCGCGAGGCTCTCGAATTGCCGTCCGATACCAGCCGGTAGCCGAGGAACCTACGTTAGCGTAGGTTTCTCGGCCAACCAGCGATCGGAGAATCGGCGTGAACCGAATGGAAGACCCGAAGGGACTGCTGCACGCACTCGAGCCAGTCGTCGAGGAGAACTTGAACCGGCATCTGCGGGCTGCCAAGGACTGGAATCCCCACGACTTCATCCCGTGGGACGACGGCCGCAACTTCGCCTTCCTCGGCGGTGAGGACTACGACCCCGAGCAGTCGAAGCTCGACCCTGTCGCTCAGATCGCGATGATCACCAACCTGCTTACCGAGGACAACCTGCCCTCGTATCACTACGAGATCGCCACCTCGTTCGGTCGCGATGGTGCCTGGGGCCAGTGGGTTGGTCGGTGGACCGCGGAGGAGGCGCGCCACGGCACGGCGATGCGCGACTATCTCGTCGTCACCCGGGGCGTCGATCCGGTGGAGCTGGAGCTGGAGCGGATGGCGCACATGACCGCCGGATACGACTCCGGCGACAAGTCGCCGCTGCAGACGATCGCGTACGTCTCCTTCCAGGAGCTGGCCACCCGTGTCTCGCACCGTAATACCGGCAGAGCGACCGACGACCCGATCTGCGACCAGCTGCTCTCGCGCGTCTCCACCGACGAGAACCTGCACATGGTCTTCTACCGCAACCTCGTCGAGGCGGCCTTCGAGCTGTTTCCGGACGAGGCAATGCAGGCGGTCGCACACGAGGTGATGAGCTTCCAGATGCCCGGCGCGACGATGGCCGGCTTCGCGCGCAAGTCGGTCGCCATCGCCAAGGCCGGGATCTACGACCTCCGTCAGCACCGCGACGAGGTGATCGCACCGGTGCTACGCAAGTGGAAGGTCTTCGAGCGTGCCGATCTCACCGCCGAGGGTGAGCAGGCCCGGGAGCAGCTGGCGGCGTTCATGCAGCGTCTGGACGAGCAGGCCGAGCGATTCGAGCAGCAGCGCGAGCGAGCGTTCGAGCGGGCGCGGGCCAAGACCGACGGCCCAGGACAGATCGGCCTCACGCACACCGTCGCCGGCCGCTGACTCGTCACCTGCCGCGGCGCTGACGGCCGTGGCATGACGCTGTTGCGTGGTATCGCCGCCAGGGCCCGTAGTACTATTCGGTCACCTCCCCAGGTCGCGGTAGACGAGGAAGCTGTCGCGCCCTGGGGAGCTGTTATGTGGGCCTCATCCCGGTGCCGCTCGGACAGTGACGAGACACACGGGAAGGCGAAAATCCGCGAGAATCCGCCGCTGCGCGGCGCGGACCGGCTACGGTTGCGCAGGTATTGCCACTACTTTCTGAGGTGAAACACATGAACAAAGACGAGCTCGTTGGCAAGGTCGCTTCGGAGACCGGCCTGACCCAGGCCGATGCCGATCGCGCCATCAAGGCCCTCGCGACCGCCATCCGTGGCGCCGTCGCCGATGGCGCCAAGGTTCAGATTCCTGGCCTGGGCACCTTCGAGCCCCGCGAGCGTTCGGCCCGCACCGGCCGCAACCCGCAGACGGGCGAGGAGATCCAGATCGCCGCGACGACCGTGCCCGGCTTCAAGGCCGCGACCGCGTTCAAGAACGACGTCGCAGGCAAGTAGCGAGATAGCTCAGTAGTAACCGGAGAGGGCTTCACGAGCCCAGGGGCTTCGCGCCGCCTGGGATCGTGAAGCCCTCTTCGCGTCTGCGGTGACCACCTGAGAGGATCGAGCGCATGCCCATCGGTGAAGATCTCATGGCCCAGCCACCCGCGACCCGTCTTCCGGAGAATCCCGGGGCGGAGGAGATGCGCGGTTCGGGCGCCGACCCACGCGCGGTCGCCGCGGCCCATCCGACGGATTCGGCGGCCTGGGCCGACCTCGCCGCCGCGGCGCTCGCGGACGGCGACCCCGTCGCGGCCTACGCCTACGCCCGTACCGGCTACCACCGGGGTCTGGACGCCCTCCGCCGCAACGGCTGGAAGGGCTGGGGCAGTGTGCCGTGGTCGCACGTCCCCAACCGCGGCGTGCTGCGCTGCTTCCACCACCTGGCGCAGGCTGCTGCCGCTATCGGCGAGACCGACGAGGTCGAGCGGCTTACGCAACTGATCGACGACTCCGACCCGGAGGCGCGAGCCCACCTCAACTAGTACTGGTGGCGTGTCCCGGAGATAGCTGCCGATTTGTGGGCCACTGTTCCGGAAACGCCCGGCGTGGCGCGCAGATTCAGTACATCGCGTGAGAAACGAGCGTCCTGCTACGTCTCCGTCTGCTACGCGGTCGTCGACGAGCGCGTGGGCTGGCGCCCGCTAGATCTTCTTCCATGCGTCGAACCGCAGCTCGTTGAGCGTGTCGAGTGCCTGGGTGAGCTCCTCACGAGACACGGAGGCGTGCGCCTGCTCCTGAGCGTGCATCCGACCGTAGGTGAAGGTGTCCTCGCCGCGCGCATGCGCCTTCTCGGCTAGCGCAGCGATCACGCCCGCCGTGATCACGCTGTCGTTGTGGTCCCCGAGGATCTCGGTGATCGCCGCCGACGCCTTCGCCAGCTTCTTGGCGTCCTTGCCGATCACCGCGTGCGCCGAATCCATGCCGTAGCGCAGCCGCTTGGCCGACTTGCGGACCTCGTGCAGCGCGTGCTCGTGCTCCGCCTGGTCCTCGATCTCGTTCGCCTCGTGCACCGCGCCGCGCACTCGCTTCCAGTCGCGGTCGAAGACTCCGCGCAGTGCCTTCGCGGGCTCGGTGCCGCCGGCGGGCTCCCAATCGAGCACCAGAGCGTCGAGGGCATCCAGGAGTGCGTAGTAGCGGCCGGAGCTCATGAACTTCATCGCGTCCGCGTGAGCCTCGTCGTAGCGGGCGGTCAACTCGTCGTTGATCCGTTCGCGGACCGGTCCCAGCACCGTCTCCGGTGGCTGAGCATCCAGCAAGGCATTCAGCCGGGCGAGCATCACCTCGCTGTCGCGCGCGCCGCCGAGGGAGTCCGCCAGCGCCTTCAGCTCGCCGCGGAGCTCCGCCGAGCGTTCCCGTCCCACGATGTCGCGATAGGACGACAGCACCGAGCGCAGCCGACGGGCGGCCACCCGCATCTGGTGGACGGCGTCCGGCTCGTGCAGGCGCGCGCCCGCGTCGTGATCCTTCAGCCGCCCGATCTCCTGCCAGAGATACTCGCGGGCCACGTCGGCCACCGTCGGCTTCTTGCCGGGCGGCGCCGGCTGCGGAGGCCCGTCGGGCACCAGGTGGGCCAACGCGCGAGCGAGCTTCGACGGGCCGACGTCCGCGGACGCACCCCGTTCGATCAGCAGCGGCTCGATCGCGTCCAGCAGCGCCGGGTCCGCGGCGTGCAGCTCGACCTCCCACTCGCGCCAGGCGATCTCGTCGAGGCCGTCGATGTCCGGCTTGCTCTCGACCCGGTCGTCACAAACCTCGGCGAGCAGGCCGCCACTGGGGTCGAGCAGCTCGTGCACCGTTCGCCTGGTGGTGAGCCGGACGACTGGCCGCAGCGCACGGCCGCGCAGCAGCGGATGAAGCCGGACGAGGAACGCATCGGGGACGTCGTCGGAGTCGGTCAGGGGAGAGTGCAGCTCATGCCGGTAGCCCTGCGCAGGAAGCTTCAGATGCCAGCCCTCGTCGATGCCGCCGACCCGCTTGCGCAACGTGACGTGCGCGCCAATCAGCGTGAGGTCGTCGGTGTCGAAGTACTGGGCCTGGAGAGTCGTCGCGCGGCGCCGGCGTACCCGATCGACGGCCGGAAGCGCGTCCAGCTTCGGGACCGCGTTGCGGGCAGGTGCGGCGTACTTGCGCTCGATCTCGATCGTCTCGGAAATGCTCACCCGCCTATTCTGTTCGATAGCGCGGCTGTCGGCACCCTTTGGGCCCGTTCGTTCAAAAATCGATGCGTTTCGATTCGGCTATCCGCCTCGGATCCGCGACCACCACCGGCCGGTGGGACGAGGCGCGATCGTCTCGCTCATGGGGATCTGAGCCCCGCGCAGGAGCCAGCGCTGGCGGTCGTCGAGATACCACGTCCGGCCCTTGACCGCGACGGGCCCGCGGCCGTCGACTCTCATCGGGACCTCGTCGCAGGCGATCTGGACCGCCCGGCCGGCGCTGCTCGTGCTTCGCTTGCGGCCGCTGGTCGGCCGCACCGTGGCTCGCAGGACGTCGGCCTCGCGGTAGTCGACACGCACGTCGATCCGGCCGATGATCCCGTCGGCGATCAGCTGGTCGTCGTGATAGGCCTGGGCGCCGAAGCCACGCCCGCGCTCGGGCCCCATGACTGCCTCGACCAGCAGCACGCCGCCGATGTCGTTGCGGGCCAGCGGCAGCGCGACCGGGTCGGCGACGAGCACCTGCTCCGCGGTCGTCGGCAAGGCCAGCAGCTCCACCAGGTCAAGGGTCGCCTCGGCCGATGCGCGGTCCGCGGGCACCCCCGGCAGGAAGCCGACCGGAGTGTCGCTCACGCGGCCCGCCCGCTTGAGCGCCTCCACGACTGTGCTGAGCGTGGCGGTCGAGCCGGAGACGACGACGCCCTCGGCATCCACCTGCTTAATGAGACTGCGGAGCTCGTCACGTGGGGGAGCGTCCTCCCAACGCACCGGGCGAGCCGGCACCAGCTCGGACCAGTCGGTCACGGTGGCAGTGGAATCCTCGACGATGGTGAGCATCGGGCAGACGGTCCTCTCGTACCCGGTTCGCGCGGCGAGCTGGCAGCCGCGCTGTCGTAGGCTGTACGACGGTGGTTTGGGCACTAGCCACCGTAAATCAATGCTGAGGTGAGGTAAGCGAATGCCGGCAATCGCGCTGATCGGCGCCCAGTGGGGTGACGAGGGCAAGGGCAAAGCGACCGACCTGCTGGGTAGCAGTGTCACGCACGTCGTCCGCTACCAGGGCGGCAACAACGCCGGGCACACCGTGGTCACGCCGGACGGCCAGAAGTACGCCCTGCACCTCATCCCGTCGGGGATCCTCACGCCCAACTGCACGCCGGTCATCGCCAACGGCGTGGTCGTCGACCCACACGTACTGGTCGACGAGATGCAGGGCCTCGCCGAGCGCGGTGTCGACGTGAACCGGATCAAGCTGTCGGCCGACGCGCACCTGATCATGCCGTACCACATCGCCATCGACAAAGTCTCCGAGCGCTACCTCGGCAAGGCGAAGATCGGCACCACCGGCCGCGGCATCGGGCCCTGCTACCAGGACAAGATCGCCCGCATCGGCGTCCGCGTGCAAGACCTGCTCGACCCGAGCATCCTGACCCAGAAGGTGGAGTCGGCGCTCGAGCTGAAGAACCAGATCCTCACCAAGATCTACAACCGCAAGGCGCTCGACCCGCAGCAGGTCGTCGATGAGACCCTCGAGGTCGGGGCGCAGCTCCAGCCGCTGATCGCCGACACCCGGCTGTTGCTGAACGAGGCGCACGAGCGTGGCGAGTGGATCCTGCTCGAGGGCTCGCAGGGCACGCTGCTGGACGTCGACCACGGCACCTACCCCTACGTCACGTCGTCCTCGCCGACCTCCGGCGGCGCGGCGGCCGGCTCGGGGCTCGGCCCGCGCGCCATCGAGCGCAGCATCGGCATCCTGAAGGCCTACACGACCCGCGTCGGATCCGGCCCATTCCCCACCGAGCTGTTTGACGACAAGGGCGAGTACCTCCGTAAGCAGGGCGGCGAGGTCGGCGTCACCACCGGCCGGGATCGCCGCTGCGGCTGGTTCGACGCCGTAATCGCGCGGTACGCCGCCCGCGTCAACAGCCTCACGGACTTCTTCCTCACCAAGCTCGACGTGCTGTCTTCGCTGGAGACCGTGCCGATCTGCGTCGCCTACGAGGTCGACGGCAAGCGCCTCGACGAGATGCCGATGACCCAGACCGACTTTCACCATGCGAAGCCGGTCTACGAGGAGATGCCCGGCTGGTTCGAGGACATCACGCACTGCCGCACCTTCGACGAGCTGCCGGAGAACGCACAACGCTACGTTCGGCGCCTCGAGGAGCTCTCCGGCGCCCGAATCTCCGCGATCGGCGTGGGGCCGGGCCGTGAGGAGAACGTCCTCGTTCACGAGCTGGTCTGAGCGGCCCGGGTCAACGACGGCTGCTGAGCGTCCTCGTGTAGTCGGCCTCGATGCGGTGCGCCGTGTGCTGCAGCTGCGGTAGATAGTTCTCCACCAGCTCGGCCGGCGACACCCGCCGGGAACGCACCGAGATCACCATCGCCGCCGGGTGCTGGTTGATCCCGGCGTACACCGGCAGCGCCACCGACTGCACGCCGTCCTGGAACTCGTTGTCGACGATCGTGTAGCCGGCTCGACGCGCCCGGCGCACCTCTTCGAGAACGGCGGCGAGGTCGCGCTGAGTGGACTCGGTGAGCTGAGGGACGTCTTTGCCTCGGGTGAGCGCCGCCAGCTCGTCCTCGGGAAGCTGAGCCAGCAGCACGCGGCCCGACGCGCTCGCGAGCGCCGGAATCCGCTGACCGACCCGCACGAAATTGTCGGCGGCGCGGCCGGGCTCGCACTCGGCCACGACGACGCCGTCGAGCTCGTCCAGTACGACCAGCCCGACGTCCTCGCCGATGCTCGAGGCCAGCGCGCGCATGTGTGGCTCGGCGATGTCGGGCATGGTGAGCATCGACAGGTAGGAACGGCCGATCTGCAGCACCGTCGGACGCAGGGAGAAACGGTCGCCGTCCCGCTCGACATAGCCGAGCTCGGTCAGAGTCAGCAGGAAGCGGCGGGCGGTCGCGCGGGTCAGGCCGGCGTTGCGCGCCACCTCGCTGAGCGTCTGTCGGCGGCGTTCCGCGGTGAAGCTGGCGATGACGTCGAGGCCCTTGGCGAGGGACTGGACGAAGTCGCGGGAGCGCTCGCCGCTCACCTCGCACCACGAAGGTGCGCGGCCAGTAACCCTCCCACCTGGTCGGGATGGGCGACGTTCGGCAGATGGGCCGCGTCGTCGACGACCTCCAGCCGGCAGCCGGGGATGGCATCGGCGATGACCTGCATCGTCTCGGGGCTGGTCGACGGGTCGTCGGCGCCGGCGATCGCGAGCGTAGGCGCGGTGATCTGAGCGATGGCCTCGCGCAGGTCGTAACCGGCCAGCGCCTCGCAGCAGCCGGCGTACCCCTCGTCCGGGGTCGCCGCGACCATCTCGCGCCACTGGGCGACCTCGCTGGGGCGCTCCTGGCGGAAGCGTTCGGTGAACCACCGGGTCATGGCCATGTCAGCGACCGACTGCGTGCCCTGCTCGCGCACCGTCTGCGCGCGCTCGGCCCAGCCCGCCGGATCGGGGAAGTACGCGGCGGTGGCCAGCAAGGCCAGCCTGTCGACACGCTCGGGATGGAAGGCGGCCAGCCACTGGCCGACCGCGCCACCGAGCGACAGCCCGGCGTACGACGCGCGCTGGATCCCCAGATGGTCCATGAGCTCCAGCACCGCGCCGGCGAGCAGCTCCATCGAGTAGGGGCCCTGCGGCACCTGGGACTGCCCGTGCCCGAGATGGTCGAAACGGATGACGCGGAACTCGCCTAGGTGCTCGAGCCCGGGTGTCCACATCTCCCGGGTCGTGCCCAGCGAGCTACCCATGAGCACTGGCGGGCCGTCAGGGGCGCCGTCCTCGGACCAGGCGAGCTGCAGGTCAGCCATCGTTCCTCCAGGTGGGGCTCATCTGCTGACATGTTGTGTATCCAGCGTACTGAGCGGGGCTGTGACCTCGGGCACCGCAGTGGCACTCGGCCGCTCCCGACGGTAGCGTTTTTCCTGGTTGTTGAGGTTTCGGTTTTGTTGTTTCAGCGGTAACCCCTGGCGGGTGCGCTGTTCTTCTGCAGAACGTACACAAGCATCACCAGCTGTATCAGGGGCCCGAAAGGCGGGCCCCAAACGTACGAAGGAAGACAGGATTTTCATGGCTACTGGCACCGTCAAGTGGTTCAACGCCGACAAGGGCTTCGGTTTCATCCAGCCCGACGACGGCACGGCCGACGTGTTCGCCCACTTCAGCGCTATCAACTCGAGCGGTTACCGTTCGCTGAACGACAATGACAAGGTCGAGTACGACGTCGAGCAGGGCCCCAAGGGTCTGCAGGCCTCGAACATCACCGTGATCAACTAGTTCACGCCTCGCCCCTTCCGGAGGGCGCATTCGCGGCGTACTTCAGCGCAGATCCTCGTGGTCTCGTGCCGAGGTACGCCGCGAGTCCTTTTCAGGAAAGCCATCGGGCGAGGGCCGCCGGGCGGTTGGTGATGATTCCGTCGATGCCCATGTCGCTGAGCCACCGCCAGTCGGCCGGCTCGTCGACGGTCCACGGTGTGCTCGAGACGCCGTGCGCGTGCAGCCGCTCGAGTTCGGCCTGCCGGCCATGCCACAGCCTGAAGTCGGGGTTGTAGGCGATCGCGCCGTACGCCGCGCAGGTCGCGACCGGGTCCTCATCCCAGTCCACGGTGAGCAGGCCGAGCGGACGATCGGGACGCATCCGGTGCAGCCGGGCCAGCTCGTCACGCTCGAAGGACTGCAGCAGCACCCGATCATCGGCGTCCGACGCCTCGACCACCTCGAGGACGGCGGCGAGCTGCCGGTCGGTGTGCGGGCCCTTGATCTCCAGCAGCACGCGTCCGTCACCCGGCAGCGCTCCCAGCAGAGCCTGGAGGGTGGGCACCGGCGTGCCGGAGAATCGCGGATCGAGCCAGGATCCGGCGTCCGCCGCACGGACCTGCTCGTACGGCGCCAGACGAACCGGGCCGGTGAGATCCGTCGTCCGGTCGAGGTCGTCGTCGTGCAGCAGCACCGGGACGCCGTCCGCCGTGGGTTGGACGTCGGTCTCGAGCCAGCGAGCCGATCGCCAGCCGAGCTCGAAGGCAGGCATCGTGTTCTCCGGTGCGTCGGCGCTCGCGCCTCGGTGGGCGATCACCAGGGGAGGGCTGCCGGCGGCGCGCAGCAAGGGATGGCTCATGCCCCCAGTGTCCCCGGCGTGACCGT
The DNA here is from genome assembly GCF_900292035.1 of Blastococcus sp. Marseille-P5729. Classification (NCBI taxonomy): domain Bacteria; kingdom Bacillati; phylum Actinomycetota; class Actinomycetes; order Geodermatophilales; family Geodermatophilaceae; genus Blastococcus; species Blastococcus sp. Marseille-P5729. The sequence goes on along the minus strand of NZ_OMPO01000001.1, from coordinate 1,246,118 downwards.
CAGTAGGGTTGGTCGCGTGAAGGTTCTCATCATCGGATCGGGTGCCCGTGAGCACGCGATCGTCACCGCTCTGCTGCGCGACGACAGCGTGACCGAGGTGGTGTGCGCCCCAGGCAACGCCGGCATCGCTGATGATTGCGCCGTCGCGCCGGTCGACGTGTCCGACCCGGCCGCCATCACGGTGCTCGCCCGCGAGCAGGCCGCCGACCTGGTCGTGGTCGGGCCGGAGGTGCCGCTGGTGGCTGGAGCAGCGGACGCCCTCGCCGACGCGGGCATCCTGTGCTTCGGCCCACGCGAGGATGCCGCCCGGCTAGAAGGATCGAAGTCCTTCGCGAAGGAGGTCATGGCCGCCGCCGGCGTCCCGACCGCCGGGTCGCGCACCTGCGCGACGCCAGAGGACGTCGCGGCCGCTCTCGATGAGTACGGGGCGCCGCACGTGGTCAAGGACGACGGCCTCGCCGCTGGCAAGGGCGTGGTCGTGACCAACGATCGCCAGGCGGCGCTCGCACACGCGACGGCCTGCCTGGAAGCCGGATCGACCGTCGTCGTGGAGGAATTCCTGGACGGGCCCGAGGTCTCGCTGTTCTGCATCACCGACGGCACCACGGTGCTTCCCCTGCAGCCTGCGCAGGACTTCAAGCGCGTGGGGGAGGACGACGCCGGGCCGAACACCGGTGGCATGGGCGCCTACACCCCGTTGGACTGGGCGCCGTCCGGGCTGGTCGACGAGGTGGCGCGTGACATCGCGCAGCCGACTATCGACGAGATGCGCCGCCGCGGCACGCCGTTCGCCGGGGTGCTGTACATCGGGCTCGCGCTCACCTCGAAGGGCACCCGGGTCGTGGAGTTCAACGCTCGGTTCGGCGACCCCGAGACCCAGTCGGTACTGGCAATGCTGACGACGCCGCTGGGCGAGCTGCTGGCCGCCGCCGCACGCGGTGAGCTCGCGAGCCACCCGCCCCTGGAGTGGCGGGACGGCGCGAGCGTCACCGTCGTCCTGGCCGCGTCCGGTTACCCGGCTTCGCCGCGTACGGGTGACCCGATCGTGGTGGACGGCGGTCCCGTCCCCGGCACGGCGATCCTGCATGCCGGCACCAGGATGGACGGCGTCCAGGTCGTGTCGGCGGGCGGCCGGGTGCTCAGCGTCGTCGCGGTCGGCGAGGACCTCGCGGGGGCCCGTGCCGCCGCGTACGAGCAGATCGCCCACATCCACCTCGACGGCGCGCACTACCGCCGCGACATCGCCGCGAAGGCAGAGCGCGGCGAGATCACCCTGACCGGCTGAGCGAAGGAGAACGCGTGGTGCAGCACAGTGCGGACTGGTCCGACGAGGTCGCCGAGATCGCGGAGCGCAGGCGGCAGGTTCAGCAGATGGGCGGCGAGGCGAAGCTCAAGCGGCAGTCGGACGCCGGGCGCCTCAACGTGCGCCAGCGGATCGACGCTCTCGGCGACGTTGGCTCGTTCCGTGAGGTCGGTGGCATCTCGGGCTTCGGCGAGTACGACGAGCATGGGCAGCTGGTGAGCATCCGCTCCAGCAACTTCGTCTTCGGGACCGTCCGCGTCGATGGTCGCAAGGTGGTCGTGGCCGGTGACGACTTCACGGTGCGCGGCGGCGCGGCGGACGCCGGCATCAAGGAGAAGCAGATCCATGCCGAGATGCTCGCCAACTCGCTCCAGCTGCCGATCGTCCGGTTGATCGAGGGCACCGGCGGCGGCGGCTCGGTGCGCACGTTGGAGGTCGACGGTTACACGTACGTGCCGGCGAATCCTGGGTGGGACTACGTCGTCGACAACCTCTCCGTGGTCCCGGTTGTGGCCTACGGCGGCGGGCCGGTCGCCGGGCTCGGCGCCGGCCGCACCGCGATGTCGCACCTGGCGATCTTCGTCAAGGAGAAGGCGCAGCTGTTCGTCGCTGGGCCGCCGGTCGTCCTGCACGCCACCGGTCAGGACCTGAACAAGGAAGAGCTCGGCGGCTACCAGGTGCACGCGCGCAACGGCGCGATCGAGCGGTGGGTGCGGTCTGAGGAGGAGGCGTTCGCGGAGATCCGGCGGTTCCTGTCCTACCTGCCGCCGTCGGTGTACGAGCTGCCGCCGGTCATCGCCAACGAGGATGACCCGGTGGACCGCGCCGATGATGCACTGCTGTCCCTCGTGCCGCGGGACCGGCGCAAGGTGTACCGTTTGAAGACGCTGCTCGACGGCGTATTCGACAAGGGCTCGGTCTTCCAGTACGCCGAGTACGGCGGGTCGATCTTCACCGGCCTGGCTCGGCTCGACGGGCACCCGGTCGGTGTCATCGCCACCGACCCGTACAAGGGTGCGGCCGTCACCGCCACCGGTGCGCAGGCCATGGCGCGGCTGATCGACCTCTGCACCACCTTCCACCTGCCTCTCGTCTCGCTCACCGACCAGGCAGGCCTGGCGATCGGTCTCGCCGCCGAGATGACCGGGGCGATCCGGGACGGCGCCCGCGCGATCGTCGCGGCCTACCAGGCGAACGTCCCGACCGCCGAGGTCATCGTGCGTCGCGTGTTCGGCGTGGGCGGCGCCGGGCAGGTCAACCGGCACCGGCACGTCACGCAGTGGGCGTGGCCCTCCGGCGACTGGGGCTCGCTGCCGGTCGAGGGCGGCATCGAGGCGGCGTACACCGCGGATCTGCTGGCTGCCGAGGACCCCGAGGCGATGCTCGCCGAGATCCGAGAGCGACTCGAGGCCATCAGGAGCCCGCTCCGGACGGCGGAGCGCTTCGGCGTCGATGACGTCATCGATCCGCGACAGACCCGGACGCTGCTGTGCGACTGGGTGCGGGACGCCTACCAGGTGCTGCCGCGGCTCGTCGGTCGCCCGTCCTTCGGAGCGCGGCCATGATCGATTCCAACGAGACGGCACGGCTGACCGCGCTGCTCGAGGAGGGCGGCGCGACCTTCATCGAGGGCTTCGACCGGCACGCGGCCGAACGGCCCGAGGCGCTCGCGGTGACCTACGGCCCGACGGAGGAGCAATTGAGCTTCGGCGAGCTGGCGCGGCGGTCGGACGCCGTCGCCGGCAACCTTCGTCGACGTGGCCTCGACGACGGCGATGTCGTGAGCGTGCTCGCGACGGACCCGTTTCAGACGACGGTGTGGATGGTGGGGATCTGGAAGGCCGGCGGCATCTACGCGCCCGTCAACTTCCAGTACGCCGGCGGGCTGCTGGCCTACTCACTGAACGACGCGAAGCCGAGGCTGCTGATCGTTCAGGATGAGCTGCTGACGCGGATCACCGACATCTGGGAGGGCGTCGAGCAGCACCCAAACGTGCTCGTTGCGGGCGCGCAGCCGGGTAACTCACCGATGCCCGTCCAGAACGCGGCCGCGCTCGACGAGCCCTGCGAGCGTCCGCGTGTGCCGATCGCCTTCGATACTCCGGCGAGCCTCATCTACACCTCAGGAACGACCGGGCCGTCCAAGGGCGTCGTCCACCCGCATCGTTGGATCAACCAGTACACGTGGGGGCTACGTCGGCGGCTGACCACCGACGACGTCGTATATAACGACCTGCCGATGTACCACGTCGGCGGTGCGTACGCGAATGTCGCGGCGGCCCTGTGGGCCGGCGCCGGCGTCGTCCTCTGGGATCGCTTCTCGCCGACCGAGTTCTGGGCGCGGATCCAGTCCGGGGCGTGCACGACCGCGATCATCCTCGACGTCATGATCCCGTGGCTGCTGGCCAACCCGGCCTCCGCCGACGACCGGCGAAACACCCTCAACAAGGCGCACATGCAGCCGCTGCCGGTGCGGCACGCCGAGTTCGCCCAGCGGTTCGGCATCGACTCGGTGACCTGTGGCTTCGGCCAGACCGAGGGAGGAGCCCCGCTCTCCATGACGATCGAGGAGTGCGCGCCGGGCGAGGGAACGCCCGATGAGCTGTTCCGCGGGAAGTCGCAGGCACAGCTCCGGGCGGACGCTGAGGCGGCGGGGTTGTACGTTACGACGGGTGAGAAGGTGACCCGCAAGGCCGCGATGGGCCTCCCGGGACCGTTCTTCGACATCGCAGTCCTCGACGAGCACGATCAGCCTTGTCCCAGGGGGACCGCTGGGCACTTCGCGCTGCGACCCAAGCTGCCCTATCTGCTGTTCACCGAGTATCTCGGCAAGCCGGATAAGACAGTGGAGGCGAACCGCAACCTGTGGTTCCACACCGGCGACTCGGCAGTGCAGGACGACGACGGGTTCTTTTACTTTCTCGACCGACTCGGAGACCGGATCCGCGTCCGCGGTGAGAACGTCTCAAGCGTGCACGTCGAGGAGATTCTGTCTGGCCATGACCACGTCGATGTGGCGGCGGTGGTCGCTGTACCAAGCCCACGCTCGGATGAGGACGAGATCGTCGCCTTCATTCAGCTGCGGCCGGGTATCGAACCCGACGAGCAGACTCTATGGGAGTACGCCGAGAAGACGATGCCGAAGTTCATGAGGCCGTGGCAGTACCGCTTCGTCGATGAGCTGCCGAAGACGCCGACCAACAAGATCGAGAAGCACAAACTGCGCGCCGCCGCGCGCGAAGAGGAGGAACAGCAATGACAAGCACGGTGAGGTCCGAGATGGTCGGTAACGTAACCCAGGTCGTCGTGAGCTCCGGCGATCAGGTGCAGACCGGTGATCCGCTGTTGTTCATCGAGTCCATGAGGATGGAGATCCCGGTCGAGGCCGAGGCTGCTGGAACGGTCGCGGAGGTCCTCGTCGAGCCCGGCGCGAGCGTGAGGTCCGGCGACCCCCTCATCGAGATCTCGTAACGCCCGTCCCGCCCTGCGGCGCAGTCGTCTTGGGAACCGGCGGGTTCGATGCGTACTCTGATCGACGTGGATCCGCTAGTAGTCATCCTGATCGTGCTCGTCGTCGTCCTGGTCGGCGCGGTGCTCTATTACCGCGGCAAGAGGACACAGAGGCCCCAGCGCGCCGCGGGTGTCGATCCGTTCTCCTCGGCGGACGACGACTCTGTCTGGGGCAATCCCCGCACCCTCAAGCCCGGCGACCTGGTGACGGTCCGCGGGCAGGACTACACCGTCCGCGGTGCTCTGCGACTGTCCGAGGGCAGCTACACGTGGAGCGAGATCTTCCTCGATACCGGGGTCGGCGACAAGGTGTGGCTGTCCGTGGAGGACGACCCCGACCTCGAGGTCGCGCTCTGGCGCGAGATCAGGGGTGTCGCCGTCCAACCGGGTCCTCCGTCGATCGAGCTTGACGGACGCCGCTATCAGTCCGACGAGTCCGGCACTGCGCGCTTCGTCAGCGAGGGCACGACCGGCGTTGCTGAGCGGGGCACCGTCGAGTACCACGACTACGAGTCCGGTGACGGCACGCTCTTGTCGTTCGAGCGGTTCACGGGCCCGCAGGGCCAGTGGGAGGCTGCCCGTGGAGAGCGCCTGGGTCGCGCCGACTACACCATCTACCCACAGAACAACTCCTGAATCGCCATGATCGTCGATCTTGCCGTTCCCTTCAAGGATAGCCATGCCGACCAGCTGTCGTTCTCGCTGCACACGCCGCGGCTGCCCGCCGAGCACGTGCAGCAGTGCGCTGTCGACGGCTTCGAGATCGAGGTGCGCGTGCTCAGCGCCAGCCACCAGGTCGTCGTTCGGCACGCGGACGGCGAGCTGATCGAGACCGTCGCGTGTCTGCCGGGTGACGGTTCCCTCCCGCGCCGCCACCGCACCTGCCGCGGAGCACTTACGCACGAGATGGTCTCCCGTACGTCCCAGCATGAGGCGGGCGAGCTACACGGTCTCGTCGCCCGGCTCGTCGAGCGGGCGCAGACCGGCGACCACGTCCTCGTCGGCCGGTTCCCAGGAAGCCCCGACGCGATCACGGCCATCGAGCTGCAGGACGGTGCCCCAGGCGGCTGGCAGACCTGGCACGCCTACCCCGAGCGTGATGAGCTCGTCTGGACCCGCTCCTGGATTGGTCAGCGCAAGTGAGTAGATATCCCGCCTGGGTGAAGGTTCTCGCGGTCATCACCGGCATCGTCGCAGTCGTCGTCCTCGCGCGGGCCTGCTCGTCGCCGGACGACCCTCGCAAGTTCATCGCCGACACCTACCAGCGCACGTCGTCCCTCGATGAGGGCCAGCTGCGGGCATACCTCGCCCGCGGCAAGGGGCCGCACGCGGTCGCCACCGAGATCTCCGCCGAGGTGCAGCCGATCGACCGTCGATCTGTCCCGGATCCGGCTGGAGCGAACGCCGACGACGCGGTCTTCTTGCAGTACGGCGACCAGATCGTGGCCGTCTTCGCCCACGAGGGTGGGTCACGCGTCATGGTGGGCGAGTACCGCGCCGCGCGCAGCCACTACATCGCGTTCATCGGCGGCTATTGGCCGGCCACTCCGTCATACGGCGGTACGGGCAGTGGCAACCGCGGCGGCGGCTCGGGAACCGGCAAGTGAGTGACGTCGAGATCCGCCCGTGCGGGCGGCCAACCATGAGGAGCGGGAGATGTTCGAGGTAATCGGCAAGGACGCGCTTGCCGCCGGCGCCTATAGCGTCGTCGGCATTCTGTTGATGATGCTGGGATTCGTCGTGGTCGATCTGCTGACGCCGGGCAAGCTGCCGGTCCTCATCTGGCAGCAGCGCAACCGCAACGCTGCCATCCTGACCGCCTCGAGCCTGCTCGGCGTCGGCCTCATCGTGTGCGCCGCGATAAACGCCAGTGAAGGGGACCTGGGCAACGGTCTGCTCGGGACCGCGCTCTACTCCCTCATCGGGCTCGCGGCGATGGCCGTCGCCTTCCTCATCATCGACCTGCTCACCCCGGGCAGGCTTGGTGACGCGCTCGCCGACGCCCAGCCGCACCCGGCCGTGTGGGTGCAGTCGGTGCTGCATCTCGCCATCGCCGCAATCGTGGCTGTATCCCTGCTCTAGCGCGTGTCGAGCACCAGGGCGGATGCCGTCACCCGTCGCGAGCTGCCGGATGAGGCCGTGTCGCCCAGCGCGGCGCCTGGCCGTTCCGGGCCGGCTCGGACGGTGCTGCTCGGCGTCGTCTTCGTCTGCGCGGCATGCGGACTGGTCTACGAGCTCGCCCTGGTCACCCTCGGCAGCTACCTGCTGGGCAACACTGCAGCGCAGGCTTCGATCGTCCTTGGCGTCATGGTGTTCGCGATGGGGGTCGGCTCACTGCTGGCGAAGCGGCTGCGCCGGAGCCCAGTCGTATCATTCGTCGTCATCGAGCTGGTGCTTGCCCTGGTGGGCGGGTTGTCCGTCCTGGGCCTGTACCTCGCCTTCGCCTTCCTGGCCATCTACACGCCGGCGTTGGTGATCGCTGCATTTGCGGTCGGTCTGCTGATCGGTGCGGAGATGCCGTTGCTGATGGAGCTGCTGCAGAGGATCCGCAAGCAGGCGGCCGGTGAAGCGGTCGCTGACCTGTTCGCCGCGGACTACATCGGTGCACTGCTCGGCGGGCTCGCCTTCCCCTTCCTGTTGTTGCCGATGCTTGGTCAGATCAACGGTGCGATCGTCGTCGGCCTGGTCAACGCGCTGGCGGCGAGCATCATCGTCTTCGCGCTGTATGCCCGGTCGATGACCCCGCGGCAGCGCGGCGTGCTGTCGGCCGCAACCGCCGCCGTCGTGGCGGTGCTGGTCGCTGCGCTGCTGCTGTCGAGCCGGTTCGAGGCCTCCGCCCGGCAGTCGCTGTACCGCGACCCGATCGTGTATTCCGCGCAGACGCCTTATCAGGAGATCGTCGTCACCGAGTCGGTGGACGGTTCGGACCTGAGGCTCTTTCTCAACGGCGACCTGCAGTTCAGCTCAACCGACGAGTACCGATACCACGAGTCGCTCGTGCATCCGGCGCTCGCGGGAGACCGGGGCGAGGTGCTGGTGCTCGGTGGTGGGGACGGGCTCGCGGTACGCGAGATCCTGCGGTATCCCGACGTCCAGGGGGTGACTGTCGTGGACCTGGACCCTGCGGTCACCGACCTGGCCAGCACGATGCCCGAGCTTCTCGAGCTCAACTTCGACAGTCTCAACGACGGGCGCGTGGAGGTGATCAACGCCGACGCGTTCAGCTGGCTGCGCGAGCATTCCGAGCAGTACGACGTGATCATCGTCGACCTGCCCGACCCTGATCAGACAGCCATCACCAAGCTCTACTCGGTCGAGTTCTACGGGATCGTGAAGGCTCATCTCGCCCCCGGTGGCCGGGTGGCCGTGCAAGGCGGATCGCCGTACTTCGCACCGAAGTCCTACTGGTGCATCTCGGCGTCCCTGCAGGCGGCGGGACTGAGCACGACGCCGTACCACGTGGACGTGCCGTCGTTCGGCGACTGGGGATTCTTCCTCGCGACGGCCGAGGGGACGCCGCCGCTCACCTTGCAGGCTCCCAGTCCGCTGAAGTTCCTCACTCATGACCTATTGCAGGCTGCGTCGGTATTCCCGGCCGATCGCGGGCCGCGGCAGATGCCGACCTCCACGCTCATGGATCCGGTGATCCTGGAGTACGCGCAGGCTGAGTGGCGCTTCTACTAGTGGTGTGTCCCAGTTCGGTTGTCTGGTTGATCGACCGGCGCGCCGCGTTGGGCCGCTTTCGTGACAGAACTAGTCGACTCCGGGGGAGAGGTACTGCTGTGTGGAACAGTCCTTTGAGTCGATGTCGCACCAAAGGCCGTCGTACTCGAGCACCGCGCCGCGGCAGGTTCGCAGCTGCCCGTACTTGGCAACCGCGCGGTCATCGGGAAGCTCCTCGCCGGTCAAGGTGACGACCAGGTCGGACAGCCCTGGGTTGTGGCCGACGATCATGATGACCTCCTCGTCCTCGTCGACCTCGCGCAGGACCTGGAGGATCTCGTCCTCGTCGAAGGCATACAGTGCCGGGGTCTCGCGGACGACGACCTCCGGGCCGAGGGCGGGCTGGATCTCATCCCAGGTCTGAGCGGCTCGCAGCGCCGTCGAGACGAGCACGACGAGACGATCGTCCAGACCGAGCTCGGCGACGTCGGGGCCGAGGGAACGAGCCTGCGCACGTCCGCGATCTGTGAGGTTGCGGTGCCAGTCGTCGACGGCGTCCGCCTCGGTCTTGGCATGGCGCAGGACGATGAGGGTCTTCACGCGTGCTCCGTTCACGAGATCTGCGGTGAGCCCCTGCCGGTGCCGATAGCCATTATCCCGGCCCGCTCACACCGCGGGCGGCGGCAGGCCCTACTCGACGTACGACGCCGGTGGGGTGAAGCGGAAGGACGAGATGACGTGCTCGAACTCGGGGCCGAGCGCGTCGGCGTCCGGCTCTGCCCACTGGATGATCAGCGTGGGTACGACGCGGGTCCGCACGTCCTCCGGCGCCTCGGCGATCATCACGTAGGCGGTGGCGACCGGCGGGTCCTCTGCGCGGTCGACGACGATCCGCACCGCCTGGCCGGTGCCGCTGAAGTCGCGATCGACGGCCTGTGCGAGCTGCGCCCGAGGGTTCTCGGCCAGCAGGCGACCGATCGTGAGGTCGGCAGCGTCGCGAGCGGAGAGGTGGCCGGAGAAGGTCTGGCTCTCCAGCCGCAGCAGAGCGTCGCGGCGCAGGTCAGAACCGGAGCGGATTGCCTCCGTGACGCTGTCGCCGAGCGAGTCGATGGTGGTCCAGGTCGATGGCAAGCTCAACTTGAACTGTGAGTGCGGCACCCGAACCTCCCTCGGTGCTGGGGCGACGCGGGAACGAACGTGAAGTGCGGTCCGCGCTGCTGCGAACTCGGTCAGTTCCGTTTCTACTACAGATCAGTCGGCGGTTGGGGTTTTTGGATCGGCGGCTTCCACCGCGTCGAGCTCGTCCTCGGGGTCTGGCGGTTGCTCGTAGAGATAGCTGAAGGCGGCGTTGAGCGATGCGGCCAGCGGGACGGCGAGCAACGCGCCGACGATACCGGCGGTGATGGTGCCGACCGCGATGGCCAGAATGACGCCCAGTGGGTGGATACTCACCGCGTGCCCCATCAGGATCGGCTGCAGCAGATGCGACTCCAGCTGCTGGACGGCGATGACGATGCCGAGGGCGATGAGCGCCTTCACCGGCCCGACCGTGACAAGCGCGACCAAAACGGCGACAGCGCCGGAAAGCGTCGCGCCGACGAGGGGGATGAACGCAGTCAGGAAGACGAGCGCAGCCAGGGGGATGGCCAGCGGGACGCCGAGGATGACCAGGCCGATCCCGATGCCGATGGCGTCGACCAGCGCGACCATCGCTGTCGCCTTCACGTAACCGGCGAGCGAATCGAACGAGCGGTGAGCGGCACCGTTGATGGAGCCGCGGGACTGCTGCGGCACGAACCGCAGGACCCACTGCCAGATTGCAGCGCCGTCCTTGAGGAAGAAGAACAGGATGAACAGGGTCAGCAGGAAGCCGGCGATCACGTGCCCTGCGGATGTCGCCGTGCTGAGCGCCCCCGTGGTGATCTTGTCGCTGTTGTCGCCGATCCAGTTCTGGGCGGTCTCGACCCAGCCGGAAAGCTGCTGGTCGCTGATGTGGAACGGGCCGTTCTCGAGCCAGTCCAGGATCTCGTCGAGGCCACCCTGCGCCTGTCGGGCGAGGTCCGGCGCGCCCTGCACGAACTGTTGCACGATCAGGCTGATCAGCCCCAGCACCACGACCAGCCCACCGACGAAGACGAGAGGTGCGGCCACACCGGGGGGCACGCGCCGGCGGACCATCCAGCGCTTCGCCGGGCTGAGCAAGGCGGACAGCAGCAGCGCGATCGCGATCGGGATGGTGACGGTGGCGAGGAAGCCGATGATCTTCGCGAATACCCAGATGGCCGCGATGACGAGCAGGAAGCGCCATGCCCACGAGGCGAAGACGGTGAGGCTCGGGGTGACCAGGTCGCTCTGGCGCCGTGGCCACGGAAGTCGCGGTGTGAAAGGCGCTGCCTCGTAGGCATTGCGTGTCTGGTCTACCTCGGTGAAATCGCTCGAGACCTCAGGGTGCTGGGCCTGTTCCGGGTTGCGGTCCAGGTCGTCTGGAGAGTGTCGCGCGGCGCGATGTCGGCCGGGCTGATCGTCGTCGTTCTCAGCAGCGCTAGCGGCCACGGACGGCCCCCCAATCGAGACAAGGTTCGAGTACCCCGCCGAGTGTAGAGCCGCGAGCGGCGCGATGTGGCGACCTGCCACGCCGCCGGGCGGCCGGCAGCGCCGATTTGCCAGAATGGCCGGAGATGCCCACCTGGCGATGTCCGTGTCGCCCCGCTTGAGGAGCCCCATGCCACTGCCTCCGCAGCCCCTCTCTCCGCTCGACGGCCGCTACCAGAGGCAGGTCGGCAACCTGTCCGAGCATCTCTCGGAATCCGGGCTGAACCGGGCACGGGTGCGCGTCGAGGTCGATTGGCTGCTGTGGTGCGCGCAGCATGGGCTCTTCGGCGCCGGGGCGGTTGAGCAGGCGGATGCCGAGGCGCTGCGCGCCTGGGCGCGGGACTTCGGACAGCCCGAGATCGACTGGCTGGCCGAGAAGGAGGCAGTGACCCGCCATGACGTCAAGGCGGTGGAGTATCTCGTCCGGGACCGGCTCGCCGAGCAGGGCCTGGACCGCCTCTCGGAGGCGGTGCATATCGCCTGCACCAGCGAGGACATCAACAACCTCTCCTATGCGCTGACCATCCGGGCCGCCGTCCACGAGGTGTGGCTGCCCGCGTTCCGGGGCGTCATCGACAAGCTGCGGTCACTGGCCGAAGAGCATCGCGAGCGCCCGATGCTCTCGCTCACCCACGGCCAGCCGGCCACGCCGTCCACCCTGGGCAAGGAGCTCGCCGTGGTGGCTTGGCGGCTCGAGCGTCAGGCGAGGCGGATCGAGAGCTGCGAGATCCTGGGCAAGTTCGCCGGTGCCACAGGCACCTTCTCCGCGCACGTCGTCGCCGAGCCGGACGCCGACTGGCCGTCCGTCGCCGAGGGCTTTGTCGCTTCCCTCGGTCTCACCTGGAACCCGCTGACGACCCAGATCGAGTCGCACGACTGGCAGGCCGAGCTGATGAGCGCGATCTCGCACGCCGGCCGGATCCTGCACAACCTCGCCACCGACGTGTGGACCTACATCATGCTCGGCGTCTTCACCCAGATCCCGGTCGCTGGTGCGACCGGCTCGTCGACGATGCCGCACAAGGTCAACCCGATCCGCTTCGAGAACGCCGAGGCCAATCTCGAGATCGCCTCCGCGCTGCTCGAGACGCTGTCTGCCACTCTGGTGACCAGCCGGCTGCAGCGAGATCTCACCGACTCCTCCACCCAGCGCAACATCGGCGTGGCGCTCGGGCACTCCATGCTGGCGCTCGACAACCTGCGGCGCGGGCTGGACGAAATCGCGGCATCGGACGCCGTCCTCGATCGCATGCTTGAGGAGAACTGGGAAGTGCTGGCGGAGGCGATCCAGACCGTAATCCGTGCCGAGGTGCTGGCCGGTCGCTCGTCGATCGACGATCCCTACGCCAAGCTCAAGGAGCTCACCCGCGGCCACCGGGTGGGTGCCGAGGAGCTCGCGGCCTTCGTCGACGACCTCGACATCGGACACGACGCGAAGGCTCGGCTCAAGGCGCTCACGCCCGCGACCTACACCGGTCTGGCGGCGGCGCTGGTCGACCGCCTGCCGGAGCGATCGTGAGCGTCCGCGTCGCCCGGCTGTTCCGCTATCCACTGAAGTCCGGACGCCGGATCGAGGTGAGCGAGGCGGAGGTCCGCTCGACCGGTCTCGCGGGTGACCGCGAGTACATGGTCGTAGACCCGGACGGCGACCTGGTCACGATGCGCGAGCTGCATGCCCTCGGCCTGCTCGACTCGGCCGACGTGATCGCCGCCTGTGAGCGCACCGGGCAGATCCGTCCGGTGCGGGTCTGGAAATGGGACGGACTCGGAGAGGACCAGGGCGACGCGGTCGCCGATCTCGTGAGCCGCCATGCGGGCACCGAACTGCGGGTGGTCCGATTCCCCGACCGGCACCGTCGTCCGACGGTGTTGGGTGGTGGCGAGACGATGTACGCCGACGGTTACCCGCTGCTCGTGGCCTCGACGCGCTCACTGGAGGAGGTCAACAGCTGGCTCGACGAGCCGATTCCGATGGAGCGATTTCGGCCATCGATTGTTCTCGATGGGCTTGACCGCCCGTTCATCGAGGACGACATCGCATCGATTGCGATCAATGATGTGGTCATCGATCTCGTCACGCCGTGCGGGCGATGCGTGATGACCACGATCGATCAGGACACCGCCGAGAAGACCGGCCGCGAGCCGCTGCGCACCCTCGGGCAGCGCCGGGTGCTCCCCCAGGTCGGGGGCGGGCAGGAGATCATGTTCGCGATGAACGCCGTCCCGCGGACCATCGGCACGATCCGGGTCGGTGACGAGGTCACCGTGACGATGCATGATCGTCCGTACCTGGAGCGGGTCCAGCAGGTGTGACCGGCATGCGGTGGGTTCTTTCTCGCTACCGCCGGATGCGGTGGGTTTCACCCAGCTAAAGGCCCGATAGCGTGGTGAAACCCACCGCGAGATGTGAGGAGACGCATGAGCGAGATCGACCTGAAGCACGTGGCCTCGGGCAAGGTGCGCGACATCTACGAGGTGGACGACGAGCACCTGCTGTTCGTCACCAGCGACCGCATCTCGGCGTACGACTATGTCCTGTCCACGCCGATCCCGGACAAGGGCGCGATCCTCACCGCGCTGTCGACGTGGTGGTTCGAGCAGCTTGCTGACGTGGTCCCCAACCACCTGGTGTCGGTGGACGACGACCGGATACCGACCTCTGCCCGAGGGCGCTCGATGCTGGTACGCCGGCTGTCGATGGTGCCGGTGGAGTGCGTCGCGCGTGGCTACCTGACCGGGTCAGGTCTAAAGGAGTACGCGCAAGGACGCGCGGTATGCGGCGTGCCGCTCCCCGATGGGCTGGTAGACGGCAGCGAGCTGCCGCATCCGATCTTCACCCCCGCGACGAAGGCCGAGCTCGGCGACCACGACGAGAACGTGTCGTACGAGCAGGTCGCGGCGTCACACGGTGAGCAGCTGGCCTCGAGGCTGCGTGAACTGACGCTTGCCGTCTACTCCCGAGGGCGCGATATCGCGCGACGCAACGGCATCATCGTCGCGGACACCAAGTTCGAGTTCGGGCGAACACCCGACGGTGCGCTGGTGCTGGCCGACGAGGTCCTGACCCCCGACTCATCACGCTTTTGGCCCGCCGACCAGTGGCAGCCGGGCCGGGCGCAGGCGTCGTACGACAAGCAGTTCGTACGGGACTGGCTCACCGGCCCGTCCGGATGGGATCAGGAGTCCGAGCCGCCGGCACTGCCGGACGACGTCGTCGCCGCTACCCGAGCGAAGTACGTCGAGGCGTACGAGCGCATCACCGGTCTGCGCTTCGACGACTGGCTCGCCCGGTTCCGCTAGCTGTACTGACCGGACACGTTGATCAATCGTGAGAAGGGCGGCGGCTGGTTGCCGCACGCGGTGTGGGGCCTGTGGTGGTTGTACTGATGCAGCCAAGCACCCAGGGCGTCGCGTCGTTCTTGCTCGCTGGTGTAGCAGCGGGCGTAGGCCCACCCGTCGGCCATGGTGCGATGGAAGCGCTCCACCTTCCCGTTGGTCTGCGGCCGGTACGGACGTGTCCGCTTCGGAGTGATCGACAGGGCTTCGCAGGCGTCGCGCCACAGGTGCGACCGGTACGCGCCGCCGTTGTCCGACAGGACACGTTCGATGGTGACGCCGCGGTCCGCGTACCACTCCACGGCGCGGTGCAGGACGGCAACTGCTGTGGCGGCGGTTTCGTCGTCGTGGACCTCGGTGTATGCGACGCGGGAGTAGTCGTCGATGACGGTGTGCACGAACGCGTACCCGAGCTTCGGGTTGTGCCACTTGCTCTTCGGTTTCCCAGGGGTCGCCGCGCGGTTCCGTTCTCCCTGCGGCCGGCCGACATAGCGCCACCCGCCGCCGTCGGGGATGTTCCCGAGCTTCTTCACGTCCACGTGCACCAAGGACCCGGGGTGGGGGTGCTCGTACCGGCGGATCGGCTCACCGGTGGCCCGGTCGACGTACGACAGCTGGTTGAGGCGGGCCGTCGTGAGGATGCGGTGGACTGTCGACGGGGCGATGCCGAGCCGGGCGGCGAGCTGAACTGGCCCTTCCCGCAACCGCATTCGCAGGCTGACGCAGCGCTTTGTCACCGACTTCGACGTCTTGTTGGGCGAGGTCCTCGGGCGCGACGAACGATCCTGCATCGGCTCGCCGGCGAGGTAGCGGTCGACCCACCGCTTCACCGTGGGCCAGGAGACCTGGAACCGGGCGGCGATCTCGCTGATAGGCCACCCGTCCTCGACGACGAGGCGAGCGACTTTCAGGCGATAGCGCGAGGTCAGTGCGGCGTTGGGGTGGCTCAAAACTCCTCCTGACATGGGTCGGTGGCCGGCTGCGTCAGCGACCGGCCACCGTGGGCGACGTTCTACTTGGTGCCCTGCGCTGCGTGGAAGGACAGCGCGGGCGCGAGCCAGCTGTCGAGTCCGGCCCCTTCGAGCGCGGCCGGCTCGACGCTGATCCAGCCGTCACCCATGGGTCGGCCTGCCCCCATGAGCGCGGGGCGGGCGCCCGGGCGGGCGAGCAGTTCTGCCGCCGTGCTGGGGTCGATGCGCAGCAGGAGCGCCCCTTCGCGGCGCGCGGCGACGACCATGCGGCCCTCCACCATGAAGGACACGCCCCCGAACATCGGTACCTCGCGGGGGCTACGGTCCCGCAGTGCGTGGCGAACGCGTTCAAGGAGGCTCTGCTGGGCCGTCATCGGCCGCCCTTCTCGATGTACTCGGGGCCGTTGTAGTGCAGGTTCAGGGACGTGATGAGGTTGCCGTCGAGGGTGAAGAACTCGGCAAAGGTCATGGGGCCGCCGGGCATGGTCGCCGTGTACAGCACGGCCGAGCCGGTGGCGCCGTGCATGTCGTGGATGATCTCGATCTGCTTGACCGTCGCGATGAAGCCTGAGACGCCTCGCAGGAAGCCCTCAGTGGCATCGGGGCGGTAGCCGG
This sequence comes from Blastococcus sp. Marseille-P5729, assembly GCF_900292035.1. Lineage (NCBI taxonomy): Bacteria > Bacillati > Actinomycetota > Actinomycetes > Geodermatophilales > Geodermatophilaceae > Blastococcus > Blastococcus sp. Marseille-P5729. The sequence goes on along the minus strand of NZ_OMPO01000001.1, from coordinate 1,230,128 downwards.
CGAGGGGCCCGGTGAAGTCGAGATGGTCGCCGAGCAGGGGCCGCAGGGCGGCCCCGTCCTCGTACTTGTCGGAGCCGGACTCGAGGATCCGGTAGTAGTCCTTGAGGACCTGCGGGGCAGTGGAGGACAGGGTGGCGGGCATGGCTCTCCTTGGTGTGAGAATGATGCTTGAAACTTTCAAGCAAGCACTTGAGAAAGTCAAGGAGTGTTGGGTGAAGTCCTACGGACAGTTGTGCTCGATCGCCCGCGCCCTAGATGTGGTCGGCGACCGCTGGACTCTTCTGATCGTGCGCGAACTCCTGATCCAGGGGCCGTCGCGGTTCGGGGAAGTGCAACGCGGCCTGCCCGGCATCGCGACAAACCTGCTCACCCAGCGCTTGCGCGACCTCGAGGCGAACGGGGTCGTCACCCGCGATTCATTCCCAGGGGTGACGGGCGTCCCGACATACCGGCTCACCGACCGTGGCATGGCCCTGGACGGAGTGTTGCGTGAGCTCTTGAAGTGGGGCGCGCCCACGGTTCCAGACGCGCCGCGCGACGCGATCTTCCAGATGCACTGGCTCAGCCAGCCAGCGCGCTTCCTGCTCCAGGACCACCGGCCGACCGAGCCGGCCGTCGTCATCCGCTTCGGCACCCTCGATGACGGCTTCGACCTCACCGCAGCGAGGGGAGTCGTGGCAGTCCAGCCCTGCAAGCTCGACGCGAGCCCCTGCGCCAGCGTCACGGGTCCAGGACCTGTCCTGGTCGCGCTGCTGCAGGGAGCCATGCCCTTAGCTCTTGCCGTCGCAAATGGTGTTCGCGTCGAGGGAGACGCCAGTGCACTTGACCGAGTCCTGCCACCCACGCGCTGATCAATCAACGTCCCCGGTCAGTTCCGCTAGCCGGACGCCGTTTGCCTACTCGCCAGTCGCCCGCTAGACAGGCAAGTGAGGCCGCTCACATGTGCGGCTGCTTTGCGACACATCGGAGGACCAGGTGCAGAGACTGAAGTTCGGCGCTTTCGTGGCGCCGTACCACAAGGCAGGAACCAACCCGACCGCCGCGCTGCAGCGTGACCTGCGGACGATCGAATACATGGACGAGTACGGCTTCGACGAAGTGTTCATCGGCGAGCACCACTCGTCCGGCGGTGAGTGGATCGCCTCACCGGAGATCTTCATCGCCGCAGCCGCCGAGCGCACCAAGCGGATCATGCTGGGCACCGGTGTCACGTCGATCAGCTATCACAACCCACTGTGGGTGGCCGACCGGATGATCCAGCTCGACCACCAGACGCGCGGGCGGGTGATTCTGGGCATGGGTCCCGGCTCGCTGCCTTCGGACTCCGCAATGATCGGACTGAACCCCACCGACACGCGTGAGCTGCTCGAGCAGAACGTCGACATCATCACGCGACTCGTGCGCGGTGAGACCGTTAACGCCGAGACCCGGACGCACAAGCTGATCGATGCCGAGCTGCAGTTCGCGCCGTTCACCCCGGGCGGCTTCGAGATGACGGTCGCCGGCGTCGCGTCGCCGACCGGAGCGCGGCTGGCCGGCAAGTACGGCATCGGCCTGATGTCGATCGGCGCGACCCTCACCAAGGACGGCTTCGACGCGCTCGCCCACCACTGGAACGTCGTCGAGGAGCGCGCGGAGGAGTTCGGCCAGACCGTCAGCCGAAGCTCGTGGCGATTGGTCGGTCCCTTCCACCTCGCGGAGACCGAGGAGCAAGCCCGCAAGGACGTCGAGCACGGCATCGAGCACTGGTTCGAGTACTTCCAGCAGGTCGCCGCCTTCCCGCAGATGGCCGTCGACGGCAGCAACCTCAAGGAGATGATCGACTTCATCAAGCAGGCCGGCATCGGCGTCATCGGCACACCCGATCAGGCGCGTGAGCAGATCCAGCGGCTGATAGAGCAGAGCAACGGCGGCTTCGGCTCGATCCTGAACATGCATACAGACTGGGCGAACCCGGAGGCCACCCGCCGCTCGTACGAGCTGATGGCCCAGGAGGTCATGCCGCACTTCCAGGGGCAGGTCGAGCCGTTGATGAAGGCCGAAGGCAAGGCGCGCGCCGCGCGAGAGAAGCTCGCTCAGCAGCAGGTGGACGCCGTCGAGCACATGACCAAGAAGTACGAGGCCGAGCTCGCGGAGAAGCAGAAGCGCTGACGCCTGCCCGCTGCGGTCATGACCTGGCTCATCCGGGTCATGACCGCAGCGCTACGCCACTGTGATGGACGTGAGTGGAGACGATGAACAATCTCGACCTGGTACGCCGCTACTACGCCGCCTGTTATGCCGCCGACGTCGAGGCGATCGCCGGCTGTCTCACCGACGGCTTCATCCACTACTTCCTCGCCCCCAACCAGGGCTCACATCCGCGGGAGGGTGCGCGAGCACTCGCCGCCACCACCGCCAAGTCGGTCCGGCTGATCGGATCCCAATGGACGATCGACCGCTACATCGAGCAGGATGATCGTGCTGCGATCGAGTACACGATGACCTGGACGCCGCGCGATACCGCAATCGCGACGTCGATGCGCGCATCCGAGTGGTTCCTCATCGATGACGGCCGGCTCAGCGAGGCGCGTTCCTATCACCAGGTGACCGCGACGGCATCCGACCTCGACGGCTTCGACTACGACCGCCGGGGTTATGGCGGCGCGGTGCCGGCAGCTCAGCTCGCGGTTCCGGGGGATCCTCCCCGGCCGTCACGCCTGCCGCTGATCGTGGCGTACTACGACGCGTGTACCCGGGCAGACGCGGGCGCCCTGCAGAGCATGTTCGCCGACGACGTCGTTCACTACTTCCTGCAGCCCAACGTGGGCTCTTCAGCCGTCGGGGGAGCCGAGCATCTCGCCCGGTACTGGCGCAAGGTCGCGCGGATGCTGCGCGCGCGGTGGGTCGTAGAGAGCCTGATCGAGCGCGGCGACGAAGCGGTCATCGAGTGGTCCATGTACTGGGAGCCGGAGACAGACAGGCGGCGGATCGTCACTCGCGGCACCGAGTGGTACGTCTTCGACGGTGACCGGATCGCCGAGATCCGCTCCTATCACAAGCAGGCGCGGGAGAGCTCTGAGCTCGACGGGTTCGACTACCCGGCGGCCGGATTCAGCACCGCAGGTCATGAGTCCAGCCGGCTGCACGACGCCGCCCGGACACCGCTGAGCGAGCCCCTGTCGTAGCGACCTTAGATGCGGTGCCCGTCGAGGTCGAAGCGCAGCCAGGGTTGATCGACGCCGCGCTTGCGGGTCATCACCTCGTACGCCGTCGCCCCGTCGCGTCGCTGCGCCTGAACGCGGACCTCGTCCCGATCATCCAGTCCCGCGGTCTTCGCCGATTCCGTCGCGATCTGCTCGATGACGGCCGGGTCGAGGTCGGCCGGATCCAGGCCTTCGCCGGCAGCGATTCCGGGGGAGAGCTTGGTCTGCACCACCTGAGTCCCGCCGTCCGGCTTCACCGAGATGATCTCGCCGCCGGTGCTGCCGGAGGGACCGCCGGCGAGCGGCACGATGATCGACGACTCGTAATGGTTCGACAGGTAGATGCCGAGGATCGGCCGTCCGCCGGCGTGCTCCACCAGACGCTGTAGCAGCTGGTCGACGTTGTCCTCGGCGTAGAAGGTGGACGGCGCGTTGTCGGGATGCCCCGCGATCGAGCGCCAGTGGCCGGTGCTCGAGACGGCCGAAATCAGGATGGTGAGGATCAGCCCGGCCGCCACGGCGAGGAGAGAGTGCCTCCGCGTCGGGCGCGAGTTCGCGAAGACCCAGAAGGCCGCACCCAGCGCCGTGAGCGCCACCGCCACGAGCAGCCACACCGTTCCCGCGAGCGGACGGCTTCCCTCGGGCACCGCGCGCAGATAGATCAGGAACCCGAATCCGGCCGCGGCGATCGCCCCGCCGAGCAGGGCGAAACCGAGCAGCTGCAGGTCGCCGAGTTGGTCGGACAGACCGCGGTGGCGCCCCGGCGCAAAGCGGCTCGGCATTCAGCGGTCCCTTCGTGACCCGCAGGTGGCAGGATGATCAATGAACAGGTTGTCAGGAAGAGGTGGCGTCGTGGGTTTCTTCGATGAAGCAAAGCACAAGCTCGAAGAGGTCGCAGGCAGGGTAGAGAAGTTCGTCGGTGAGGCGCGCGGCGACGTCGCCATGCAGTTCGAGGGCGAGGCTCACGCCGAGCATGGTGAGGCTCTGCAGGAGCAGGACGACGCCGAGGGGCGCACCGAGCACGACAAGGCGCTGCAGGAGAACCGCGACGAGGAGCAGGCCCGTACCCAGGCGGCCCGCGCCGAGCACGATCAGCGCAAGCTGCAGGACCCGCCCAGCGGCGACGGCATGCGCCGCGCCGAAACCTAGGCGTACGGCTGTTGGGCGCCGCTGCCGGCACCGGTGTGTCGCGCGCCGCTCGATACCCTGGAGGGGTCCCCTTCGATGCTGCGGAGCCGCCTCTCATGAACCCCTCGCACCACTATGCGCTGGTCACGATCGAGGCGGGCCGCGCACTGTCCGACTTCCGCCTGGCCGGCCTCCTGGCGCGGCTGCGTACCGTGGCACCGCAGGTCACCGCCGTCGCCGCGCGCCACGTGCACCTGGTCGCCACCGACGAACCCATGGACGCGGACGCGCTCGAGCGCGTCACCTGTCTGCTGACATACGGAGAGCCCTACGAGCCGCCGGCTACCGGCGCCGATCAGCAGTGCACGGCGTACGTCGTCGCACCGCGACTCGGGACGATCTCGCCGTGGGCGTCGAAGGCGACCGACATCGCGCACAGTTGCGGCATCGACGTGCACCGGATCGAGCGGGTCACGCAGTACGTCGTCGTCCACGAGGGCGGCCTGGACGACGCCGCCCAGGCCGCATGCGCCGGTCTGCTGCACGATCGGATGACCGAGACCGTGCTGGGCACGCTCGAGCAGGCCCAGCGGCTGTTCGCCGATCGCGATCCCGAGCCGATGGAGCACGTCGACGTCCTCGGCCGCGGGCGCGCCGCGCTCGACGAGGCCAATCAGGCCTACGGGCTTGCGCTGTCGGATGACGAGATCGAGTACCTCGACGAGGCGTTCACAGGACTGCGGCGCAACCCGACCGACGTCGAGCTGATGATGTTCGCCCAGGCCAACTCCGAGCACTGCCGCCACAAGATCTTCAACGCCGACTTCATCATCGACGGTCAGCCGCAGCCGAGGTCGCTGTTCGGCATGATCCGGCACACCGAGCAGCAGCATCCCGAGTCGACGATCGTCGCGTACAAGGACAACGCCTCGGTCATGGAAGGCGGACGCCGTACTCGCCTGCTACCGGAGACCCCGCAGGAGCCGAGCCGGTATGCGCCGCGTGACGGCGACGTGCACGTGCTGATGAAGGTGGAGACGCACAACCACCCGACCGCCATCTCGCCCTTCCCGGGCGCCGCGACCGGCGCCGGCGGCGAGATCCGCGACGAGGGCGCGACCGGACGTGGGTCGCAGCCGAAGGCCGGGCTCACCGGGTTCATCGTCTCGAACCTGCACCTGCCCGGCACCGAGGAACCGTGGGAGCGCGAGCCGTACGGCGCACCGGAGCACATCGCCAGCCCGCTGGAGATCATGACCGACGGACCAATCGGCGCAGCGGCCTTCAACAACGAGTTCGGCCGCCCCGGGCTCGGCGGCTTCTTCCGTGTGTACGAGCAGACTGTCGACGGCGTCCGCCGCGGCTACCACAAGCCGATCATGAGCGCCGGGGGGCTCGGCACGATCAGCGCCGAGCAGACCGAGAAGATCCAGTTTCCCGAAGGCACGCTGCTGGTGCAGATCGGCGGGCCGGGAATGCGGATCGGCATGGGCGGTGGCGCGGCGTCCTCCATGGCCGCAGGCGTTAACGCCGCCGAGCTCGACTTCGACTCGGTGCAGCGCGGGAATCCCGAGATGGAGCGGCGCGCGCAGGAGGTCATCAACCACTGCTGGGCCCTGGGCGAGCGAAATCCGATTCTGGCGATCCACGACGTCGGCGCGGGAGGCCTGTCCAACGCCTTCCCGGAGCTGGTGGACGGCGCCGGACTCGGTGCCCGCTTCGACCTGGGCGCCGTGCCCCTCGAGGAGTCCGGTCTCGCGCCGAAGGAGATCTGGTGCAACGAGTCGCAGGAGCGTTATGTCCTCGCGATCGCGCCCGAGTCGCTCGGCCTGCTGCAGACCCTCGCCGCGCGTGAACGCTGCCCGGTGGACGTCGTCGGCCGCGCCTCGTCGGACGGCCAGCTCGTACTTGCCGATGAAGCGCTCGAAGATCCGCTGAGCACCCCTGAGGCAGACCGGGCGATCGACATGCCGATGGAGGTGCTGCTCGGCAAGCCGCCGCGGATGACCCGCGACGTACGCCGCATCGAGCGCTCTGGTGACGATCTCGATCTGAGCGGCCTCGGCGGGGATTTGTTGCGTGATACGGCGTACGCCGTCCTGCGGCACCCCACGGTCGCGAGCAAGCGGTTCCTCGTGACCATCGCCGACCGGTCGGTCGGCGGGTTGACCCACCGTGACCAGATGGTGGGTCCGCGGCAGGTCCCGGTCGCCGACGTCGCCGTGACCCTCGCCGACTACACCGGCTTCACGGGCGAGGCAATGTCGAGCGGAGAGCGTACGCCGCTGGCCGCGGTCGATGCCCCGGCGTCCGGCCGGATGGCAGTTGGCGAGGCGATCACCAACCTGCTCGCGGCCCCGTTCGAGCTGCGCGGCACGAAGCTCTCGTGCAACTGGATGGCGGCTTGCGGCGAGGACGGCGAGGACGCCGCCCTGCACGACACCGTGCACGCCGTCGCGATGGAGCTGTGCCCGGCGCTCGGCATCGGGGTGCCGGTCGGCAAGGACTCGCTCTCGATGCGCACCCGCTGGCAGGACGGCGATACCGCCAAGCAGGTCACCTCGCCGGTCTCTCTCGTCGTGACCGCCTTCTCCGCCCTGGACGACGTCCGCGGCACCCTCACCCCGCTTCTGACGAGTGCAGGATGCGGCCGACGCTCCGAGCTGCTGCTCATCGACCTCGGCGCGGGCAAGAACCGCATGGCTGGATCGATCGCCGCGCAGGTGAACGGCGGCTTCGGCCGCGAGGTCCCCGATCTCGACGATCCGCAGCGGCTTGTCAGTCTGGTCACGGCGGTCAACGAGCTGCGCGCAGCCGGACTGATCACCGCGTACCACGACCGGTCGGACGGCGGACTCTGGGCGACGCTCTGCGAGATGGCCTTCGCCTCGGGCTGCGGCCTCGACGTCGCCGTTCCGTCGGTGCCGACGCTGCTCTCCGAGGAGCTCGGCGCGGTCGTCGAGATCCGCCAGGAGGATGCCGCCGCCGTGACCGCAGTGCTGCAGAAGCATGGCCTCGGCGACCTCACCTCGACGGTCGCCACGCCCAGCGATCGCGAGCGGATCCGAGTCCGGATCGCCGGCGCTGAAGGGATCGACGAGCCGTTCGAGGAACTGTACCGCGCTTGGGACGAGGTGTCCTGGCGGATCAGTCGGCTGCGGGACAACCCTGACTGCGCGGACTCCGAACGGGGGGTCGCCGACCCGCTGCTCGAGGTCGTCACCGCCTTCGATCCCACCGATGACATCGCCGCGCCGTATCTGAACCTCGGCGCCCGCCCCAAGGTCGCGATCCTGCGCGAGCAGGGCGTGAACTCCCACGTCGAGACCGCGTTCGGCTTCCACACCGCCGGCTTCGACGCGATCGACGTCCACATGACCGACCTGCAGTCCGGCCGATTCGACCTCGCGGACGCCGCCGGCCTCGTCGCCTGCGGCGGCTTCTCGTACGGCGACACCCTCGGCGCGGGGGAGGGCTGGGCGCGCTCGGTACTGTTCAACCCGCGACTCACCGACGCCTTCAGCGAGTTCTTCCACCGCCCGGACACGTTCGGTCTGGGCATCTGCAACGGCTGCCAGATGTTTGCCGCGCTCGCCGAGCTGATCCCCGGGGCGCAGGCATGGCCGCGGTTCACCCGCAACCTCTCGGAGCAATACGAGGCGCGCCTGTCGCTGGTCGAGGTGCTCGACTCGCCGTCCGTCTTCTTCGCCGGCATGGCCGGCAGCCGGATGCCGATCGCCGTCGCACACGGCGAGGGCTTCGCCGACTTCCGGCACCAGGGCAGCGAGGCGGACGTCGTCCGCTCTCTGCGCTACGTGCATCCAGGGGGCGAGGTGGCGATGCGCTACCCGGCCAACCCCAACGGCTCACCCGACGGACTCACTGCGGTCACCACGCCGGACGGCCGGTTCACCGCGATGATGCCGCACCCCGAGCGGGTTCAGCGCAACATCCAGATGTCCTGGACCAGCGGCAATCCGGACGACGAGAGCCCGTGGCTGCGGATGTTCCGCAACGCGCGAGCCCACCTCGGGTAGCAGCGCGATGTCGCAGCGTAAGGCGCTGTCCGCCGCCGAGGTCCGCGAGCTCCTCGCTCCGGTCGAGGCGTGGCTTGCCGGTGGCGGCGAGCCGCCGCGGCCGGTGGTCGCGAGCGCGGTCCGCGCCACGGCACGGTATCTCGCAGCATCCCATCCCGGCGGCTCGGTCGAGCTGCGGATTCCGCCGTACGTCGCGGTCCAGTGCATCGCCGGCCTCGATCACCGCCGCGGCACGCCGCCGAACGTCGTCGAGATGGCACCGGGTACCTGGCTGATGCTCGCCACCGGCCGGATGCCTTGGGCGGACGCCGTCGCCGACGGCCTCGTCTCCACCAGCGGCACTCGCGCGGACCTCAACTCCGTCCTGCCCCTCGTGGAGCCGGCCGAGTGAACCGGTACATGCGGATCCTGATCGCCGTGACGGCGCTGTTCTTCGGGGCGCTCGTCGCGGGGTCAGGGATCTTCGGCGCTGCCAGCAATCCAGACCAGGCACTCAACGGCCTGCTGGTCGCGCTGTTCGGCGCCGTGGCCGTCGCGGTGGGCATCTGGCTGGGCGTCGGCGGTGCGGACGACGGCGGATCGATCGGTGGAGGGCGCGGCGGAGGCCGGTCGGGTTACCTGCTGCTCTCCGCCGTCACCGGCGTCCTTGCCCTGATTAGCCTGGGCTACTTCTTCACCGGGATCGGCGACTCCACCAGGCCCGAGCAGGACGGCGGCTTCGGGTTCATGCCGATCGGCCTGGTCGGCATGGTGCTCTTCGGCAGCGCGAGCGTGCTGTGTCTGGTTGCCTGGCTCGGCGCGAAGCGTAGCTGACCGCGGCAGGTCGGCCACCGCGGTACCAGTGCTCGGTACCGTGACAGCGGGATCGCCAGGGACCGTGCGGGTGCGCGCAGCCTCGACCGGCCGTCGTCTCCTGCTCGCCGCGCTCGCATTCCTGCTCCTGGCGGGGGCGGCAATCCTGGCCTGGGGGTGGACCTGGCTGTCGTTGCAGTCCGCCACGTCGCCGAACCTGCTCATCGGGCTGACACCGCTGCCGATTCTGTGGCTGGCGTGGGTGGCTGGGCGAGGCGCATTCCGAGACAGCGGCGTCGACGTGCGGGCCGACGGTATCGACCTCGTTGACGGCTCGTCACGGCAGCTGCTGACCTGGCAGCAGATCCGGTGCATCTGGGTTGAGACCGACCTGGCGCGCGAGGTCCTGCGGATCGTTCCGGTGGACAGGTCGATCATCGACCCACGGATGGTCAGGTATCCCGTCGTGAACCGGCACGGGTGCGGGTTCGATCTGGGCGTCGTCCGTGCCGAGCAACGTGCGGAGCTGTTCTGCGCGCTGCAGGCCTACGCCGCAGATGCGTTCGGCATGCCGATCTCCGCGGTAAGCGGCGGTCCTACGGCTGCGGATCCGCGACTGCGGAGACGCATCGTCCACCCGCGGGACGAGTTTCCCGGATACCCCCGATCGCAGCGCACCGGCGTCGTCGTCCTCGGCGTGATCGCGCTGCTCGCCGTCCTGCAGGGAATGCTGATCCTGACCGACGTGGGTGGCTTGGACGGCGTGCTGCGTACGGTGACGCTCGTGATCGGGATCGTCGTCATCCTCGTCGGCGTGGCGACCGCCTACTACGCGTGGCGGACTGCCTCTGTGCCCTGGATCCGCATCGCGCCCGACGGGGTCACGACGCACGTGTTCTGGTCCACCACGCACGTGCCGTGGGGGCAGATCCGGCAGGTCGTCGAGCCCACGCTGCGCAGCATCAGCGTTCGGCCGGTCGACCACCAGAGCTTTCCGCGCGGACGTCCACCGTTGGGGGTGCCGCGCTACCGACGGGCCACTGGCACGATGCAGCTCACCAGCGGCGCCGTCCAAGGCGGTCGTCGCGAGATCTCCGACGCCTTCGTCGTCGCGGCATACGCCGCGGGCCGTCCGGACGCGGTCGCTGCGCTTCTCGATTCTCGCTGAAGGGTCGCAGGCCACAGCCGCTATCGGTGCCGGACGCAGTCCCGCGGTCGTAGACTCGACAGGCAAGACTTCCGCTCGCCGCGGCCCTCTGCCCTCCAGGAGTCCCATCGTGCAGCCAGCCCTCACGCCCCGCGAGATCGACGACGAACCCCGCGAGGAATGTGGCGTCTTCGGCGCCTGGGCGCCTGGGGAGGATGTCGCCAAGCTCGCCTACTACGGCCTCTACGCGCTGCAGCACCGCGGCCAGGAGGCTGCCGGAATCGCGGTCAGCGACGGCTCGCAGATCGTGATCTACAAGGATGTCGGCCTGGTCAGCCAGGTGTTCGACGAGGCGACCCTCACCAGCCTGCGCGGCCACATCGCCGTCGGCCACTGCCGTTACTCGACGACCGGCGGGTCGAAGTGGGAGAACGCACAGCCGACCTTCCGCACCACGTCGACCGGCACGTCGATCGCGCTGGGCCACAACGGAAATCTGGTCAACACCACCGAGCTCGCCCAGCGTGCCGCCGAGTATGGCGTCCCCGGCATGAGGGGCACGTCGACCGACTCCGACCTGGTCACGGCGCTGCTGGCCAGCCGGCCGGACCTGAGCATCGAGGCCGCCGCGATCGAACTGCTGCCCACCTTGCGCGGGGCGTTCTCGCTCGTCTTCTGTGACGAGCACACCCTCTATGCCGCGCGCGATGCGCACGGCGTCCGGCCCCTGGTGCTCGGCCGCCTCGAGCGCGGGTGGGTCGTCGCGTCGGAGACCGCCGCCCTCGACATCGTGGGCGCCTCGTTCGTGCGTGAGGTCGAGCCCGGCGAGCTGATCGCCATCGACGATGACGGGCTGCGCTCCGCACGCTGGGCCACCCCCGAGCCCAAGGGCTGCGTCTTCGAGTACGTCTACCTCGCCCGGCCCGACACCACGATCGCCGGTCGCGGGGTGCACGCCGCCCGCGTCGAGATCGGACGCCGGCTCGCCCGTGAGCATCCGGTCGATGCCGACCTGGTCATCCCGACGCCCGAGTCGGGTACCCCGGCCGCGATCGGCTACGCCGAGGAGTCCGGCATCCCCTACGGACAGGGACTGGTCAAGAACGCGTACGTCGGCCGCACCTTCATCCAGCCCTCGCAGACCATCCGGCAGCTCGGCATCCGCCTGAAGCTCAACCCGTTGCGTGATGTCATCCGCGGCAAGCGGCTGGTCGTCGTCGACGACTCGATCGTACGCGGCAACACCCAGCGGGCCCTGGTGCGGATGCTGCGGGAGGCCGGCGCGGTCGAGGTGCACGTGCGAATCTCGTCGCCGCCGGTGAAGTGGCCCTGCTTCTACGGCATCGACTTCGCCAGCCGTGCCGAGCTGATCGCCAACGGCCTCGACGTCGACGGCATCCGCACCACGATCGGCGCGGACTCACTCGGATATGTGTCGGTGGAGCAGCTCGTCCGGGCGACCGAGCAGCCCTCATCCCGGCTCTGCACCGCGTGCTTCACCGGCGAGTACCCGATCGATCTCCCGTCGTCCGACCTGATCGGCAAGCACGTGCTGGAAGGCGTCCAGCGTCGGGTGGACACCGATCCCGTGGACGGCCTGCCGTCGTTGGAGGCATCCGGCGGCGCCGAGGACGCCGTCCGCCGCCCCTGACCCTCGTCGATGTTGGAATGACGCGCTCGCTGCAGGGAGCGCGTCAGCCCGCAATCGGGTGGGTCGTGATTGCTAGCAACACGGCGATCGCGAGGCCGACGCCGAACGTCAACGACAGCAGCCCGGGGGAGAAGACGTCCAGCTCGCCGTCGGAGCGCCCGGCCAAAATCAGGGTCAACAGCCAGACCCCGGCCACCGCGACAGCACCCGCCACGATCGCGACTGCATGCCAGCGGCGCACCTGCGGTCCGAGGTCGTTGAACGTCATAGCCAGGACGGCGCCGCCGCACGCCGGGATAGCCGCGATCAATACCCAGACCGCGGCGCCGGCCAGCCACGCCTGCGCGCGGTAGGGCCCGATGCCGGCGTTGGTCAGCGCTGCAGGAATCAACAGTAGCGAGAGCGATTCCGGCTCATCGGAGCTCGTGTGCAGTCGGCTCGGCCATCAATGGGTCCGCTGGAGGACGGCGGCGATCGCCTTGACCACGTGGTCGATGTTGCCCTTATTGATCGCCGCCACGCAGATGCGGCCCGTGTCGGTGCCGTACACGCCGAACTCCGAGCGCAGCCGCTCCATCTGCTCCTTGCTCAACCCCGAGTAGGAGAACATGCCGCGCTGGGTCGTGATGTACTCGACGTCGTCGGTGACTCCAGCGGCCTGCAGGCCCTCGACCAGCGACGAGCGCACATCCCGGATCCGGTCGCGCATGCCCGCGAGCTCGGTCTGCCACTTCGCTCGCAGCGCGTCGTCCGTGAGCACCGTCGACACCACCGCGGCCCCGTGCGTGGGCGGGTTGGAGTAGTTGGTGCGGATCAGCACCTTCAGTTGCGACAGCACCCGCTTGGCCTCCTCGGGGTCCGAGCAGAATGCCGACAGACCGCCGACCCGCTCGCCGTAGAGGCTGAAGTTCTTCGAGAACGAGGTGGCCGCGAGGAAGTCGATGTCGGCCGCGGCGAACCTGCCGATGACCGCGCCGTCCTCGGCAATGCCGTCGCCGAAGCCCTGGTAGGCCATGTCGAGGAAGGGCACCAAACCGCGGTCCTGCACGACCGCAACGACCTGGTCCCACTGCTCATCGGTCAGGTCGTAGCCGGTCGGGTTGTGGCAGCAGGCGTGCAGGACGACGATCGTGCCGGCCGCGGCCTGCGACAGGGTGCTTAGCATGTCGTCGACGCGGACGCCGCGAGCGTCCGCGTCGTAGTAGGGGTAGGTCTCGACGTCGAAGCCGGCGGTGCTGAACACGCCGCGGTGGTTCTCCCAGGACGGATCGCTGAGCAGTACCTTCGCGCCGGGGTAGAGGCGCCGCAGGAAGTCGGCTCCCACCCTCAGCGCGCCCGTGCCGCCGAGGGTCTGCGCCGTCGCGATGCGGTCGGGATCGACGTCCTCGCCGAACACCAACGACTTCACCGCGTTGTCGTAGGCCTTCATGCCGTCGATCGGTAGGTAGCCACGGGCGGAGGGGTTGGCGGCAAGCTGCTGCTCGGCGGCCCGCACGCACTCCAGCAGCGGGATCTTGCCGTCGTCGTCGTAGTACACCCCGACGGCGAGGTTGACCTTCTGCGGGTTGTCGTCGGCGTTGAACGCCTCGGTGAGCCCCAGGATCGGGTCGCGCGGTGCCTCGGTGACGGAGGAGAAGAGAGCCATGCCCCGATCGTAGTGGGTTGCTCGCGGTGGGTTGTACCACGCTAGATCGCTCGTAGCGGGGTGAAAGCCACCGCATCCGGGCCCAGCGGGCGGGGAGCCACCGCGTCCGGCTGTGACCCACGCCGTGCGGCAGACTGGAGAGACGAGCAGGTGCGAGAAAGGTGTCCTATGACCGAGGCTTCGAAGTCAGCGACGTACGCCGCAGCAGGCGTCGACCTGGAGGCCGGTGATCGCGCCGTCGAACTGATGAAGTCCAAGGTCGCGACCGCCACCCGCCCCGAAGTCGTCGGTGGGCTCGGCGGGTTCGCGGGGCTCTTCCGGCTCGACGTGGCCAAGTACCGCCAGCCGCTGCTGGCCTCGTCGACCGACGGTGTGGGCACCAAGATCGCCATCGCCCAGCAGCTCGACAAGCACGACACGATCGGGCAGGACCTCGTCGCGATGGTCGTCGATGACCTGGTCGTGTGCGGTGCCGAACCCCTCTATCTGCAGGACTACATCGCGTGCGGCAAGGTGGTGCCCGAGCGCATCGCCGCGATCGTCGGCGGCATCGCCGACGGGTGCCGGATGGCCGGGACGGCGCTGGTCGGTGGTGAGACCGCCGAGCACCCGGGGCTGATGGCTTCCGACGAGTACGACGTCGCGGCCTGCGCGACCGGCATCGTCGAGGCGGACGACGTCCTCGGACCAGAGCGGGTGCGGGCCGGCGACGTGCTGGTCGCGATGGCGTCCTCGGGCTTCCACTCCAACGGGTACAGCCTGGTCCGCAAGGTCGTCGCGGACGCCGGCCTCGATCTGCACGCCACACCGCAGGAGCTGGATCGTCCGCTCGGGGAGGTGCTGCTCGAGCCGACCCGCATCTACACCCTGCCGCTGCTCAGCCTGCTGCCCAAGGCCGACGTCCACGCGATGTGCCACGTGACCGGCGGTGGGATTCCGGGCAACCTGCCGCGGGTGCTGCCGCCTGGCCTGGCCGCTACGGTCGACCGGTCCACGTGGTCGGTGCCGCCGGTGATCGAGCTGATCGCGCGCGCCGGCGGCATCGCGCAGGACGAGGCCGAGCGAGCCTTCAACGTAGGCGTCGGGATGATCGCCGTCCTGCCGCAGGCGGACGCCGACCTCGCACTCGAGCACCTCATCGAAGCAGGGATCGACTCGTGGGTCTGCGGCGAGGTCACGGCTGGCGACGGGAATCCGACCACGCTCGTCGGCACCCACGCCTGACCACCTGCGCAGGTGGAGAGACGTACGAACGTCGGGCCGTCCGGCCCGACGTTGTCTTCAGATGACCGGCGTACGCCGGGAGTGACTAGATCAGCCTACGGAACGCCGGCCTGAACCGGGCTCGTCGTCGTAGTCGGCGTACTTGTCGGCGAGATCCGCGTACGGATCATCGTCGTAGTCCGCCTCGCTGGTGGTGGCTGCCGCCCCACCCAGCTCGCGCTGCAATGCGCTCAGGTCAGTGTCCGGCGAGAAGTACTTCAGCTCGCGAGCGACCTTGGTCTGCTTTGCCTTTGCACGGCCGCGCCCCATGGCTCGACCCCCTCATACGCAGTGCGGGGCGCAGGAAAACTGCTGCCCCGGATCCATTAGTCATATCGTGCCGACAAGACTACCTGTCTTTCCTCGCTTCGCCCACCTGGTGCGACCCCTTTGGAATGCGTGTCACGGCCACAGGTTGCGCTCAGGGCGAAATCCGGCTACCGGAGCGCTGCGCGCACTATCGTCAGAACGTGTTCGTTTCGTACAAGAGCTCGCTGCGGGTGTACGAGCCCGTGTGGGCCTTCCACCCGGCCGAGCGGGCCCGGTGGATGCGGTATGCCAACCGCGAGCGGGCCACCGGATCGCTTGAGCGTGAGCGCGGCGCCATGCTGCAGGCCGTGATCAGCACGCGTCTGGACTTCGGGCGGCTCGAGGTCGACGAGGAGGCGTTGGTCGCCGAGTGGTCCGGCAACCTCGTGGTGTGCCCGCTGGACACCCACTCGCGCGCCCTGCAGGCGATCATCGACTCGGAGTGGGCGCTGCCCTTCCCGCTCAGCGACCTCACCTTCGGCCGGGCCGTACGGCGCCAGGCAGCCGGACGCCAGCTGCGGCCGCGCGCCACCCGCGGGTCCGATGCCAAGGACCACATGCTCACCGCGAGCTGGGACGTGCCGTTCTGGTGGTCGCTGCTGTTCTGCCGTGAGGACGCCGTTCCCACCGCGGACCTCGAGTCGCTGGTCTACCGAGCGCCGGTGGCGACCGCCGTCCGCCGGGGAGAAGAGGCCTACGCGCTGATCACCGACACCTTCGGCGCCACTCCGTTCATCTCTGATCTCGACGTCGCCGTGCGCTGGCTGGGCACCTTCGATCAGGATTCGATGGTCGAGCTCGACTACGGCTCGCTCGGACCGCTCGTCGTCAGCCTCAGCGAGGATGGCGACGACTCGATGGCCCTGGCCTCCGACTCGATCGCCCACCTCAAGGACGGCGACCTGGAGCAGGCGCTGACTGCCTATCAGGAGTACATCTCGACCTGGGAGGACGTCGCCCGCCTGGAGTCCTGGAACTAGCGATCCTGTTACGGCGCACCACCGGGCGAGTCCTCGCCGGCTGCCACGTCGTCCGCGCAGAGCGGATCGCCTGGGTCGGGCGGGTTGCCGATGTCAGTTGCAGCGGCCCGCCGCTTGTCTCGGGACAGCGACCAGGTCGTCGCCACCGCCATCAGCAGCAGGGCGCCCACCGCGTACGCGGCGGCCGTGCCGGTGAATCGGAGCGCGTCGTCCGGGCTGTCGTGCAGCGCGCCGAACGAGGCGGTGTAGAGCGAGCCGGTGCCGACGTCGTCCGAGTCGGGCAGGAAGTACCCGATGGCCGCCATCGCCACCCACGCCAGGCCGTGCAGCACCAGCGTGCGCGCGCCGACCACGCTCGCGGCCCGTTGCACCGAGCGCGACAGATCGACAAGCACACTCCCGAGGATCAGCCCGATCAGCACGAACGCGTAGAGGCCCCAGCCGGCGTAACCGGCCAGCGACGGCCCGAGCACCATGAACACGGTGACGCCGACGTCCACGATGAAGAGCCAGCCGAAGTCCCCGGGTTGGGCCGACGGCCCGGACGGCGGCGGGGGCCAGGCGTAGTTGTCGTAGGGCACGGTGGCGCTCCTCTGCTCGGACGACGATCGCCAGTGGCCTCAGAGTCGCAGCCACGCCGCCCGGTGTCGACCGCCCGTCCGTGCCTGTGGACAACTCAAGTGCCGCCGCGCCGCTCGGCCGGTCGCCGATTTAGTGAGGGGTGCTAATGATCCCGGTTCGGGTGGGGCGTAACGTCGGCTGGAATCCCGACCCGAAGGAGTTCAGATGGCTGCGGAGGTCACCGGACACAAGCAGAAGCAGGCGTGGGTCGATCGGGTCCTGCCGCCGGTCGAGGAGGTCCAGCCGGGCCTGTGGTCGATTCCGGTTGAGATCCCGATCCGGCCGCTGCGGTACGTGCTGGTCTACGTCCTCGAGCTGACAGACGGCATCGCGATCATCGATGCCGGATGGAACGACCAGAAGTCCTACGACGCGCTCGAGGCCGGGCTGCGGCAGGGCGGTTACGCGATCGGGGACATCAAGGACGTGCTCGTCACGCACGTGCATCCCGACCACTTCGGGCTGGCCAAACGACTCCGCGAGGAGACCGGCGCGCGGATCGTGCTGCACGTCGCCGAGGCGCAGACGCTGATGATCGACCCGGGTCAGGAGGTCCACTGGCAGATGGAGGCCGACTTCCACGGCGTCCAGCACGGCGTCCCGGACGACGAGCGCCAGCACATGCAGCGAGAGGTCGGCGACTTCCGCAAGTTCGTCGATCACTCGCCGCCGGACATCCTCGTCGAGGACGGCCAGCGCCTGGACCTGCCCGGCTGGGAGCTCGACGGCGTCTGGACGCCGGGCCACACTCCCGGACACATGTGCTTCGTGGACGCCGGCCGCAAGGTGATGTTCACCGGTGACCACGTCCTGCCACGCATTACGCCGAACATCTCCGTGCACTCCAACAACCCGCCGGATGCGCTGGCGAAGTACCTCGACTCGCTCACCAAGGTGGCGAAGGTCGCCGACACCATCGCCGACCTGGAGGGTCTGCCGGGTCACGAGTACCGGTACGCCGGCATTCGCGCCCGCGCCGAGGAGCTGGCTGAGCACCACGAGGAGCGGCTGGCCGAGCTGGTGGAGATCGTTCGTGACCAGCCGGGCGTCACCACGTGGGAGATCTCCCAGCGGCTGACCTGGACCCGGCCGTGGAGCACCTTCCAATTCCCGGAGCGGCGAGCCGCGCTCGGCGAGGCGGTCTCGCACATCGAGCTGCTTCAGCAGCGTGGCGCTGTGCGCACCGATCCCGGTGAGACAAACCGCTGGCACCTCGCTGGGTCGTAACCGCGCCCGGAACAACCGGGTGCCGAGTCTCGTTGAACGAGTCATGATCCACCTGATTGCCGTGATCGTCGCGGTCGCCGGAATCCTGGCCGTCGCCGGGAACGCCGGATACCTGCTCCTGCTCGACAAGGCAGCCAAGTCTCGAGGCGCCGCGGGCAAGCCGGTCAATGACTACGTCAAGTCGCAGTGGAAGACCGTCGGCGCGGCCGGAGGTGCCGCGGCCGTCGCGCTGCTGCTCACCAGCGGCGGCGTGTTCTCCGACATCCTCGCGATGCTCCTTGCTGCTGGTGCCGGAACGATCGCAGTCGGCCACCTGGGCAAGGTACGCCAGAAGTACGGCAACACCCCGCCCGCGATCGGCTAGGCCGTGGTGCAAAAGTCCGGACTCTTGGCCGTGGTGCGAAGGTGGTTCGCGGACGATTGTTGCGTTCGGGATCGTCCAGCGGACGACGCCGTCCCACACGCTCGGGCGCTTTCGTAACGGGCCCGCTCAGTCGGTGTCGCGTCCCGCGGTGGTCGCGATGCCGCCGTCCACCGCCAGGACGCTGCCGGTGACATAGGCCGCCGCGCGGCTCGAGAAGTACACGACGGTGCCGGCGATGTCGTCGGGCCGCCCGATCCGGCCGAGCGGGGAGGACGCTGCGATGGCGTCTCCCTTCGCCGCGAGCGTCGCGGCCATCATCTTCGACTCGAACGGTCCTGGCGCGATGGCGTTGACGGTGATGTACCGATCGCCCAGGTTGTAGGCCAGCACCCGCGTCAGCTGGTGGATCGCGGCCTTGCTCGGCCCGTACGGGAAGGCAGTGTGCCGCGGCACGTGGATGCCGTCGATGGACCCGATGTTGACCACACGGCTCGGATCGTCCTGGGTGGCATTCTTCTCCAGTAGCGGCAGGAGCGCCTCGGTGAGGAAGAACGGCGCCTTGACGTTGATGTCGAAGACCTTGTCCCAGGCCTCGACCGGGAAGCTGCCAAGGTCGGCGCCCCAGGTCGCACCAGCGTTGTTGACCAGGATGTCGAGGGAGTCCTCGCGCCCGGCGATCTCGGCCGCGAACTCCGTGCATGCCTCGGCGCTGGAGAGGTCGGCAGAGAGCCCCAGGACGTCGCCGTGCGCGGAGAGCTCTGACACCGCCTCCTCTACCGCCTGCGCCTTGCGCGAGACGATGTAGACGCGGGCGCCCGCGTCCAGCAGGCCGCGCGCGGCCATCATGCCGATGCCCCGGCTACCGCCGGTGACGATCGCGACCTTGCCGCCCAGTCCGAACAGATTCTCGAGTGCGTTCATGCGCTCACTCTGCCACGAGCGCCGGAATGCGGGATGATCACGGCCAAGGTCATCTGGTCGTGGAGGAGATAGCGTGTCTGGTCGCTTGCTGCAGAACGACTTGAATGGCCCGCCGATGCCGACCGCGGTGCGCGCTGAAGGCGTCTGGATCACCGATGTAGCAGGAAAGCGCTATCTCGATGGCTGCTCCGGCGCGATCGTGAGCAACATCGGTCATGGTCACCCCCGCGTCGTCCGAGCGATCTGTGACCAGGCGTCGCGGCTGACCTTCGCGCACCGCACGGCATTCACGACCGAGCCGCTCCGCGAGCTGGCCGACGCGCTGTGCATGTTCACGGGATATGACGCGGCGTGGTTCGTCGGCTCGGGCTCAGAGGCGACGGAGGCCGCGATCCAGCTCGCAGTACAGTTCCATCGCGAGCGGGGCGACCGCAAGCGCACCTGGTTCCTGTCCTTCCGCCGCGGCTACCACGGCAACACCCTCGGCGGGCTGAGCCTGTCGGGCAATGCACGCCGGGACGCGGTCCTCAACCTGGTGCATGACTTCCCGTCACTCCCGGAGCCGTACGCCTACCGTGATCGTGGGGACCGCTCCGACAGCGAGTGGACGGCGGGCATGCTCGCCACCGCCCGGCTGCTGTTCGAGAAGTACGACAAGACCCTCGCGGGCATCGTCGTCGAGCCGGTGGGCGGGGCCACGATGGGGGCCACCGTGCCGCCGGCCGGCTATCTGCCAGGCCTGCAGGAGCTGTGCGACGAGTTCGGGGGCCTGTTCATCGCCGACGAGGTGATGACCGGGATGGGTCGCTGCGGGACGGCGATGGCGGCTGAGCAGTTCGGCGTCCGGCCGGACATCGCGGTGATGGGCAAGGGCCTGGGGGCGGGCTACACGCCGATTGCCGCGGCGCTGGTCAGCCCGCGTGTGCACGAGCAGCTGCGCGCCGGCTCGGGACGGATCCTGGGCGGCCACACCTACGCCGGCAACCCGCTGTCGGCGGCCACCGCGCTCGCGGTGCTGCGGGTGGTCCGCGAGGAGGGCGTGCTGGAGAACGCTGCCCGAGTCGCGCCGCGTCTGGCCGCAGGCCTGGCCGAGATCCAGCAGCGCAGCGACCTGGTCGTCGATGCCCGCGGCCTCGGGATGCTGCAAGCGATCGAGCTGAGCTCCGACAAGGCGACCGGCAGGGCGCCGGACCCGCAAGGCGTGCTGGCCCGGGAGGTGGCGGCGCGGGCCGCGGCGAACGGGCTGATTCTCTATCCGACGACCGGCGGTGTGAACGACGCCCTGATCGTCGCCCCGCCGCTGACCATCACCGACGACGAGGCCGACGTTCTGCTGGAGAAGCTAGCGAACACCGTGCGAGCCTGAGGCCCCGTCGTCACCGGTCGGGTGCTCAGCTGTGCACGCAGGACGGCGCTCAGGCAAGCACCCAACCACTCCGGCGATCCGAGGATGCCGCCGCGAGACTCAGCCGCGGCGAGATCAGCCAGGGCGGGGTTAGCCGAGGCGGCCGGTGAGCGGGTCGCGGTCGGTGATGCAGTAGGGCACCCCGGACGGGTCGATCATCCGAGACCAGCCATCGAGCTCCTCGATCTCGGCCGCGCCCAGCTCGATGTGCCGTATCACCTCGGCATTGCGGCTGGTGGCGCCGACGTCGAGGTGGGCGGCGACGCGTCGCAGCTTGGCGTCACGCTGCATCAGCAGCCGCAGCGCGAAACCGGGATCTGCGTGTAGCACCCGGAAATCCTCATTGGTGCGGTTGTGATACGGCCAGTCGGTCAACGAGCTCCAGAATGCCGTCTCCTCGACCCAGATCGAGGCGGGGATGTCGATCGTCACCTGGTTAACCATGCTGCTGGTGCCGTCCGGCCAGTGCATCGCCGGCGGGACGGTGCCGCCGCCGCCGCTCACGAGGCAGAACTGCAAGCCGCCGGGGGAGAGCAGGCAGACGAAGTCCGCGCGATGAAGCTGCCTTGCCCCGAGCGCGACCGCGCGATCCGCGCTCGCATCGACGTCGTCGACGTGGAGGTCGATGTGGATCCGGCTCTGGCCCGAGCCGGCCTCCTGCACCTGCAGGTAGGCCGATCCCTCGGGAGGCTCGAGAGTAGAGAACTCGCCGTTGCGCCCGCGGCTTGCTGAGCGGGTGTAGCCGGTCACCGCCTCCCAGAATGCGGCGGACTCGTCGAGGTCCCCGTCCGGGAGATTGATGAAGGCCGTGGTCCAGCCGATCATGAGGCGAGCGTATCGCGCGCCCCGGACGGGTCGGCAGACGCGATCAGCTCGGCGCGGACCCGGAGGCCCCACCTGCGCTAGACGATCGCGAGCTGCTCGCCGGCGAGGTGTGCGTAGCGCCCGCCATACGCGAGCAGCTCGTCGTGGGTGCCGGTCTCGACCACCTTGCCGTGGGAGAGCACGGCGATCCGGTCGGCTGCTTCGATGGTCGACAGTCGGTGCGCGATCGTGATCGTCGTTCGCCCCTCCACCAGCCGGTCGAGCGCCGCCTGCAGCTCGCGCTCGGTGTCGTTGTCGAGCGCTGAGGTCGCCTCGTCGAGCACCAGCACCTTGGGGTCGCGCAGCAGTGTGCGGGCGATGGCCAGGCGCTGCTTCTCGCCTCCGGAGAACCGGTGCCCGCGGGATCCGACCACCGTGTCCAGGCCCTTGGGCAGCGAGGCGACCAGGTCGGCGATCTGGGCGGCGCCGAGCGCGCGCCACAGCTCCGCCTCGGTAGCGCCCGGCTTGGCCAGCAGCAGGTTCTCCCGGATGGTCGCGTGCACCAGATAGGCCTCCTGGGTGACGACCCCCACGATGGCGGCGAGCGTTTCAGGTGAGAGGTGCCGGACGTCGATGCCGTCGATCGTGACTCGGCCGGCGGTCGGGTCGTAGATGCGTGAGGCGAGTGCGGCCAGTGTGCTCTTGCCCGAGCCAGTCTCGCCGACCAGGGCCAGGGAGCCTCCGGCCGGCACCCGCAGGTCGATGTCGCGGAGCGCGTCGACGTCCGAGCCGGCGTAGCGGAAGCCGACCCGCTCGAAGGCGACCTCGCCGCGCACTGCATCCAGGTCCAGACGGACCGGGTTCTTGGGGGCCGGGACGTCGACCGGGAGGTCGAGATAGCCGAAGATCCGGCTGAACAGCGCCATCGACGACACCCACTGCACGCCCACGTTCAGCAGGCCGAGGATCGGCCGGAAGATCGTGGCCTGCAGCGCGCTGAAGGCCACCAGGGTTCCGATGCTCATACCGCCGGAGGTCGCGGGGAACCCGGCGGCCAGGTAGATCAGCGCGGGAATGGTCGCGAAGATGATCGTCATCGTCGCCATCCGCCAGCGGCCGGCCAGCTGGGACTTGACCTCGAGTTCCGCGATGTCGCCGGAGGCGTCGCGGAACCGGTCGCTGGACTGCGTGGTCGCGCCGAGGGTCTTCACCAGCAGCGCGCCCGACACCGACAGCCGCTCCTCGATCTGTGACTGCAGGTCGGCTCGTCGCCGCTGCAGCTCGGTCGTCTTGTCACGACGCACCATCGCGACCTTGCGGCTGATGTAGATCGCCGGTGGCAGGACGACGAGCGAGAGCAGCGACAGTCGCCAGGAGAGCGCGACCATCGCGATAGCGGTGCCGACGGCGGTCGTGAGATTGGAGGCGATCGAGGTCGCGGTGGTGGTCACGACGTTCTGCATGCCGCTGATGTCGTTGGTCAGCCGGGACTGGACCTCGCCGCTGCGCTCTCGGGTGAAGAAGGCCATCGACTGGCGCTGAAGGTGGTCGAAGACGTCGACCCGCATGCGGTGCATGACCTGCTGACCGACCTTGGTCGACAGCCACGTCTGCCACACGCCCAGCACGCTCGCGGCAACGGCGATGCCGACCATGCCGGCGACGCACCACACCAGCAGGCGGGTGTCGGCGTGCGGCAGGGCGTCGTCGATGACGGCCCGCACGAGGAACGGTTGGGCGAGGGAGATGACCGAGGAGGTGACGATGAGGGCGACGACCAGCGTGATCGCCGCGCGATGCGGCGTGAAGAGTGCCGCGATGCGGCGCATCGAGACCGGGGACTGCGCCAGCTGAGCGACGTCAGCGGGGTCGACCCGGGCGGGGCCGCGCATCGGGGGCCCGCCACCTCCGGGAAGGAATGGCTCTGCCATGAGAGCTCCTTTCGACTCGGAGAACTTAGTGAGGTTACCTCATAATGAGGTCAATGCGGCGCCTGTACGATTCATTCCGTGGCCGATGACACCGAGGAGCTCGCCGAGCTCGTGCGCCACGTCTCGCGTGCCCTGCGCCGTCGCACTCACGCCATCGCCGAGCCGTACGGCCTCACGCCGCACCAGCTGCGGGCCGTGCGGCTGATCGCCTACGGGACCCCGGATGACGAGAAGGCCAGCCACCCGCTACGGATCTCCGACATCGCCGAACGCATGCGGATCGTCGCTCGATCGGTCACCGACGTGGTCGACGACCTGGAGGCCAAGGGGCTGGTGCGCCGCGCGCCGCACCCCACCGACCGACGCTCGACGATCGTCGATCTGACCGCGCAGGGGCGCAGCGTCCTTGAGGAGGTCGAGTCGCGGCGTGCGGAAGATGCCCGGCAGTTCTTCGGCCAACTCACCGCAGACGAGCGCCGCCAGCTCCGCCGGCTGCTTCGCCGACTGGACACCTGAGCGGATCTACGGTGGCAGGCAGCGCTCGGTGCCGGACAGCCCTACTCGACCGCGACGGGTGGACTAAGCATGGTGGACTAATTACGCTGAAGCCATGGAGACGATACGGGTTCACGACGCGAAGACGCACTTCTCCGCCCTGCTCGCGCGCGTCGAGCAGGGCGAGGAGATCGTGCTGGCGCGCGGCGACAAGCCGATCGCCCGGCTCGTCCCGCTCGAGGTGGACGTCGTCCGCCCCCTGGGGTTCGTCGACGTGCGCATCCCCGACGAGCTCTTCGACGACCTGCCGGACGACGAGCTCGCGGCGTGGGAGCAGTGAGGCTGCTGCTCGACACCCACGCGCTCCTGTGGGCGCTGACCGAGCCTGACCGGCTCGGCCGCGAGGCGAGTACGGCGATCCGCGACCGGTCGACCGAGTTGCGGGTCTCCGCGGCATCGGCCTGGGAGATCGCCACGAAGCAACGGCTCGGCAAGCTGCCCGGGACGTCCGCTCTGGTGCGCGGGTACGCCGCACATCTGCGCCGGCTCGGTGCGCAGGAGCTGGCCGTGACGAACGAGCACGCGCTGCTGGCCGGCGTGCTGACGTGGGAGCACCGCGATCCGTTCGACCGGATGCTCGCCGCCCAGACGATCATCGAAGGATTGGTCCTCGTCACCCGCGACGCGGTCTTCCAGGAGGTCGCGGACCTGAGCACCCTCTGGTGAGTAGATCTGCGGCATGGTTCGTAGACTGGCTGCGAATCCGACGTTCGAGCACAACGAGGTGCCCACCATGGCCGATAATGCCGTCCCTGAGGTCGTCTGGCAACCGACGCCCGAGTACATCGAGACCACCAACATCCACGCCTACGCGCAGTGGGTGAAGGACAAGCACGGCGTCGACGTCGACGACTACGACGACCTGTGGCAGTGGTCGGTCGACAACCTGGAGGACTTCTGGGCCTCCATCTGGGAGTACTTCGAGCTCGGCGGCGAGTACGACGAGGTCATCGACGAGCGCAAGATGCCCGGGGCGAAGTGGTTCACCGGTGCGAAGCTGAACCTAGCGGCGCACATCGTGGGCAGGGGTGCGGACGACGACGTCGCCCTGATCACTACCGGCGAGCAGGGCGACTATGCCGAGCTGACCTGGAAGGAGTTCCGCCGCCAGGTCTCGGCCTTCGCGCACACCCTCCGCGAGCTCGGCGTCCAGCCCGAGGACGTCGTCGTGGGCTATCTGCCGAACGTCGCCGAGACCATCGTCGCGGCGCTCGGCACTGTCTCGATCGGCGCGATCTGGTCGGGCGTCGGACAGGACTACGCGCCGGCCGCCGCCACCGACCGCTTCGCCCAGCTCGAGCCGAAGGTGCTCGTGACCGCGGACGGGCACTGGTTCGCCACCAAGGAACGCGACCAGCGCGACGCCGTCAAGAAGCTCCGCGATGGGCTGCCGACGGTGCAGCACGTCATCGGCGTCACCCGCATCGGCAAGGGCGTTGATGACGCGATCTCCTTCGAGCAGGCGACCGAGGGCGACCACCCATACGAGCCGCTCATGGTGGGCGTCGAGCATCCCCTCTGGGTGCTCTTCTCCTCCGGGACGACCGGCCTGCCCAAGGGCATCGTGCACGGTCACGGCGGCGTCCTCGCCGAGCAGGTCA
Source organism: Blastococcus sp. Marseille-P5729 (assembly GCF_900292035.1). Taxonomy (NCBI): domain Bacteria; kingdom Bacillati; phylum Actinomycetota; class Actinomycetes; order Geodermatophilales; family Geodermatophilaceae; genus Blastococcus; species Blastococcus sp. Marseille-P5729. The sequence goes on along the minus strand of NZ_OMPO01000001.1, from coordinate 1,204,562 downwards.
AGCTGCTCATGCTGAACTGGGACCTCAAGCCCACCGATGTGTTCATGTGGTACACCTCGCCGTCCTGGGTGATGTGGAACTGCCTGATCGGAGCGCTGTCCGCCGGCGGCGCGTCGGTCTGCTACGACGGCGCCCCGATGGCGCCGACAGCCGCGGCCTGCTGGGATGTCGTCGCCCGCTGCAAGGTCACGATCTTCGGTACCAGCCCGGGCTTCCTCGGTGCCTCCCAGGATCAGGGCATCCATCCGGCCAAGGACTTCGACCTCTCGGCGCTGCGGATGATGGGCGTGACCGGCTCGCCGTGCCCGGACCACTCGTTCAAGTACGTGCGGGACAAGGTCGGAGATATCCCGCTGTTCTCGATGTCCGGCGGCACCGACATCGCCGGAGCGTTCGCCATGGGTTCGCCGAACGTCCCGGTGTGGAGCGGTGAGCTGCCGGTGCGCGGGCTCGGCATCAAGGTTGAGGCGTGGGACGACCAGGGCAACCCGCACATCAACGAGGTCGGTGAGCTGGTGTGCGCGGAGCCGATTCCCTCGATGCCGGTCCGGTTCTGGAACGATCCGGACGGCAAGAAGTATCACGACGCCTACTTCAACGTCTTCGAGGGAGTCTGGCGGCACGGGGACTGGATCAAGGTCACCGACCGCGGCAGCGTCCTGGTGCTCGGCCGCTCCGACTCCACGCTGAACCGGCACGGCGTGCGGATGGGCTCCGGCGACATCTACTCGGCGATCGAGTCGATGCCCGAGATCGGCGAGGCCCTGGTGATCGGCGCCGAGGAGGAGGACGGCGGCTACTGGATGCCGCTGTTCGTCGTCCTCAACGAGGGCTACGAGCTCACCGATGAGCTCAAGGACAAGATGAAGAAGCGGATTCGCGAGCAGGCCTCACCGCGTCACGTGCCCGACGAGATCGTCGCGGTGGAAGGAATCCCGCACACCCGCACGGGCAAGAAGCTCGAGGTGCCGATCAAGCGGATGATCCAGGGCGCGTCGTACGACGATGTCGTGAACCCCGACGTCGTCGACGTACCGGAGTTCATGGACGCCTTCCGCGGCATCGCCGAGAAGCGCTACGACCAGGTGCAGCGGCGCAAGTGACGGTCTCGGTCGCCCGCCCATAGGGTGGGCCCACTCGCGACATCGCTTGTGCCGCAGGCAAGGTAGCCGCCGCTCTAACTGCGGACGTCGAGCCGGAGGTGATCGACGGCGGCGAGATGATCCTGCTTCCGTCATTCGCCGACGTCCACGTGCATCTCGACTCGACGCGGTGGGGCCCGCCGTTCAAGCCCCACGCGGCAGGGCCGTCGCGGCCGGCTGATCGAGCAGCTCGTCGAGCTCGGCGTCGCGCTGCTGATCCTCAGCCAGCCGACAGCTAGGACGAACGGCTACTGCTTCATCTCCTCGGGGCGTACACCAAGCCGCTGCATCGCTGACGGAATCGCCGCGGCCATGCCCTCCACGACCGCCTGCAGCCCTTTCATCGGCCGGATCATCACGGTGAAGTCGTCGATCAGCCCGGCCGAGTTCACGTGGATGAAGTCGGCGCCTTCGAGCTGCTTGTCGCCGACGTGTGCTTCGAACACGAGGACGCTGTCGGCCCCGTCCTCCAGGACTCGCGTGTATCGGAAATCCTCGAACACCTCGTTGACCGCGCTGAGGATGACCGATGTCGGGCGCTTGCCGACATATGGCGTGTGCACGGCCGGGCTGCGGAAGACGACGTCGTTGGCGAGGGTGTCGAGCGCGGCGTCTGTGTCGCCGCGCTCGATCGCGTCCATGAACGTCTTCATGCGGAACCTCCGGGGGTTGAGTGGGCTGACATCCACCGCAGGCTACCGCGTGGTCCTGTAGCCACCGTTCGTCGTGATCCGCCCCGCGCCCGGGGGAGCGCTGCCCGGAACGCTGTACGCCCTACAGTCGAGATGTGCCCGACCGCGCAGTTCGCCGCGAGGCCCTCGCCTTCCTGGCGATGGCGGTGCTCGTCGCCGCCTGCGGCACGGGAGAGGGCGCGCCTCACGGTGGAGACTTCCAAGAGCCGCCGCGCTGGGCTCCCCGGCCTGCTGACCAGTGGGAGATTCAGCTGCAGGGCGCGGTTGCGCTGCGTGAGGACACCGAGGTGTACGACGTCGATCTCGACGAGACCGCTGCCGCTGCCGTGCAGGAGATGCACGACGCTGGGGCCAAGGTGGTCTGCTATCTCAATGCCGGCGCCGTCGAAGACTGGCGATCCGACTCCGCCGACTTCCCTGCCGAGGTGATCGGCGAGCCGATGGACGGATGGCCGGGCGAGCGGTGGCTTGACGTGCGACGGATCGACGTCCTCGAGCCGATCATGCGCGCTCGCATCGAGGCCTGCCGCGCAAAGGGGTTCGACGCTATCGACCCCGACAATGTCGAGGGCTACGCGAATCCCAGCGGCTTCGACCTCACGGTGGCAGACGCTGTTGCCTACTTCGACGTACTCGCCCGGATCGCCCACGAGCAAGGGATGTCGATCGGGCTGAAGAATGGGGCGGCGATGGTGACAGATGTCGTCGACCTCGCCGACTTCGCGGTCAACGAGCAGTGCCAGGCCTTCGGCGAGTGCGATGGGTGGAAGCCTTTTGCCGAGCGGGGCAAGGCGGTGCTGAACATCGAATACGAAGGCGGAGCCGACGCCGCGTGCGCGGGGCGACCTGACGGGTTCACCACCGTGTACGGCGTCCCCGAGCTCGATCGCCCCGTCACCCGGTGCTGAGCGTCGTCACCCCGCGTAGCTGCCGAAGCTCCAGACGTTGCCCTCAGCGTCCTTGATAGCGAAGCCGCGGGAGCCGTAATCGGTCTCTTCGAGTCCCTGGACGACCTCGGCGCCCGCCGCCTCCGCGCGGGCGAACACCGCGTCGGGATCGTCGCAGACGACGTAGACGCCCTGCGCACCGCGGTCGGTTGCGAACTTGCTGTCACGTCCCCTGCTGCTCACCATGACCCGGCCGCCCTCGGGCCAGATCATCTCGCTGTGGTGGATGAGGGACTCGTCGTCCGCGTCGGGAACGACGATGCCTTCGGTGAACCCGAGTGATGACATCCAGACGCGTGCCGCGGCAGCGTCGTCGTAGGTGAATCCTGGCCAGATGTTGTGATCAGTCATGGCTCTCACTGTGGCGCAGCGCGTTCGCCGAGTCTTGGACGAATGCGAGCCGGTCGGACTGCCGCCAGCCGCGCGGCGTGGTACCGGTGAGCGCGCGCCAGTCACGGGTCAGATGCGGCTGGTCGGCGAATCCTGCGCGCACGGCAGCCTCGGCCAGGGGAGCATCGTTGCGGACCAGCGACAGCGCATGCTCGAAACGGCGCAGCCGGCACGCCTGCTTCGGGGTGATGCCCAGCTCTCGGCGAAACTCCTGCTCGAGATGACGCCGGGACCAGCCGACGGAATCGGCGAGCTGCTGGACGCCGATCCGGCCGCCGGAGCGCAGTATCAGCCGCCAGGCAATGGTCACCTCCCGCCGGACGCCGTCCACGTCGTCCCGGCTCAGCAAGCCGGCCACCGCCGCACACTGATCCGCCAGGCAGTCGGCTGATCCGGCCGCATCCCTCAGCCGGGCGGCGCGGTCGCCCCACAGCTCGTCGAGGTCGATCACGGACTCGGCGAGCTCGGAGGCGGGGACGCCGAGCAGCGCCCGGCTGGCGAGCGGGTCGATCGCCAGCTGGATCCCGCGCTGACGCGCCCCGTGGTGGATGGTCGCGGCACTGGTGTGCAGACCGCCGACCACGACGTCGTACCGGCGTCGCCTCCCGCCGAAGGCGACATCGATCGGGTCGTCGGTCGACAGCACGAAGGTCAGCGTGGTCGAGGGCATGCCGAGGTGCTCGCCCGGCTGCAGTCCGTCGTGCTGGTATCCCACGAAGCTGCGCAGCACGCCGGCGAGCTCAGGAGCGGCCCGGTGCGCGACCTGCATGCGCCCAGGCTAGCCGCCGCTGGGCATCCCGCTCGCCTTTCGACAAGAATTCGCGCTGCGCCGCGCGCACCCTTGCCGCATGAGCAGCGCCCCCGTGCCCGACGACGTGGTCGAAGCGGTAGTGACTCCTGTGCTGGTGTCCATGCTGGGATCTCGCGCGCCGCCGCGATCTGCCGATCCACCTCCACAGCTACGTCAGTGCCATTGGCATGCGTGATCATGACGCCGCGTACGGGCGGCCGGTCACCGATCGCCTCGACCAGTTCGGACTCCTCGGGGCGCAGACCGCCCTCGGGATGGCGACGAACGCCTCCGTTGCGCTCGGACGGCCGGGGCTTCTGGGGCAGATCGCACCCGGCCGGCGCGCCGACCTGGTGGTCATCGACCGATCGGGTGCGCATCACCTCCGCGGCGGGCACCCGGTGCCGGACCTGGTGATGCACTCGCGGGGCAGCGATGTCCGCACCGTCGTCGTCAACGGCACGGTCGTCGTCGACGGGGCCAGGCACGCCACCGTCGACGAGCACGCGACGCGGGCGGACGCCGAGCAGGCGCTCGCGGCCCTGCGTCCGGGCTAGCGCTTGACATCTACGTCAGGTGAGGTGGTCGAATGGCTGCATGA